>NZ_BDBA01000122.1 GCF_001612745.1 Nocardia amamiensis NBRC 102102 | reverse complement strand
CTTAGACCTGGCCGCCAGCCTTTCGGTGCAGCATCGATGGGTGTCGCATGGCAACCTCCGCGCATGCCGCATACCGCGCCGACCGAACCGGCCAGCGCGGATATCGGAAGATCTACTGGCCGTGCTGATCCGATGTCGGCGGAACGCAATGTAGTGCCGATGGCCCTCGGTCCGGAGAGGCACCCTGTCTAAACGGCGGGGTTGTGGTCCAGCGGCGGCCGCACGATGTACCTGAAGTACGCGCGATGGTCGAACCTCGTGAACCGCCGATACTCCGAGCCTTCGGCGTACATGTGGATATGGGCGACCGCGACCTCGGTGACATCGCCCTTGCCGACGACCCATTCAAGCATCACAGGGTTGCCGCCGGTCGAGAGCTTCGAATCCTCGATCGTGCCGGTGACCGTGGTCAGATCCCACCGCAGCGGACGGTCTTGCGGATCTGTACCGACCACGGTGAACTGCACACGATCACCCGGGTGCAGCACCTTCCCGGTGAGCTTCCCGCCGAACATCTCGTCGATCGGCGGTCCCTGACCTTCGAGTCGGTGCCCGAAACTGTCAGTGACCGACTCGATGCGCGGGTAGTACTCGCCCGCCTCGTCCTGACTGCTCATGTACAACGTCACCTGATTCCGAACCAGACCAGCAACTCCAGACAACAGATCCTGCTCGAACCCCACCATTAACCGGCTGTGGGCGACAGGGTTACGCAGGAAATCGAAACGCTTCAGCAACGCGTACATGGTGGATTTGCTGTCCACGCCGGCGCGAGCTCGTTCCAATTCTTGTCGGCGATCTCTAACAGGTCGTACAGGTTCGCGTAGGTCAGGCCCACATCGTCGACCTCGGCGACTCCGCGCTTAGTCCGAACCTGCTCGGTCTCGGCGCGGGCAACCCACTGCGCACGCTGTTTCTCGGATGTGACCGCCTCAAGCCAGTCCGGCCCATGCCGTTGGCGATAGACGAAGCCCATCAACTCACGCAGTGCGGTCTCCAACGTCGCCAGTGCCACACTCGGTTCCAGGATTGGCATCCGGTGAGGATGGCACAGTCACGACGTGGTGCGAAGCGATTTTCGGCCCTGCCCAGCTTGTCTGCGTCGATCAGCTACATCGGTCGGTGGAAAGACCTGACTCATCTCGCGACATGAACGGTCTGAACTCGTACGGTCGAAATCCGGTAATGCTTATCGCTCGCATCGAGCCATTTGAGCACAGGGCTCGCATCTATCCGTTCCAGGGCCTGCGCCGGACCGTCCGGGGCGCATCGCCGAACCGCTGTTCGCTGGGCTGTCCCGCGAGGAGAAACTCGCCGCGCTACGCGCCCGCATGGCGGCCATCCCCGGCCGCGTCGGCGCCACTGAACCGCCGCCGCTGCCAGCCAGCGCATCGACCGCGGTCATCCCCGTGTCCGGCGGCTTGGGGGAGGCGCTTCCGGAGGGCGGGCTCCCGCGCGGCGGCGTTGTCGCCTGCACCGGTCGCAACACCCCGATGCTGGGCTTGCTCGCGGCCGTTACCGCCGCCGGCGATTGGGTCGCCGTCATTGGACAGCCGCAGCTGGGATTGCTGTCTGTGGTCGAGATGGGTGGTGACCTCGCCCGACTGGCCCATATCCCGGATCTCAGGGGCGAGGATCCGCTCACGGTCGCCGCGGTCCTGCTCGACGGTGTCGACGTCGTCGTCCTGGACGTCGCGGGCACCGCTCCGCCGAGCCGGACGCGTGCTGTGCTCGCCCGCCTGCGCAGTCATGACGGTGTTCTCATCGTCACCGGCGCGGGATGGGCGCGGGCAGATCTCGAAATCCGTTGTGAGCTCGCCGGATACGAGGGCCTTGGTCGCGGGCGTGGACGGCTACGCAAGATGACGTTCGACATCCAGGTCACTGGCCGCACCGCACGGCGGCCACGCACCACGCGCGTCCAGCTCGCCGGTACCGGTGCCCAGCGATGCAGCTGGACTCGGCAGGCACCCGCGACCGCCGCGGTCCCGACGTCGATCGCGCGGACGGGGTGAGTGCGCGATGAACGACGATCGGTATACGGCCATCCGCCTGCTGCAACCACCGCGGTCGGTAAAAGTGGCCCCGCGCAGGATGTGGGTGATGCCGGTCCGGACGCCGGATCGCGTCATGCCGGTGACGCTCGGGGAGAAAGCATTCGCTTTCGATCTGCACCTCGGCGAGGAATGGATCCCGGCGCGCGCCTACCGGTGGGCACGGTTCAATATTGGGACCGCACCGGTGTGGTTCTGCGAGGTCGAGATTCAGCTGCTGACAAGCAATGGAGTCAGTGGAGCCGGTTTCTACGTCAGTGGGTGCCGTGGGACGCTGTCCAACCGGACTGAGCGTCGGCGCCGAGGCACCTGGAGTGGCGTGCGTCGACGACCAATCATCGATACCCCATGCAATTGAGCAGCGCGATGCTGCTCGTTGCGGCGCACCATTTTTCGCACACTCTATCGCCATTGGACCAGTGCCGAAGAGCGAATCGCCACCAATCCGGCTCGACGAACCGAATCCGTTCCCGCACCAACCCCCACCCGCCCGACCCGTTCCCCCCAGTTCCTCACGCGCCGGGCCACACGCACGGCGGGCGCCTGGTGGTGGAGAGACACTATTGCAACCCGGAACTATGGCAGGGCGCCTCACTGCTGGCGACGTCGCTGGGCGTGTGGATCACCCACCGCAAACCGTCGATATCGAGATCACCCGCGGCGAGGGGCAGTCGATCACGATCGCGGCACGCGGGCTGCCCGAGGGCGAGGTGACGCACCTACTGCATAAAGCGTTGGACGGCTAGGGTGCGGCTGCCCGACCCGGCCCGGTCAAGGGCGGTCCTGCTGGGCACCAGCAGATTCGCCGATCCTGAGTTGCCCGATCTGCCTGCGGTCCGCAACAACCTCACCGACCTCGCCCAGGTGTTGACCAATACGCAGGCGACCGCGTTGCCGCGTGGGCATTGTGTGGTGGTGGCCGATGAATCAGACCGCGGGATCATCGGCGATGCCTTGAACTCCGCGGCCGCGCAGGCGGGGGATATGTTGCTGGTCTACTACGCCGGGCACGGTCTGATCGGCCGGGGCGGGACGTTGTATCTGTCGCTGCCGAACACGCGCAGTGACCGGGACATGGTGGGGTGGACGGCGTTTCCGTTCGAGATGCTGCGCGATACCCTCGCCGACGCCGGCGCGACCAACCGAGTGCTGATCCTGGACTGCTGCTTCTCCGGGCTGGCGATCGACCTCATGAGCGATGTCACTTCCACGGTGGCCGGACAACTCGAGGTGGCAGGCACCTGCACACTGGCATCTTCCCCGGCGAACCGGCCCTCCCACGCCCCGAGGGCGCCCGATACACCGCCTACACCGCCTACACCGGCGCGATGCTCGAGCTGCTGCAGCGCGGCCCTGGTGACGATGCCGAGTTCCTGACACTGACCGCGATCCACGAACACCTGGCAAAGGCATTGCCGTCCAAGGGATTTCCGCAGCCAGAACAACGCAACACCCGTACCATCGGAAACCTAGCACTCGCCCGCAGACCCCCGCCAGCCGACACAGATCACCCGCTTCCTGCCGACGAAGCCCAAACCTTCGGTCCCGCATTCAGAAGGCCCGGTGCCGATAAACAAAGCGCCGCGCCGGTATCGGCCGACCTCTCGGTCGATGCCCTCCTGACAGGAAGGACCGAAAGCGATGGTCGAACCGGGACCGCGCCGCGTTCCACATTGCCCTCCACTGTCCGGCGGATCGGTCGCCGCCGACTACTGATCGGCGGCGCGGTTGCCATCCCCCTAACCGTCACCGCCGCGGTAGCGGGGATCGCCCTCACCCACACATCCACCCCGCCCCGTCGCCCGCCGTTCTCACCGGCCACACCAGCGCGGTGTCGTCGGTGGTGTTTGCGATGAGGACATCCAGTACACCGGCACCGGGCAGGCGTTCAACGCGTTGCGAACCCTCGCAGGGGCGATGAGGACGGGACAGCCGGTTCGCAAACCTCCTGGGGGCCCGTGTTGCCAACCCTCGCAGGGGCGATGAGGACTCGTCGCAGACCTGCACCAGCGCAAGCAGTTCGGGCTGTTGCCAACCCTCGCAGGGGCGATGAGGACCGGGCGTCCAGGCGTGCCGCCCAGGCGCACATTTCGTGTTGCCAACCCTCGCAGGGGCGATGAGGACCCCAGGGTAAATCTGCTGGTGGGAGGCCTTCTTCGCGGGTGGCAGGATACGGGGTTTGCAGCAGACCTCCGGTAGCGCTTAAAAGTGCGGCGTGTCGCTGATCGATCTTGGTCGAGACCCTGCAGGAACTGGCCCGACAGGGCAGTAGTGCCTGCCTACGGTCGAGCGTTCCGCTCGGCGAACACTTACCCCTGGGGTACTGGGGCACCTTCACTGGTTCATGCCATGTCGTAGCGATGTTTCGGAAGCCGGTATCTCTCATGACGGAGGCCATGTGGTTCGGTGACCAACAGAAAGCTGGCCCCTTCTCTCCTAAGCTGAGTGAAGGATCTCATTGGTACGCTCGTGGGTATGGGCGGGGACTTGTTACTGCTGATCGCCACCATCGCCCCGTTGGCACTGTTCGGGTGGGCGGCTATTCGGGCGAAGCACCGCGGGCTCGGGGGGTCGTTCGTCGGGCCGTTTCAGGAGATGTTTGATCCCAGCGCGGCGCGAGCACAGATCGTCATCGAGGAGCTCGCGGAACTGCCCGATCCTACGGACTCCGGCGACCCGGACAACGACGACGATGCGCCGAACACAGTGGTGTATAAGGGTGTTCGGCTCTACATCAACCCTGATAAGGCTCGGCGGCGCGGAGGTGACGGGACCACCAAGCGAGCTGGGTGAGCACCCGCCTCGCCAACCCCGGCAACGCCGACCCCGACGCGGTCGCATTCCTCAAAGACCTATGCCAGGCCTGAAATACCCGCCGACACACCAGACAAGGCGGCTCCCAGTTTTCACCGCCCGAACAGCCGTCTGATCCTCACACGATAGCTACGGCTGGCAAGCTCGGGCTTGGGTGCCAACGATGCACCGACTGTTGCACAGTGACTTCAGTAGGTGCGGCAGCTTCGGCGGTCCCGTGCTCGTTGTAGGGGAATTCCGGCCGCAGTGGTACCCGAGTTGGTGTGCGATTGGGTCGGCGGTTTGTACAGCTCGTCGCACTGCGGTCGAGTACACCACGGTGGTGCCGAGTGAGGTATCTATGGGTTGATGGCGCTCGCCCCTCCACTTCACCTATCTTCGAACCGACCGTTGACCTTCAAGTGTCGAAGGTTTTCCGTCACCTTCATGACAGTGTCGCTGGAGAAGCCTCCATCTCGTCGGGCTTCGATATTGACTGTGATCTCAAGCTCTGCCCCCTCCGGTGCGGCAAGCAGTGCGAGTAGATCCTGGCTCAGTCGATTGAGTTCGCGGGCAAAACGATCAGGGTTGACGTTGTAGGTGCCCCAGAATCGAGCGTTTGTGACCTCCGGCTTCGAACTCGATGGGGTGGTTCGACGTTCTGGTTTGGTGCTCGGGTTTTCTGTCGAAGATCGGTCGGTTCCGGTATCAGTGCCTTCCGTTGTTGATGAGTCTGCACTGGCTTGAGTTCGTTCCTCTTGTTCGCGTTGAGCTTTCGCACGTTCGATATTCACAATGAGCGTCCGACCCGTGATTGGGCCAGGTGCGATGTCAGTACCAGGTATAACCAGGTCGAGATAGCGACCGGTCGTGTCGTCGTAATCGCTTGCCAAGGCGAAACCTATGATGTCTCCGACGATCTCATTGAATGCTTGAGCCAACCCTTGCTCGAGCACCGTGCGGTCGACTAGCCGGACCAGATAAGGGAACTTACGGTAGTAGCGCCACAGCTCATCGAATCGAATGTGTCCAGGTTCCCAGACCTTCATCAAGCTAGTGCGGAGGTCATTGACGAGGAGTTGTGGCGCGATGACTGTGCGGAGCTGATCCAGTGCCGTTAGCTTGGCGCCCACGCGCGTAGGGATATCCGGTGTTTCGTCATCGAGGGTTGCGGCACCGAGTCCGATCCGACCGTGCGTCTTGTCCCACGTCGGGTAGTAGACCGAGTTGTATGCTTGGGTCAGCCGCAGCCACACCGTGTCATCGGCTCTACTTCGTCGCCTACTAGCCATAGCGGTTTGGTCAGCGGGCAATGGTAGATCGTCCTCCTGCACGATTGAGTTCCAGGCCAGGTAGTCGCGGACCGAGTCCATCAGATAGCCAAGAAGCTCCCGTTCAGCCACGGCGAATACAAGCATGTTCTGATTCTCTCGCGGTGAGTTTCCGCGGCTTCCAAGCGCGTTCATTGCGAACTCGTGCGCCGAATTTTTCCTGGTTTGGCTGGAGTACGCGTGCCTTGGATGGACGATCACGAGCCGCAAGTTGGGATGGTCTTGGATGTCGGCGCTGTCTCGCGGCGCAGGGAAGACCCCGTGGAACGGGCCATTCTTCCGGAAGTCCCGTTCCTTGATACGGCGCACGATCTCGGAGTAGACGTCTTCCGGGTGGCTCCGGTAGTCGTCGGCGCGCTCCCGGGCTAACCTATTCACGGACTGCTGAGTGTCGTACCAGTAGGTGCTGCCGTCTGCGTGGAAGTACAGGGCTTCGTCGCTGAGAAGATGTATGGCGGAGGCAAAGTTTCCGACAATGTCGCCCGGCAAGGCCGTTCCCAGCCAGATGCGTTTGCTTTCAACGCCTTTCCGCTGTGGTCCAGTACGGGCGGCCGACGCAAGGAAGGCAGCGCGAGCCAGGCGTCTTGTGAGACGACGCTGGCCGAATGCGGTGCGTCCGGCGTCGATTCGTTCCGGGCTCGATGTCGGTGCGTCGACATCAGCCTCGATCACGACCTTCCATGCATCCGACAAGTAGTGGGTGACCTCGCCGAGCACGTACTCATCGCCGAGTGGAATCGATCCCGGCATGATGATCGGCGCAGGATCCTCGCTCTGCCAGAGCCTGAAGATGACAGCGCTCATCAGTCGAAGCACACCACGGGTCTTCTGGAAGCGATCCAATGTCGACCAATCGTCGTATAGCCGACGAAAGAGTTCCGGGTGGATCGGATAAGCCCGCTTGATCTCGTCTTCGTACGCAGTCTCCCGAACTTCCCGGGGAAACTCTCGGTCGTGGGTTCGGTAGAACTTGACGAGGCTCTTCGCAATGAAATCGCGGTCACGGAGCGCTTGAGGGGTTGAGTCCTCGAATAGACGCCGCCGAACGATTTCGAACGATTCGTCCGGCGTGGCGGGGCGCCAATGTTTTGCAATTCTTCCGATCGCATTTTCCAATCCTTCGAGGGCCTCTTGTCCGTGCACTCCGCCGACTTCAGAATCGTTCGCGAAGGTGCTGCGATCTTTAGGGTCATAGGAGGCCGGAATCGATAGGATGAGCATCACGCCGGGGACCGATTTGGCGGTTTCGGCGAGAGTCTGGGCGAAAGTGAATTGGTTATCGAATGTTCCGCCTGGCAGATCAGAACCGCCGCGTAGGAGTCGTGCGTAGGCCACCCATTCGTCGATGAGAATCACGCAAGGCGCGGTCGCTTCAAGAAGCTGACGGAGGGATGCCCCTGACGGGATACTGGCACGGTCCGACTCCGCGACGATGGCATAGGCTTCGTGGCCGCCAAGTTGCCAGGCCAATTCGCCCCATAGGGTCTTGATGCCGGGACGGCCATCCTCGGTGGCTGGCTTAGCTGTTTCGATGCGATTGCCGACGATCGCGGCTCGACGGACCCCCGGGACGATAGGGACGTCACCGAGCATGTCCTGCACCGACTGCGGAAAGTCGTGCACCGTGAGCCCGGGGGTGTAGAGATGCCAGACTGCCAGCATCGAATGTGTTTTTCCGCCGCCGAAGTTGGTCTGCAGATTGAAGGCCGGTTCGGCATTGCCTTGGCCCGCGATGCGCCTGGCCGCATTGCACAGGAGTTCCTTCAGGCCTTCCGTAAGGTAGGTCCGGCGGAAGAACTGGATCGGATCGGAATACTCCTCGTTCTTCGCCCTTCCGGCCGCCACCTCGTGGAGGTCGGCAGCGAACTCTGCCCTGGCATAGTTGCCTTCTTGGACATCCCGATGGGGAACCATGACTTCCCGCCAGCTGCCGAGCTTCTCGGCGGTCACCACGACTCCGGCAGACGCGCTGCGGCGGGTGCGATCGAGTGCGCGCTTGTTTTCGACCTGTATCCGGTGTTCCTCGCGCTGCTCCAATACCGCGTCTGCTTGGCCAACGGCCCCGACAAGTCGCAACAAGCGCTCTGCCGAGTCCAGAATCCGGTCGGCAAAGCTGTAGTCGAACTTCTCGTTGTGCGCCCACTGGTTTCGCGCCTCAAACAGTTCGGCCGCATACCGATCGCCGCTAGGTCCGAGGAGCTCTTTGAATACTTCTTTGCGTTTGACGATGGCCTTGAGCAGAAGGTAAGGGTCGCTCTTGGAGAGCTTCATTCCGGTCCCGATGAAGTGGTCCAACCAGTCGACTCCGGCGGGGGCTGCTTTCTGCATGAGGCGCTCGACCACGGGCTCGAGTCCCTCGGCGAGCAGCTCGAATCCCTTGCCGACCCGCTGCTGGTGCGTCTGTGCCATCGGTAATGCCTACCCCTCTAGCGGCGCGGTGTGCGCCGATCTCATTCGTCCTCTTCGCCGTGGATGAGCGAAAGAAGGTCCCCGGTCTCCCCACCAAAGGGGCGCACCTCGATTTGCCTTGCGGCAGTGACGATGTCGGGCCAAGCAGCGCCCAACTGGTTGAACATCGATGCGGCGTTCTGATACCTGCGGTCGGAGACCTTGAATAGTCGATGGACCAGCCGATTAACCCGGTCGAGACTGATCACGCTGTCTGCTCGCGCGCGTACACCTGCGACCAGCTGGGCGGCCGAGTCGATGCCCTCGGTGTTGAAGCGCATCGCCATGTGCATGGCGACCTCCCAGTGGGAGATTCGATGGTCCGTCAGCGGGTTGTAGCGCGCCGGCAATTCTTCGAACCCGAGGAGCCGGACGGTGCTGCGAGGAGTATTACTGACAATCCCGTCGGCTTCCAGGTCCCTGATGGAGGTGCCGGTCTGCCGCAGCACCACATCGGCGTCACCGTAGGTGCCTGGCCCGAACTCGAACTGTCGGAACCACTTCAGCGCGAATCTGGTCGGCGGATCGAACTCCGTTTCTTCGCCGTCGATGACGACGGTAGCGGCCTTGTCGATCTCGACAAGAGCATCCCGCACGGTCATAGGCGCGCCGTCCGCTTGTAGTACATCGCGATACTGGGAGAAGATCCGCATTCCCGGACCGATTGCCGCCTGCCCCATGTCGAGCGGAGACACTCCACCTTTCCGAAGGGCCTCGATGGCGTCAGGCAAGTCTTCCCGGAGTCGAGCAAGGAATGTCGACTTGTCTGCGATATGGTCGGCTTCACGCGGGCGACAGATGAGGATGATATAGGACGCCAGCGCATTAGCGCCTTGGCTCACTTGCCGTGTGCTCATGGTGGATTCGATCGGCATCGTCCCCACCACCGCCAGACCGGACGCCAGCACTGCCTGCAGCAGCGACACCCACGCCGAGGAGACGGCCCCTTTTCCTTCGGCGTCGTCCTGTTTGGCCGCGTAGGCCACCACGATCGGCAGGTCTGAGCGCGACGCCTTCTGCAGCGTCGTGAACACGTCGGTGAACCCGTCGATGAAGTACTGTTGCGCGGCCGCCTTATCACCATCGTGACGAGCGGGATTGGCGACGAGCTCCGGCGCTTTCGGAGTCGCGATGGTGGCGAACAGGTCCGGGTGCACGGCTCGCAGCGCCCGCCGCAGCCAGAGGTAGAAGTAGTCGCTGAGATCGGCGTAGTTGATCTGCCCGAAATAGGGTGGGTCGGTGACGATGAAAGCCGTGCCGGGCTCGACTAGGCCTCCGGCGGACCTGGCGTCGACCTGCGCCACGTGAGCTGCGTCGGCTTCGGCCGGTAGACCACGTAGGAGGCCGATCACCGAATCGATTTGAGCCGACCAGCTTCCGACGGAATCGCCGAACGGATACGCCTCGGCGAAATCCCACAGCATCGGCATGGCCTGCGTGCCGAAGGCGGGTTCCGGCTTCGATGGGCCTAGCCGCGTTCGCCACCGCACCAGACTTGAGTTTCCTTGCGCCATCTTGCTCACGCAGATACCGAGCACACTGGCGATGGCCCGTGCCTGTTCGGTGGTGCCGCCGTCGTCCAGCACGTGGTCGTAGATTGCGGCAACTTCGTCGGCGAACGCGGCGAGCGTAGTCAGCTGCCGCGGGGTGTAGAGATCGGTCTGGTACCGCAGGTCATACAGCGGGGGTGCGAAGTTCTTTGTATTGCCACCGATCTCAATATCATCGAGGTCGTCCGGAAGTTCGACGTCGATAACCTGCTTGGGAATCTCTTTCGGCCCCACGAACGTCCTTCCCGAAGGCGGCATATCCACGCAGTAGGCCATTAGTTGCAATCCGAGCTTGCCCGCCTTGCCTGCGTCACGTAGGTCTCGTTCATTGATCTTCGTTGCGCACTTGGGACACGTGAACTGCGCCCGACCACCACTCTTCGTCGAAACACAGGGACCGTCCTTGCCCTTGTGCACGACGAACTCGACGTGGTCGCCGGCAACGACAGCCTCGACAGTCGCTTCGCGGCCGCCTTGCTTGCTGAGCCATGCCGAACCGAACAGCGGAACATGGATGGTGCATCTGGGGTTGTGGCACGGCACGGTTCTTGCCCACAACCAGGCGACAGGCCGCCCAACCTCCGTGGTCGGATAATGGTGGCCGACGCTTTTGCGAACTTTGGACTCGATTATCGCGCCGTATCGGCGCACATCTGCAGTAAAGCCGTCGAACGCAGCGTCACTGGTACGGGACTGACCTTCGGGGTCGAAGAGAGCAGGAGCCGAGGCAACAGCCGGAAGCAGTTCCCCTAACACCCGGGTGATCAGTGCCGCAACCGGATTGAGATCGGAACCGACCGCGGGGAGACCGAGGCGCAGCGCCTCGACAACGGTTGACCCGCCGCCCGCGAACGGGTCGAGCACGATCGGGAGTTCAGGGTTCGACTCGCCGATCAACCTGCGCGCCTGGCGAAGTGCCTCGGCGGTCGGCGCCGTGCCGTCGGTGGGAACGAGTGCTTCGACAAGGTCGACGAGCTTATCTCTGTCGGGGCCTGGACCTGGATCGTCCACCAAGGACGCGAAGATCAACGCCCGAAGCGCAGGGGTCGGCATCGGCGCGAACCACTTGTGCAGGTTCTTGATTGTGCCGACCTTGCGCTCCTTGTAGCTGATGCTTGCTTTGCTGATGGCCGTCAGCGGCAAAGTGACATCGATCAGTTTCCGTTGGTATTGGCCGGAGTGGTCGGTCATACAGGCGGTCCTCCTCGTTCCCAGGTCTTGAGCCAGTCGCCATGCATGCCGGTGGCATCGAATTCGCCGAAATCGACATCGAGGAACGGGTCGACGATGTAGCGGATGTCATCCTGATCGGGCCTGTCGGGATGAACGCTGACAAGTGCCAGGCGGTAGTTCTCCGCGGAGTTCTTGCCGGCGAGCACTTCGGTCCGGGTGACGTAGAACGTCTCCGAGCCAAAGATTCGCCCCTTGACCTCGATGAACACCCAATGGTTGTCGGGTGTACGAGACCGGATGTCGTATCCGGGGTTGTTGCGCGGCATCTCCTCTGGGAACCTGCCGAGGTCGCGCTCCTCTTGCATCACCCGGTCGATGGCGCGTCTTTCCGTAGCGGTGGTGTCGTCGGCGTAAGCGGCGGCCGGCAGGTCGCGTCGGCCCGCGAGTCTGTCCAGCAGCCCCTGCGGGACAACAAACGCCGCGGCTACGACCAACGGCGGGCGAATATGCAGTCGAGAGTCGCGCTCGAGTTCATCCAGGCGCCGTTCCAGGCGTTGCTCGAGCGCACGCGCTTGCCGAAAAGCAAAGTCGGACTTTACCTTTACCGACTTGCCCGATGCCTCTGCATCGAGCAGATCGGCGTGCCGGGAGTCCCAATAGTTGATCTCCTGCAGGAGCCGTTGGCGCACGAGACGCCCGGTGCGTTCGGCTTCCCGTTGGACGCGCTCCCGAAGGTCGGCGATATGTGTTCCGAGTCCGTGATCGACGGCCCAACTGACCGCGAGATCCTCGACACCGGCGACGAGCCATGGCGCTTCGAGGAGCGGTCGGATACGGCTGAGCTCGTCATCGGTTGGCGGCGCGTAGTCCAAGTAGGGTGCCGCCCCTGCCATCTGGGCGACCTCCGGGCCGATCTCGACGAAATCGAGGCGTTTGCTGACAATCCGCGGCGGGTGGTGCCCGTCCGCGACCTCTTGTGCGGCGGCAACGAGTAGCTTCGGCTGTTCATCGGCGGCGGATCGGTCGACGAGAACGGCCCCTTGCTTGAGCTGCGTGCCGTATCGATCACCGATCAAGGTGACGACTGCGTCGAGCAGGGGGTGCCCCGGCGCCAGCAGGTCAGCGCGAGGCTGACCGGGCAGACGGGTGAGGTCACGGTCGAAGGTGACCCGCTCGTACCGGCGCAACACCGGAACGCGGGTCCGGATAAGTGGCTCGTAGTCGCGGACTTCGGCGGGCACGTGGAGAATCTCGTATCGCCTCGACTCTCGTTCGTACACGCGTCCGCCGAGCAACGTGAAGGCGGTGAGAAAGAACCCCCGGACGTAGTGCGGTTGCAGCCGGCGCACCTGAGCCTCCTCCATACGCAGTCGCCACTCGCCGACGTCGGCATTGGCGAGTTTCTGGTGGGCCAGTGCCCGCTCGGCGATCAGACGGTCGAGCCCTTCGCCGACAGACGCGTCGATAACCTGGTTCAAGCGGTCGCGGACTTCAGGGCGGTCACCATACTGAATCGCTTCCATCAGCAGTGACCGCAACGGCTGTTCGCTGAAGGCTTCGCCCAGAACATCGAATACTTTGCCCTGATACGCCCGCCGCTGCTCGTCGATCTTCGCGAGCAATCTTATGAAAACGGCACCCTCTCTGGTGTCTTCCGCGACAAGGTTCCACAGGTGGCATACCTCGTTTTGGCCGATCCGGTGTATCCGCCCGAACCGCTGTTCAATTCGATTGGGATTCCAAGGAAGGTCGTAGTTGACCATGAGGTTCGCCCGCTGCAGGTTCAGGCCCTCGCCTGCGGCATCGGTGGCGACCAAGATTCGGCAATTCTTGTCCTGCGTGAACAGTTCCTTGATCTTGCGCCGGTTCTCCCGGGTAATCCCGCCATGGATGGTGACGACAGAATCCTCGCTGCCGAGCAGGCTGCGTATGCGGACGGAGAGATAATCGAGCGTGTCCTTGTGCTCGGTGAAAATGATGAGTTTGCGTGGGCTGCCGTCGCTGTCCCCGACCATCGGGTTACTCAGCAACAACTCGCGGAGTTCGGTCCACTTCCGGTCATTGCCGCTGTCGCGGACACGTCGACCGATCTCGACGAGATCGGCGAGGATCGCGATCTCCTTGTCGAGTTCGGCCAGAGTCCGCGCCGTGGTGGCGGCATCGACAACGTTGTTCTCGAACTGTTCAAGCTCGTCGCCCGGTAGCTCGTCGAGGATATTGTCCCACTCGTCGGAGTTGCGTCCGAGGATGGAGGCCAGACGACCCTGAAGGCCTGCCTCGTTGGTCGTTTCGCTGTTCAGCATCTCCTGCCGAAGAGCCTGAAGCCGCCGGTGGCGGCGCACGAGCGACTGAAGGATGGCCTCCGGGCTCGACGCGAGCCGCCGCTGGAGCACCGTCAACGCAAATCCGATGGTGTTGCCGCGTCGGCCGTCGGCCATGGCCTGGGCACGCCCCATTTGCACGCGCACGTAATCGGTGACAACTTCGTACAATTCCAGCTCAGGCTCGGAGAGTTGGTATGGAACCGTGTACGCGCAACGCTCGGGAAACAGCGGTTTGCCTTCGAATGTCAGCAACTCCTCTTTGACCATCCGGCGAATGAGGCCCTCGGTGTCAGTTGAGCTAATTCCCTCGCGATACCGTCCTTCGAACCGTTCGGTGTCGACTAATCGCATGAAAAGTTGGAATCCGGCCTCACTCCCTGCGTGGGGCGTGGCGGTCATCAACAACAAGTGGCGAGAGTGTTTACCGAGTAGCTCACCAAGGAGGTAGCGCTTCGTTTTCTTCAGCTCGTCGCCAAAGTAACTTGCGGACATGCGATGTGCCTCGTCCACCACCACTAGATCCCAGTCGGACTGTTCCAATTGGGACTGCAAGCTGTCAGACCTGGCAAGTTGGTCCATCCGGGCGATGAGCAGCGGGAACTTCTCGAACACAGATTGATCCAGCTGCGCGTTGATCAAGTCACGGGTGAGAATGTCGAACCGCAATCCAAACTTGTCCAGCAGCTCTACCTGCCACTGGTCCACGAGGCCGCCAGGCGCCACGATCAAACAACGTTCAAGGTCACTGCGGAGCAAGAGTTCCTTGATATATAGGCCAGCCATAATTGTCTTGCCTGCGCCAGGGTCGTCGGCCAAGACGAACCGGAGGGGAATCCGGTCGAGAAGTTCCCCGTAGACAGCCTGGACTTGGTGCGGAAGGGGTTCGAGGTCGCTCGTCGTAACTGCCAGCATCGGGTCGAATCGGGCAGCTGTTCGCAGGCGAAGCGCCTCAGCGGCCAGCTTGAAGAGGGCTCCATCCCCGTCGAAGCTGTAGGGCGCCGCGCGCGCTCGCAGTGATAGCCGTGGCTCCGAATCTCGATACAACAACTGGTCGGCGACATTGCCCTGCGAATCGCGATAGGTGAGGGTGAGGGCGTCGGAGCCGTACCACTTGACTGCAACCACCGTCACGGGGCCGGTCGGAACAATCCCATCCAGGATCGCGCCTGGGGTGAGGTTTTCAAGCGTCATGCTCCCCGAGTTCACTGCTCGGTCCCCTCGGGAGATTGCCCACGCTGGTACAGGAAAGTGGTACTGCCCCAAGTGTTCTCGCAAGCTAGGGCTAGCGCACGGAACGACAAGCGAACTCCTGTGTACTGCGTCACCATCGGGCGGCCACCGATTTGAATTTCCCCTGTCGGCCCTTGCCTCCCGATCGCGTAGTGCCGAACCGGTTCCTCATGTGGGTATTCAGGATCGGATTTCCGATCGGTTGCGTCATACCCCGCGATACCTCACCCTGCATCGATCCCGCCCCAGTCGCGCCACCATCGTCGGCCGAATACCCCGCGCCAGCGATGCTGATTGGTCTTGCGGTACAACATATCCCCTCCAGCCATCCTGCGCTACACGAATCTTGTGGTGCACCAACGTATCTGGCCTACCGAGACCTCGAACATGGGTTCGGGGAGTCAAACTCAATCACGGTTCACTGAGCTCGCCCGTCGTTCAGTCGAGCTGGGGCTGCCGGCCTCCCGGTGCAGCGCGTCCAGCTTCGTGAAGAACTCCTCGAGGTCATCGTTCCCCCTGAGGTAGTCACGGCAGCGGCAGTGGCACCTGGACGTCTCCGAGACCGCGAACCGCAGCGAGTCGCGCGAACTCGCGAACTCGCCAAATCTGTTCTGACGTGGGCATATAGGCACTCTAGCGGCGCAGGCGGGCGTACGCGGTCAAACCAATCATTTCACTCAGGAGCGTCACCAATTCACCGACGCGAACGGAATAGCAGATGCCCGCGACCACCAAGGCCCTTCTCCTCAGCGGCGCCGCGCTGCTGGCGATCATCG
This sequence comes from Nocardia amamiensis NBRC 102102, assembly GCF_001612745.1. GTDB lineage: Bacteria > Actinomycetota > Actinomycetes > Mycobacteriales > Mycobacteriaceae > Nocardia > Nocardia amamiensis. The sequence goes on along the minus strand of NZ_BDBA01000122.1, from coordinate 23,715 downwards.
TCGGTATTGCCGCCGGCGTCCTGACGAAGATCGACGGCGCAACCTGCCCGCGGCCGTACGCGCCGGCGGCATCGGCTTCGGCGGCAGCTTGACTCTGATGCTGCTCACGATCACCACATGCACGCTTCTGTAGGACGTGAGTCGACCAGGAGATGTCCATCCAATAATGGACACCGGAATGCGGACCAGGATTTCTACGATGGAACTCCGCTCTCGGCGCTCGCGATCTCGCCTGAGTTGCACAGGTTTAGTGACCCAAACCGGGGTCAGGGGTGCGGGATTCGCAGGGCGGTGAGGATTCGCTCGGCTTCGGCGGGTATGGGGTCGGCGGTGGTGTGGGGGTGTCCCGCGATGACGACGCTGATCTCTTGTAGGGGCCGTAGGGTGCGGACGAGGCGTTGGATGCTCACTCCGGTCTGGTCTTGCAGGTAGCGGGCGACGGCGAGGGCGGTGAAGACGATGGTCAGGTGGGCTTCGATGGCGTCGCGGGTGCGGTGGAAGATCGGCCGTGCCCGCAGATCGGTTTTGGACATGCGGAACGATTGCTCGACATGCCAGAGGTCGTGGTAGTGGCTGATGATCTCCGCGGCGGGCATCACCGGGGCCGGGATGTTGGTGACGTAACCCTTTCAACCCGGTCAGTGCGCGGGCGTGGTCCAGGCTCGCTTCGTCCAGGCGGCGGTCCTCGCCGTTGATGTGGACGAATCGGGTGGTCTTGGCGGGTTTGCTGCCGTCGATCACCGCGCGGGCGCGGGCTTCCTGGGCATTCAACGTCTGGGTGTCGCGGCGGGCGGGTGTGGTCGAGTATTGCCATATCGCCCGCCACGCCTTCGGATGGTGCTCGGGATTCCATACCGGTTCAGCGCGCTGTCTGCGGGTGTTGACGGCGCTGCGGGCATGGCGCGGGGTGACGGTGTCGATGATCTGACGGTCGGTGAAAATGTCACCGTGCCAATGGAAATGCGACGCCAGATCCGCGGGGCTGTCGTCACGCGGGAGCCGACGATTAACGACAACCCGGCCGCGTCCAGCTCTTTCAGATTCGTCACTGACAGCATGCTGGCGTCGGCGGCGACCATACAGGTGTGGGCGATCCCGTGGCGGGCCTGAACCCAGCAATGATCGGAACGATGGTGGCGGTCTCGCCGGTGTTGCCTTCGAAACACCCGATCTCCAGCGGGAACCCGGAGAGCGGTCGACCAGCAGGCCGACGACGATCTGCGGCTCGACGCGGCGTTCCTTGGGGTACCCGACCTTGCGCAGCCCGTGTTCACGCTCGGCCTCGCAATACAATGTCCTCACGTCATAGAGCACCAGTGCAAGACCACCGGTGCTCGAGACGTGGGCGAAACACCTGGTGGCCACCGTGTTCCGGTAGTCGTGGGTGCTGCAACGGCGCAGGGCGTTGGCGTAGGTGTTGCGGTGCGCCGCATCCACACCGAGTTCGGCGACGACACGAGCGCAGTCACTCATCGAGGTCGGCTCCACCAGCCGGGCGAACACCAGCTGAAAGAATGCGGGATCATCGACGACGTCGAAACCTTCGTTCCGCCAAGCGGTTTCGATGACCTCGATCAGCCACCGGCACCGCTTCCCCCCGGATCACCGCCGTCCCGGCTCGCAGATCCGAGGCCCAGGTCGAGGGCCTGCTGACCCGACTGCAGCCGCTCCCGCGCCGCATCCAGCAGTGCCGCCAACTGGGCGTCGGTGTGGGCAGACCCGACATGCTCGACAATGCGGTTCCGGCGGCCGTCCTTCTCCGCGATCTGCACCGCCGTCGCCCCGGACCCGGTCCCCACCTTGCGAATGAACGCCGCCACACCAGCGATCCCCTCCTGGATTCTTTTTCGGCGGGGGTCACCAGGACGCGGTCAGGAGCGTTTCTGTCCGAGTTCGATTTCGAACCAGGCGTTTACGACGTGTGCGATTACGGCGTCCAGTTCGGCGGTGTGGTCTGCGAAAGAGGTGGGGTCGTAGTGCACCTTGTCCTCGCCCAGCGTGATGAGCCAGTCTCGGATTAATCGGCAATGGAGTCCGGTCGTGAGCGCGATCCACACCTGGTTCGGGATCGTCTCGGTGAGGAAGACGACCGCGTGCAAGAATCTTTCGCCTCGGACCAGTAGTCGCATCCATCGGATTCGCCGGTCTGCGGCGAGTATGGCCGACAGTTCAGCGATCGGATTGGTATCCATGATGATGTACAGCATCGCTGGTTCCGGTCTGCCGATTGCGTCCGGCGATGTGGAAGACGTCGTCACGACCAGCGTGCGTAGTGCGAGGATGCGTGCCACGTCGTTCGGGTTCTGTACGCCGTCGAAGATCGCGAGTCTGACAACGGGAACGCCATCGATGTCCAGGTCGAGTGCCTGTAGCCCTACGACGCTGCCGTCCATCGCTTCGAGCGCGTTCGGCCGGGCGAACTGGTGCGCGAGCGCATCGCTGCGGGTCCATGTCAACCAGACGTGGGCACCCAACCCCGGGTGCCTGCGAACGAAGTGCTTGGCCGAGGTCGCTATCGCGCTTGAATCGAGAACCTCGAGGCGGTGAGGTTGTGTGTGCAACTCGATGCGGTCGCGTCCGTGCTCAGCGAATCGTGCCACGGGCGGCGGTGCGGCGGAGCCGATCGGATACCGGTCGATTCGGGCGGAGACGGCGGGTGCGGTGTCGATGAGGTCCAGGTTCAGCTTTCGGCCGTAGGCCGAGGATTCGGCCGCACTCATGGTCGGGAGCCCGAGGTCGTCGCACCGCGTCGCGACCTCGTCGTAGAGCGCCCACAGACGCGACCGTGGCGTTGTGTCGTCCAGGTCCGAGACGTCGATCGCGGACCAGTCGATGGAGGTCAGTGTCTCGAGCCGGGCATCGGGACTCGAATCCGTTGCCAGCGCGGACAGCCGGATCGAGAGCGGGCGATCGGCCTCAAGCAGGGTTATCGGCGCCATCGCGGCTCGCAGGACAGCGTCCACGAGGAAGCGCGCGTTCGACCACTCCCGGCCCTGGGTGATCGCGAGTCCGCGATCAACGTAGTCGCGATACAAACGGTCATCGGCGATTAGGACAGAGTCCCGGTCGCCCCGGACCGACAGGTACGACGCGTACGTCTCGTGCGTGGTTCGCGCGCTGGCGTTGCAGAAGCGTGCGAGGCGCCGCATTCGGGTCTGGTCGACTCCTACTCGTGCGACATCGGCGGCGAGCCGCGCCAGCATCCCCCAGGGGGTGCTGTTCTGGAACCGTCGGTGGAGGTTCTCGTGCAGTTCCGTCACCGATTGTTCGTCGCCGGTGGCGATCTCGGCGGTCCGGACGGTCCAGGTCTCGACCCCGTCGAAGTATCCGAGCAGTGCGGAATCGCGGTGTGCACAGAAGTACGAACTCACTGTTCCAGTGTCGTCCCGCGGGGTTTGCGTGCCGGTCGGGTTACGACTGCGACGCCGGATTCCCCTCCGTGCCCGGCGTCGCATTCCTCGGTCCGTCCTCGGCGGTGACGGGTCACGGTTCGGAGAAGGCTTGTCGAAGTGCGATAACGCATTCCCGGTATCGACGGAACGAATCCTTTAGGCGGGTCATGGCATACGACAGATGAACCTGACCGCGAAGCATGTGATGGTCGACCGGGACTCCGGCCTCGGCGAGACGCCGAGCGTAGGCGTCGCCTTCGTCACGCAGGAGGTCGAACTCGGCGGTTGTGACCATCGCGGGTGGCAGACCTGTGAGATCCGCGGCGAGCAGCGGCGACGCGTAGGGGTGCGTCGCCTGGTCGCGGTCGGACAGATAGTGTCCGACGAAGTTCTCCATCTCGGATCGGGTCAACGGAAATCCCTGTCCGTTCTCTTGATACGACCGGCTGTCCATTCTCAGGTCGGTAACCGGGACGTCGAGTACCTGGAACACGAGCGGCGGGCCGTGGCGGTCTCTCGTCATGAGGGCGAGCACGGCGGCGATGTTGCCTCCGGCGGATTCTCCGCCGACCGATATGCGAGTACGGTCGAGACCGAGTTCGCCTGCCTGATCGGCCAGCGAGCACAGCGCGCGGTACGCGTCCTCGACACCAGTCGGGAACGGGTGCTCGGGCGCCAGCCGGTAACCGACCGACGCCACCACACACGGGACATCACCCGCCAGACTGCGGCACCGCTTGTCCCGGAGTCCGAGGTTGCCGCCGACCACCCACCCGCCTCCGTGAAAAAAGAGGTGTACCGGCAACGGTCCCGAGCCGAACGGCCGGTACAGCCGGATCGGGATTTGCCCGCCTTCGACGTCGACGAGGTGTTCGACGACCGTCAGCGGCCGCTCCGGTGTGCGGCTGCTCATTCTGATCAGCAGGCCGGTGGTCAGTTCGTCCTCGCGCCGTAGTCGCGCGACCGACCTGCGGGACGGATCGCGGGCTGTTGAGCGTGCGAACCATACATAGGGCCGCAGTGGAGAAAGGAGGGTGCCTCTGCGCGCGGACGGCGTCGCGGGCATCGGATACGGCGTCACAGTCTCACCGGCCCTTGCCGAGGGTCCGCCACGGATGTCAGCACCGCTTCGCCGATCTCGGCCGACCACAGCACCTGCTCGAGCGGCACCCGCGTGCTGGGGACCCCTCGTCGCACGCAGTCGGCGAAATGGTCGAGCTCGGCTCGTAGCGCGCCGGATCGGAGTCCCTGCACCAGTGGCCAGAAGTGCATCTCGGGCGACTCCGAACGGTCCTCGCGCCAGATCTGTAGGTCCGGTTCGTTGCGAACGATGTAGGTCGCCCCGGAGGTCTGTACCTTGCACTCGAATTCGAAACCGAAGGGACAACCGGCCGGCAGGTGCCAGGAGTTCTGGATCACCGCCCGCAGGCCGCCCGGCCAATGCAGGATCACGTCCAGGACGTCGGGATTCGAGGCGTCGAGATAGCCGGATGCGAACGCACTGACCGATTCCGGTCGCTGACCGGCGTACCACACCGCCAGATCGATGTCGTGCACGATGGCGGCGAGCGCTGGGTGCACGCGTCCGTAGACGTCGTGCGCCGAGGTTTGGAAGTTTCGCTGAAATGACATGTGCCTCAACATTTTCGACTCGACCATCGACGCTGTTGTGGCATTGCGGACGTCGAATCGGAGGATATGGCCAACGTAGAGGTTGCGTCGTTGCAGCTGCGCCGTCGCGAGGAGCTGACACACCTCGGCGGCGGTGAGTGCGAGCGGTTTCTCCACGATGACATCCAGGCCCGCAAGCAGTGCCTGCCGGACGACATCGGCGTGCGCGCTCTCCGGAACCACCACATCCACGACGTCGAGATCCATGCTCAGCAGGTCGGTGATCTCGGTGGTACGGACGACGGCATCCGGAAGCGCGAATGGCGGGTGAGCGGTCTCCACGTGGAAGGCGCTCTGCGCGTCGCGCCCCCGCGCGGGCTTCAAACGCTCGGAGTCGCGATCACAGACCGCCACCAAATCGACCCCCGCCAGTCCCAGCCAGGTCTCGGCGTGCACTCTTCCGAACCACCCGAGCCCCACCAGCCCCACCCGGACGATCGGCTGCGACGTCATATCTCGGCTCCTCTATACATGCTGGCCTCGTGTCCGGTAGTACAGGCGCGAGTTCTCCCGGCGGCGCGCCATGACGACCCGTGCTTCATCGACCGAGCGCCACCCGGTGGGAATGTCCGGTGCCACGAGCACGCGCAACTCGCTCGGCAGCGCGGCGAGTCGATCGGCGCCGAACGCGCGCGCGTAGTCCTCCTGCACCCGCATGTACAGGCGCGAGTAAAGGATCGAGAGCGTCAGTCGAACACCCGGCGCTGTTCGCGGCATCGCCGCATGCCAGGTGTTGCCGTGAAAGACCACCGCCGATCCGGCGGGCGCGACCACGGGGACGACTTCCCGGACTCCCTGCCCTTCCCGCGGACGATGGCAGTACCGGTGGCTTCCCGGCACCATGGTCAAGCAGCCGTTCTCCGCGGTGTAGTCGGTCAGCAGCAGATTCACATTGGCGATCTGCGCGTAGGGCGGAAGCGGGTCCGGCACATATCCGGTGTCGGAATGCACCCCCAGTTCGCAACGACCCGGCCCCTTCACATACCCGGTGAAACTGCTGAGCACACAACTGTTCCCGAGCAGGTAACGAACCAGCAGAAGAGTGCGTGGATGCCGCGCGGCATCGCGCAGCCGGGTACCCCCACGCAGGAACAGCAGCGGTACCTCCTGGGTGCGGTGGCGGTGTGACGAGCCGTCGAGCAGATCGACCCGACGGTCGTCGTCGGCTTCGGCCAAGGTGACGAGATCGTCGGTCAGCGCGCCGATGTCAGGGGGCGTCAGCACATCGGGCACGACCGTGTAGCCTGCGGTCTCGAGCTCCACTATGTGTTTGTCCATGCCGAGTTCGGCAATCGCGTCGTGCAGTTCGCGCAGCCCGTCGGTTATGCGGGGGTAGTCGTCGCGCTCCCAGCCGAGACCGTTTTTCATATCCCGGCTCCGGTGTCACCGGCACTGGTCGCCGCGGGAACCGATGCGGCGCAGCCGGCGCGGGTGTGCTTCGATCCCGATCGGTCCGGCTGCCAGACGCCGAGCCGCTCGGCGCGGGAAGGGCGAGAGTTCTCGGCGTAGACGGTCATCATATCGTCGAGGATCCGCAGAAACCGGGCGCCGTAGTTGCCTTCGATCAGGTGGTCCCGGTTCCGCGTCAGCTCGCTCTGCAGAGCGGCGACCTGTGCCGGGCGCAGATCCCGCAATGCCCGCCATGCCCGGCGCGTGCGCAGCTTCTGGCGAAACCACTGCCGTATGCGGCGGGGCGCTTCGACATTGACCTCGGCCTCGGGCACATAGCCGATACGGGCGCCGGACTCGATCGAGCGGATGCCGATAGATGCGTCATCCAGGATGGGCACGAGCAGGCCGTCGGCCGGGAACCAATCGCGGCGCATGGCGTACATCGCTCCCGGCAGTGCCCACCGTAGCTCGGGATGATCCGAGCGGAGCAGGTGCCACGAGGCGACAGAGATCTCCATCCAGAAACGCAGCGTTCGTTGGATCGGACCACCGTCGCGGCGACCGACTACGATGCGGCCCGCGGCGATGTCGATGTCCTCGGTCGTCAGCGCGTCGACCAGGAGACGTAATGCGCCGGGGTGTGGGACGATATCGGCGTCCAGGAAGATGAGGATGTCGCCACGCGCGGCGGCGACCCCTCTGCATAATGCCTCGTACTTGCCGGGGCACGGGGTGGTGATCCAGGTCAAGTTTTCATCCGTCAACGGCGGCGCGGTGGTGAACGGCGACTCCTCGGGAACCACGACGAGCAACTCCGCTCGCCCGGTGAGCCCCGCAAGACTTCGCAGCATCTCGGGCAGTGTGTCCGGAAGTGTCGTTTCTTCGTTCCGCGCGGGAACAACGACGCTGATCCGCGGTGGCGTGTGGGCCGGTGGTGGCGAACTCATAGCGAGCACCGCTTCCAATATCCGGTTTCCGTCGACGTCATGCCCTACCTCCGTGCCGGGTGTATGTCGTGTGCCTGCGTGCGCAGTCAGCGTCCGCCCATCGCGCGAGTGCGGGCGGCATAGGCGGGACAACGCTGGACAACCGTGGACAGCAATGGATTCCATCGCGTCACGACGGGAACTCCGGCCGGGGGATGGGTGAACTGAACACGACGAATCCGCGAGACCGCTTCGTATCCGAGCTGACCGCGGCGATCAAGCGTGCTGAGCGACACAGCGGGCGGCGCATCGATCGGGGCAAACTCGCCGGACAGATGAGTATCGGCCGGTCGACGCTCTACGCCTACCTGAACGGCACGATATTGCCGTCGATCATGACCCTTGATCGTCTGGTGCGCGGGTTCGGCATCACCGGCGCCGACGTCGGGCGGCTCGCCACCCTGCGTGACCAAGCCGATGCCGCTGGACGAGGTCAGGGCGCCAGCTACGGTGCGACCGACGCACCGCCGCCCTTCCCGGTTCTGCCACAATTGCCGCCCGTGTCACCACATTTCGTGGGCCGGACCGAGGAGCTCGAACGCATCGCCGCCGCGGCGGCGGCCGCGGGAGCGGGGGATTCGACGGTCGCCGTCGTCACGGGCACCGCCGGAGTCGGCAAGACGGCTCTTGCGTGTACGTGGGCGTATTCGGCTGTCGGCCGCTACCCGGACGGACAGTTGCTGATCGACCTCCAGGGTTTCGGCGCGGCCCAGCCGGTCGATCCAGCGGCGGCACTGCACCAGGTGCTGGAATCACTGGGTGTCGCGGCCGTGACGATTCCGACCTCGGTGACTGCCAAGGCGACGTTGTTTCGCAGTATCGTGGCCAGACGCCGCATTCTACTCATCCTCGACAACGCCCGGTCCACGGACCAGGTGCGTCCGCTGCTATCCAGCAACCCGGGCTGCTTCACGATCGTCACCAGTCGCAATCGGTTGGATGGTCTGGTGGCGATCGAGGGAGCGCACCGGATCGTCGTCGGGCTGCTACCGGAGCTCGACGCGAAGGAAATGCTCCGCATTCGGCTGCGGGCCGAGCGGATTGCTTCGCCCGACCGCACCGATCCGGCGGTGTCCGAGCTGGTAACGCTGTGCGCCCGTTTGCCGTTGGCGCTGAGTATCGTGGCCGCCGATATTTCCGGTCGCTCGATCGGCGAACGGGTCGCGGAACTACGCACCGAACAGGGTCGGCTGGATCTTCTGGGTGTCGCGGGCGCCGACACCGACCTGCGCGCGGTGCTGTCTTGGAGCTATCGGAGCCTGCCCGAGCAGGCAGCGCGGCTGTTCCGCCTGCTCGGCGCCTACCCGGGGCCGGATATCGGTCCTGAGGCGTGTTCGGCGCTGCTGGGCGCCTGCGATGATGCGCGACCGCTGTTGCGTGTTCTCACCCATTCCCATCTGCTCACGGAGAATCACGGTCGTTTCGACGCACACGATCTGCTGCGCGTGTACGCGCAGGAGCTGTCGCGCACTGAACCGGTCGAACGGGCCGCGAGCACCGAGCGGCTGCTCGACTACTATCTGGCGGCCGCGACCGTCGCGAATCTGGGAATCCAGCCGTGTCGAGCGCATGAACTCCCACCGGTGAAATCAGCCTCGGCCGCCGGGCCGGTTCAGCCCTATGCCGAGAGTATGGCGTGGTTCGGGAGCGAGTCGCGATCGATACTCGCGTTGGTCCAAATGGCCGCGGCCGAGGGCTTTCCGTCACACGCGTGGCGGCTGGCTGTGCTGTGCACGACCTATCTGCGGCGCTCGGGACGACGTCAGGAACGCAAGGAGATCCACCGGCACGCGGTCACGGCAGCGGCCGCCTGCCATGATCGCGCCGCCCACGCCACCACTCTGCGCCTGCTCGGCGACGCCTGCGCTCGTCTGGACGAGCACGACACCGCGATCGAGTTACTCACCCGCTCGATGCGCGAATTCGAGGCGCAGGACGATTCGGACGGGATACGGCAGGCGCATCTATCGCTGTGCCGGGTGCACGAGTCGCTCGGTGCCCACGACACGGCCCTCGAGCACGCGGAAACCGCACTGGCATCGGCCAGGCCCGAGGACGATCCGCTCGGATACGCCGACTACCTCAATGCCACCGCCCGACTTAACGCACGATGCGGGCATCATGAGAAGGCGTTGTCCATGGCGACGAAAACCCTGAAGTACTACCGGAAACTCGGCTACCAGGAGGGTATGGCCGATATCCTGCTCACCTTGGGGGACGCCGAATCCCGGCTCGGCTCCTTCGAGATCGCGCTAGACCACGTCGAGGAGTCGCTGACCATCGATCGCGAGTTGGGTGACCTGTACCGCGCGGCGCTGGCGACCGAACAACTCGGCGATATCCACGATCGGCGCGGAACGTCTCAGGGGGCCCTCGAGCGCTGGGAGAATGCGCTATCGATATTCGATACCCTGCGTCATCCGGACCGTGCCCGCGTAGCCGCGAAGATCGATCGCCCGCGACGTTCGGACGAGCATGCGCAACAACCTGGACCCGAGCAATGAGGCGAATGCCCGGCGGCACTGAGCCCGAACTCCAGTTCTCATGCGCGAGAGATCGATTCGAATCGACCACGCATGCCGAACTGCTCGGTAGCTTCGACGGCCGCGATCGCCGGTCGGTGATGCTGTACGCGATGCGTGACCGGGAGGAGCAACTGTTCGTATCGCTGCACGAGTTGCTCCACCACGAGTTGCAGTGGTCGACCGGATGGGGGATCTCGTCCGCTATGGCCGGGCTGCTGGCCGAGTCGGGCCTGGATCGGCTGGGCCGGATCGTGCGGGAGATGCACGAGTCGTGCCGGACCGTACACGAGACCTTCGCGACCACGATATCGTCCGGAGTCGTCGGCATCGCGGTCGGTCGCCGAATGCTGGCAGGCAATGTCGAGTACACACGCTATCTGGACGACGGGCTGCGACTGGGCGGACAACCCGCGTGGCCGTGGCAATTTCGTGAATCGGCGGCCCAGATGCTGCTGCGCACCACCATGCAACCAGCCGCGGTGACGGCGATTGCCGAGCGCGGATTCCGGCGTCTCCGAGTAGAGGACGTCTGTATCCCGGAGGCTCGGCCGGACGAGCGACTGCGCCGGATTCGCGATATCGCGCCGCACTGGTGGAACGGGGTGTTCGCCGAACTCTCCGCGCAGTGGCCTGAACGCGGCGGAGATCTCGGCGACGAGCACGCGCGACGATTGCCCGACGATCCCGCGGCGGTGATGGCCCTGAAAGAATGGGAGGAGACCGTCCTGCTGCCCGCGTTGTTGTCGACCGCGGGCAAGCGGCTGGCCGAGCTGGGTCTGCCGACGCTCGGCCAGGACGACTACCTGCACGTCGTTGAGGAACTACGGCTGTCGTTCCTGGAACTGGCCCCTGAGGACTGGATGGTGGAGCTGTTCGTGCACGGACGCGGGGTCGATGACGAACCGCTGGGTGTGGAGCGCGAATCGGCGGTGCTGTATCGCGATCCTGCCGTCGCGGACATCGTCGCCCCGGACGCGTTCGACGACCGTGTGCGGGAGTTCCGCACCGACACCGCAGACGGTACCCGGGTGGTGTCGATGTATTCGACGACCGAGACGCTTCAGCGCCAGTTCGACGAGCTGGCCGAGGATCTGCCGTCGGAGCGGGCGGTTCTGCTGCTCATGGGCAATGCGCGGCGTGTGTCCGGGGCCCGGCTGGTTCCGATGGCCTTCGTTCAGCCCGAGGTGTCACCTGCAGCGCTGGCCGCGATGTTCACCCGATACCGCTGCGTCGTGCTGACCACACTGCGAACAACCAGGTATGGCGATTACCGTGCGGCGGTGCTCGAGCTGCCGCTGTCGTTCATCCTGATCGATCTGCCGCTGAAACGGCAGATCGCCACCTGGGTCGACCAGGGGTTGCGTGCCCACTACCGGATGTTTCACCTCGGCACGGCCGGGCGGGTGAACCTCGTCGTCTTCGGCGTGGATCAATTGCCCGGCTGCTGGTTTCTGTGCTATCGCGGCGACGCGGGCTTCGGTGATCTCGTGCGAGTGCTGGACGAGTACGCCGACCTCGTGCTGTCCGATCTGTACGTGCCGGACGAGGTGATCGGCGATATCGGCGCAATCACCACCTGGCTGCTGACGGCCTGGTGGCGTTTCGAGGAAACCGAGTAGTGCGAGCTCGGTGTCGACGAAAACGGTAGCCGAAGGCGCGAATGTGCCAGTGGCACTACACTACTGGCCTGTTTGGTGCCTTACGAGTGCGGAGCGAGTCCACTGCGACTTCCGCGCCGAGGCAGTGCACCAGTTCGACGTAGCGTTTCTCCGGCTGTGACCCACGAGAGCAAGAGAAAGGGCGGAATCGTGCTTGACGATGTATTCGATTGGCTGTCCTCGTCGCCGGACGATCAGGTGACGGTGGACGACGGACTCGTCACTCGCGTGGCCGGTGATCTCGGAGCTGTCACAGCCTCGGAAATCGACGAGGTTCGCGACACGCTGCTGAAGATAATCGAAGACCAATCCGACACGCCGTTTCCGATGCGTGTCGGGCAGTGGTCGGTCACGACCTCGGCGCGGAACCTCCGATCCGCGCTCCACTCGACACTCCTCGTCCTGGGCCTGCAAGCGGTCGGAGCGACGTCTCCGGTTGTCGTTCTGGCAGCCATCGCACCGTTTCTGCTGGATATCGAGAAGGTCCGCTTCCGGCCGGAGGAACGCGAGGTCGTCGGGGAGATGCGTGCCGACATCACCGATGCGACCGAGCGCGGCGAGGTGTGGGCGCGGCTTCCGGAGGACGTTCGACACGAACTGCCCTACCTCCGGTTGGCCGAGCTGGCCGAAGTGTTGCAGCGGGCGGGAGCTCTGGAGCACGCGCCCGGATCGCCGAATCCCATTTTCCAGCAGACACTTTTCGCGCCGGCGTGCGCCGAGCCGGGGGAGCGGGGTATGTCGAGCCGTCCGCCGCGGGTGCTGCTCGTCGCCGACGAATGGTTTCCGGCGAAGGGGGGAATCAGCTCGCTGAACCGGTATCTAGCCTTCGGGTTGGCCGAGACCGGATCGGATGTCTACTGTGTCGTGCCCGCGGCGCGAGCAGACGAGTTCGCCGATGCGCGACGACGCGGCGTCCAGTTAGTGGAGGCACCCGGTGTGCCGGGGGTCGCACCGGACGCGGCGCTGGGCATGGCCCGCCCGCTTGCCGACGATCTCGCACCGGACATCCTGATCGGGCACGGCCGGGTCACCGGCCCACGGGCGAAGGCACTCCGGGACAACTTCTATCCGTCCGCCTTTCTGTGCCACTTCATCCACATGATCCCGGATTATCTGGAATGGTCGAAGACCGATCGGGAGATCGACGCCGGTACCCGCGCCGAAACACGGTCGGACCTCGAGGAGACGCTCGGGGTCGGAGCGGACTGCGTCGCCGCCGTCGGCCCGATGCTTCACGAATGGTTCTCCTCGGTGCTCGCACCGTACCAGTCGCCACCGCCGCTGCTGCGGTTCGATCCCGGATTCGACAGTTCCGAGGACAGGACGCGAGTTCCGTCGCCGGGGCGACCGCGGATCCTCATGCTCGGCCGACTGGGCGACGTGAAGCCGAAAGGATTGGATATCGCCGCCGCGGCAGTCGGGTTGGCGATGGACATGGCGGGCAGCGGCACTCCCGGATTCGACTTGGTTCTGCGTGGTTCTCCCGAGGGGCAGGCCGAGGAACTGCGCGAAGCTGTTCGCGAGTGGTCGCGGCATACGACGCTGCGGGTCATCGTCCGCAACTACACGACCGAGATCGACCGCCTCCGCAACGACATGCTACGGGCGGACCTGGTCCTGATGCCATCTCGGACCGAGGCGTTCGGGCTGGTGGGGCTGGAAGCCATCGTCGCGGGAACACCCTTGCTCGCGACCGACCAGAGCGGGCTGGCGATGGTGCTGACCGAGTATCTGCCGCGAGAATTGCATGACCGGGTCGTCGTTCCCGTGGTGGACGACATCGAGAAAGACACGATGCGCTGGGGCCATGCAATCGCCGCCGCAATGCGTGATCGCGGTGCGAGTTTCGCGACCGCGGAGGCGGTGCGCGACACCATGGCGAACGCGCGCTCCTGGGCTCGTGCGTGCACCGCCCTGGTCGACGTGTGGAGGTCCGCGCGAGAAGCGAGTTCCTGATACACAGTCTGTGAGCGTTCGCTCTCGGAGCGAGATCGTCTCGTACGTGGCATCCCGAGGGTCGAGTCGGGCTGATTCTGGAAACCGCGTCAATGCAGTTCGGCTGGTTTCTCTTCGTACGTATCACTCCCAGTTTGTCTCTTCTACGCCCGCCGCTTCGAGGATTGAATAAAAGTCGGCGATGGCGGATCGGTCTCCGCGATGGACGCATGAGGTGAAGATCGTCCGCTGTGCTGCGCGCGACAGGCCGACGAAGAATGTCGCTGTGGATTCTTCAGGGTTTTTGGCATGCGCCCACCACTGTTTTCCATCGAGCCCGAGGAAGAAGACGGTGTGGTATTCCAGTCCCTTGCTTCGATGGACTGTCATCAAAGGGACAGCGTCTGCGGACTCGTATTCATACAGGGCTTCCCGCCATGATCCAGCAGAGTCGGCAACTGTACTCAGTCTCGTTTCGAACGCATCTATGACTCTTTGGGTTTCGTCTACTCGCTGATGATTCGTGAGTCCGCGCCGGATGTTGTTGAAGCCGACGAACTTACGAATTCGTCCGGTGGCTTGTCGAGCTGTCGCAGCATTTGGGGATGCGTCATGCAGCCAACGACGCAGGTCTCGAATGAACGTGCTGAGCTCGTCGACCGCCGCACGTGAGGTCGGTTCATCGGATGAGCTGACTCCTCGCACTTTAGTCATCTGCTCGGAAATCTCCAACCAGATCGTCGGCTGTCCACCCGCTGTCGCCAGACGTAAGATGCCGAGGAAGAAACGGCCGATGTTGTCCTTGAGGAGATCCTGCAGCCGGACTTTGCCAACAAGGGCATCGTCGTTGCGGAGCCGGATGCCGTGCTGGCTGAGGGCTGTGCGAAACAAATCTTCGAATAGGGCAACTTTCTGTCGCGCCACTAGCACGTAGTTTGCAGGAGTCCGACCCGAACTCGCCGTATCTGCAGCGATCCAGTCGGCGATGACTTCGGCCTCCCGCTCCTCGCTGGGGAAGGTCCAAATGTGGATCGGCTCGTCGGTTATGTCAGCTGCTGCTTTGGAGACTGCGACGGCCACGCTGGGGTCGAGCTTGGTGGCGACTGCATGTTGGAACTCCACGAGTGCCGGGGACGATCGGAAGTTCCAACTCAGCGGGAACTCCTGGGCGTCGAAGTCGGCGCGGAACTCGGCGAAGGCATCCTCCAAGGCGCCCGACCAACCCATGATGCGCTGCTTGCGATCGCCAACCGCTGTGACAGCGGTGCCACCACCGAACACCGACCGCAGGAAAGTATTGCGCGTAGGTGGTGTCCTGGAACTCGTCGATGAAGACGTAGGGGTAGGTCAAGGTCAGTCCGCGGCTGATATGCGGCGTAGTTCGGACTAGTAGCTCGGCAAGTCGGTTGAGCATTATGAAATCTACGTTCGGCGAGTCTGATCGCAGATAATACTTCTTCCACCACGCGAAGGCCGCGATATCGGAAGACGTATCCATTGACGCGGGGATCTGAGACGGCAACTGATAAGATCCAACGACTTCCGACACGAAGTTGCCGCGCGGTAGGGCGAAGAGTGCGGATCGTAGCGCAGGATCGGCTGTCGCTGACAGGTTGTCCAAGAAGTCGCGCTGCTCGGCGGGAGACGGGAAGCTCAGCTCGTAGTTGCCGTGCAGCGCCCATTCTGCCGGCAGCGTCGCATGGAAACGGTCGACGAGGTTCTTGGTGAATGCATCGAATGTCATGGAGACGAACCGAGTTGCCTGCTCAGGCAGTCGGGCCCGCACTCGGCGGCCAAGGTTGGCGGCGGCGTCGCGTTTGAAGGAAATGGCGAGGATGCGCTGCGGCGCAGGGCACAGCCCGGTTTGGAGCAGGTAAGCAGCTCGTTGGGCCAAGAATTCGGTCTTGCCCGCCCCCGGGCCGGCGATCACGGCACTGCACCCATCCGCACGCAGTGCGTCCCACGCTGCAGGCTCAAGATCATCGACGTCGATGGGACGCCACGACTGAGGGGTCACCAGACTGCTCGGGCTGTCTGCACGGGAAGCTACCTTCGTGGTATGCGCCGGCTTGATCATTGTCCAACCTCTTTGGCGATGCAGTCGATCAGTGCTGCCAGCGGCTCGGGTGGGGCCTTCAGGTCGTCAGTAGTCATGGTGCTTAGTACTCGCAAGTGTGTGCCGGGCTTGGAACGGCCGAGGAACCGGTAGCGATACCAGCGCAGCTGGTCCTTTCGTCTTTCCAGCAGCTTTGCGTCGGTGGGGTTCCAGTACTTGCTTTTGCCACCCTCCACTCCCAGAACGGTGTCGGTGGCGTCGTCATTCCGCGGCCCTGACTCACGACCCACAAGTCGCGTGTAGTGGCTCCAGAACTTGCGGAGCAGCGCCATGTCAAGATCGAGGGGCGTCGAGAAGAACACGTTCCACTGCCGGAGATGGCTTCGCCATGCCGTCCGCTCGCTCGGTGTGAGGTCGCCTTCAAGATCTGTCAGATCGTCGTAGCCGTCAATACGTTCGAATGGGTCGATGCCGATATCGATTAGTCTCCGGCATACATCCCTGATTCTTCCTGCGCCTCCGCCAGCGCGGCCGAGATCGAAATCGAGCAGCGTCGCGTGCGGGATCTTCAGATCGCTGAGCAGCCGCCAGAAGTGGTTTGTATGTCTTCCGCCAAGCGGGACCATCGCCACGAACGAACGGTCGATCGCTACGCCGCGTGCCTGTGCGATCAGAGGTATGACCAGCTCTTCCAAATCTCCCTCGCCGAGAACGACGAACCGCGCAAAGTACAACTCCGGATGAGCGCGGACTGCCTCCCGGATGTACTTGCCTGCCTCTGTGCCCTCGGCTGGCAGAAGGATGGGGCGAACCGTTGTGGTGCGAGCTGCGGTATCCACCCTGAAGTAGCGAACCCGCTCGGGCTCGATTCGGCCAAGAACACTGGCCGAGTGGCTGGACGTGAAACCCTGTGCACGCGGACCGTCGCACAGATCGAGGATCTGTTCCACAATGCGCGCGAGATAGAACGGGGCGAGGCTGTTCTCAGGCTCCTCGACTGCCAACAGGGTTAGTGCCGGGGGCTGTACGGAAGCGACGTCGAACTCAGTGTGATGGGCGCCGTCAGCTAAGGCGTTCTCAATGTCGAGTGCGGTGGCGCTCAGGGCGAGATGCAGCAGTGAACGCTGCCCGTCGCTCAGAAACCTCGCACGTCTTGGTTGGCCGGTCGGACTGGGGGTAAACAGCAGTTCGGCGTTCCTCACGATCTCAAACAGGTCGCTGTCGATCGGCTGGAAGCCCGGCACCGTATCGCTGCCCGCCGTTTGTAGCTGTTGCCATCGTCGGGTCAGCGTGTCCTCGACGGTCCTGACCACTGGCTCGGTGTTGAAGTTCTTGGCCAGTTTGTCTGCAGTCGAGGTGACGAGGTCTCGAAGGTCGTCGGTCCATTGACTGGCGCGCCACAACCGGCCACGGAGGAACTTCGAAACCTGTTGCGCACCATCACGAGAGGCTGGCACGTAGATCATCTGAATTCGGCTGCGGTCAGCCACTGACAACGCCACCCACTGGTCTCCGTAGTCGGTGTCGAAGGTATAGACAACTCTGCGTTCGGCAGTGATGGTGCCGTCGACGGACCCGTCGTCGATCCAGCTGGCTTCCAATACGATTCGACACTTCAGCTTTCCGTCGTGTGTCGCGGCCATCTGGTGAAAGAACTCGGGCACGGTCTCCAGGCCATGCTCGTCGTCGTCAAGCTCCGGAAACGCGAGGACGGTCTCGATGGTGAAGGAACGGCTTTCCGGCGCCTCGGTTTCCGCCGCGGGTACATGAAAGTCGTCGACTCGAACGTCTCGATCGCTGCTCGTGACTCCGAACAGCCGAAGCATCGCCTCGAAGACTGCTGTCTTACCAGTTCCGTTGGTGCCGATGAGGACGGTCAGTTGAGGGTCTAGGTCGATCGTCGTTGCAATAGAGCCGAAGCACTGGAAATTTCTCAGGGTGACGCTTTCTACGTACACGTAGAGTTCCTTTGCCGATGCGGGAGCGCGAGCGACTTACAGGACAAGCAGGTGGAGGTACTTCGCTGAGTGAGCTTCAGTGCCTGTCGGGCGTACTGCTGAACCGGCCTCTGGATCAGATCCGACGTTCGACCTGGTGCCGCGAACATGCTCGCTCAGCATGAGTAGTCGGCCGCGCCACGTCGGGCGTTACAGGGAGGCTGGATGGTAGTCGCATAGGGCCACCGGGCAGTCGAAAGACCTTCGTCTGGATGGCGTCGAAACGCCCCTCAGAGAGGTACTCCCGCCGCTTGCCCTGTGCTGGAACCCCAGAGATGTCGGGTGTCGTTGTGCCTGATGAGTACCCATCGCCACTGATGTGGGTTTCTCGTCCGTGGGCGGTGTTCCCATTCGGTAATTGCGGTGTAGTCGACTTCGGCGCTGGCGTAGGTGAGAGTTGGCGGTATCCGTTGGAAGTGTTGGGCTGCAGCGAGAATCGTTTCTCTATGGCAGGCGACTACAACGGTTGTCCCCGGGTGCTGGGTAGTCAGCGTGTCGAGTTTGCGGCCGACTCGTTGGGCTGCGACGGGCCATGAATCGGCTCCTGCGGCTATCGGGTAGTCGGGGGACAGAGTCAGTGGGTGCGTTGGATCCGCGATGAGTTCGTTTCGTCGATGGCCTTCGGCGGTCCCGTGCTCGTTGTAGGAGAATTCCGGCCGCAGTTGTACCCCGAGTTGGTGTGCGATTGGCTCGGCGGTTTGTACAGCTCGTCGCACTGCGGTCGAGTACACCACGGTGGTGCCGAGTCGATGTCGTTCAGCTGCGAGATATTCACCGACGGTCCGGGCTTGATCGTGGCCGCGCTCGGTGAGACCGAGGCATGTTTGCGGGCCAGCGACCACGCCATCGACGTTGCTCCAGCTTTCGCGGTCACCGACGGCATCGCCACCCTGGCAGGTCTGCTGGACCGCTACGAGCGGCTGCGCGCCGAACTGGCCGCTGTCGCCACCGACGCGGGCGATGTGCTCGCCGATCTCACAGACCCCGCGACAGTCGAACGTGAGATCGCCGAGATTCAGCGCGACGCCACGCTTCGAATCACCGCCGCCGAGCAAGCCAAAGCCGACGCCGAGAAGGCGTCCACGCAGATGGCGCGGCGGCTCGAGCACGCCGTCGAACTCGAGGAACTGGCACTGGCCGCCGCCGACGAAGCGAACACGAAAATGCAGGAGGCCGCCACCCGGCTTGAGCAGGTGGAACAAGAGGCGGCGCGGCGGATCGCGAAGGCTGAAACTGAACGGGAGCGGGTGCACGCCGAAGCCGAAACTGTACTCATCGAGATGCACGGCCATGTCGACGCTGCCCGCGCCGCGCAGGTCCGCGCGGAAGGCGAACGCGACACCGCCGTGGCGAACGCGAATGCCGTGAACGAACAGAACCGCCACCTCCGCGCGCAGCTCGACAACGAGCGAGCAGAGCTCCGGCAGCAGATCGAGCGACGTGACACCGAGTACGCGCGCGCCATCACCGCAGCGCACGCGATGGCAGACCGCGCCGCCCGCGAGCATCGCGAGCAGCTCACCGAGGTGATGCAGCATTACGCAGGACAGCCGCATCGTGTTCCTGTGCGTGCCGCCGGCGAAGCGCCCGATCCGATGGTGGGAGCAGAACCCTCACCTGATTAGGCTGTGACGCGCCGTCGGCCCGATGGATGGAGCGCACGACTCGCATCCGTGGCCGGCGGCGCACGTCGAGACCGTGACCGGCAGTTGTGACGGTAGCGGCCAGCGGCCGAACGGGTCTCGGTCGGGGATCAGCCCGCTGAAGCACCGCCGGGGTTCGTCACCGGTTTCGGCTCCGATGCCGCTGTCGATCGTGGATCATGGATGGGTACCGGGACGCAGGTGAAGACTCCGCCGTGCGCCTGCGCGTTTTCCCGGCGGCAAGGCGGGCTCGTGACGGTCGGCCCGCCTCGGAAGCAAACGACGGAAATTTTGAGGCAAGCGACCGTCGCCGCTGCTCGGCGACGGTATTTCAGGACGGCAATCCCGCCGTGTCCTGGTGTGGTCGACCCAGGTGGTGAAAGACCGTCGGCAATCAGCCACGCCTGGGCACACTCTTTGAATCAGTTGTCCACCGCTGTGCTCGGGCGTGCGCACCATCTGCACCGGAGAAGACCACCATGGACAACGCGGTTTCGAGCCACCCGACGGCCTTGAAGCTGATCGACGATACGATCCGAGAAATATACTGGGCCGAGGCGAAAGACACTGAAGCGGTGTTGCTGTCGGGATGGAACGGCTTCACGATGCTGGCCACGGCGGTGATGCTGTTGGTGGAGCACTGGCCCGACCCCGACGAGATCCCCGACTGGTACATGTTCGCGCGCAACCACAACCATGCCGCGTGCGCGGTGGCGGTCCGGTACCTGGAGAAAGCGCCGGGTTTGCCGCCGACCGATCGCACACCGCAATCGGTGAGCGGCTGGGCCACCCGCGAGGACGTGTCCGATCAGGTGCCCGTGCCCTACGACATCCGGCTCTGGACAGCAGAACAGGCCGACCCGCTGGTCGAGGTGTTCGGCTCGCAACTGGTCGCATCCTGTATTCCGAAGCTGAGCTTGGCGCTGAACCTCGGACTCAGCGCCGCCATCCCACACACGACCGGCCGCGCCGACCGGAAAGCGCTGACCGTCGGTGTCGCGATGTCAGCTGAGATCTGCGACTGCTGGGAAGGTCGCTTGCGAACCTACTTCAGGACTCGCAAGGACCTGGAGCGGACCGCAGCTGGCGCCGGGGAACGCAAACGGGCCACCGAGCAGCTCCAACGCGACCACACGCTGGTGCGGATGCTGCGCGACGCGGTCGCCCGATCGGCCGGCGCCCGACGGGTGGGTGCCGATGGCCGCGGTCGGGTCCTCGCTCCGAGATCGACCCCAACTTTTGGCCAGAGGCGTACGGATACAGCAACATGACTCAGCTGTTCAAGGCAACACAACTGTTCCAAATCCGCAAAACCGGGCACCGCAATGACGGCCTCACGATCCACATCCGGGACAAGCGGCCGTGGAGCCCGCCAACGCGATAACGAGCGAGCTGACTACAGGCCATTCAGCCGCCCGGCCGTCGACACACCAACAACGCTCGAACAACCAACGGTCGGGCGCTATGTGAGCCTCCCCTGCTTGGCTGGCGCTTAGACGAGCCGCGATGAATGAACCGTCGACGGGTAAGGGACCGGCTTCGGTGTCAGACCAGCGCCGGCGGGCTGGGATTGCGGCGAGGATTTCGCCATACGGCTGATCTGCGGTCGGTCGGAATGCCTCATTGTTGTTTGCGTTGTGGCGGGATGGGGCGTCGGCGACGGTTGGGGCGTGGGCGTGGTGGGCGAGGCCGTGGGGATGCGTTCGCCGGGTCTGTGTTGGGTCTGGAGGATGGTTTGGCGGGGCGGCTGGTGGACTCGATGGCCGCCGCGATGTCGCTGGCGGTGAGGAACCAGGATCGTCCTGCCTTGTGTCCTGGTAGTCGTCCGGCTTTGAGTTGCTGTTCGTACCAGCGGCGTGATTTGTGCAGCGCGCGAGCGCCGACGGAGACAGGGTAGGTCGGCTCATGCGGAGCTTCGGGTTCTGGTTCCCGCGGCGGCGTCGGCTGGATGCCCGGGCTGTCGGTCACCGCGAATCCCCATCGGTGGTGCCGTGCCGTGCGGGGGCAGTCTTGGGCTGTCGTGGAGTGCTTGTCGCGAAGCCTGCGTGTCGACGGTCGGCAAGCGGGTCGCGGTGTGTGACGAATGCCGGATGCCAGCGAGTGGTCGGGTTCATCGGCGACACCTCTTTCATCAATCGAGAGAATTCGCTATCTCCATGAAAGCGCAATTATTGCCTTGTGCGCCAGCAAATCTCATTGTAGGTGATCTGTAACAGGTGCAGTCGATGCGGTTTGGCCATGGTGGTGAGGCATCGGTCGTCGGGTTCGTGGCGTTGCCCGCACCGATCGTGCGGTCTGCCGACGGCACATGGCACGGGTGGGCCGGGCGTCGTGGACGGATCATCGGTTGGATGACTGACACGGTCCCTCGGCAGCTGTCTCTGGCGTGTCGTTCCGGCGTGTCGATGTCGAGTTCGACGGGTTAGGAGGGCTCGGGGCCGGAGTAGGGTTTGCGGATTGCTGTGAGGAGCAGGACGTTCTGGGTTTGGGTGACGTCGGCGACGCTGAGTCGGTAGGAGGACAGCTCGTCGGTCGCAGGGTCACGCAGGTGCAGCAGGTCGTTGGTGTCGCGGCCGTAGGCGACGTCGATGCTGGCAGACCATTGACGGCGGAATTCCTTGACCGGGCGGAGTTGGCGCATGAGGTCCTTGGCTTGTTCGGAGTCGCGGTAGCGACCGAGTGTGGCCTTGAGTGTGGCGACGCTGTGGGCGGATTCGTGGGGCCACTGGACGAAGACGGACTTGGCCGCAGGACTGAACAGCCATGTCGGGATGCAGTCGGTTTCCTGCAGGCCGGGTGTCGTCGCTTGAAACGAGTCGTTGCTGGCCAGCGCGTTCCACAGCGGGTCGAGGTAGGCCGCGAGTACTTCTCGCTGCTCGAGGTCGTGGAGGTGGCTGATCAGGTCGGTGTTGTCGTTGACGCACTGGCGGAGGTTGTCCGCGGGCGCGAGTTCCTCGGCGGGGGTGCGTAGCTCGCGCAGGTGACGTGCCTGCATCGGGTTGAGCCCGTAGCCGGAGATGATCTTTTCGAGCGTTTCGAAGGACGGGGTGTAATCGTCCTTCTCGATGTCGAACAGGTAGGAGGGGCTGATGCCGTGGCGCTGCTGGGCGCCGAAACGCGACAGCCCGAGGTCTTCTCTGATCAGACGGCATGTGCTGCCCAGAGTCGGGATGCGGGGTAGTCGCCCGCCTCTGGCGTTGCCGGATGAACGATGTGCGGGATTCTGGGTCATGCGGAGTGCCCCCCATTTCGAGTGTCTTCCGTCACAGGGATGAGCTGAGCTACGATGATCGGTTGCCCCCAGGGTGATGTTTCGTTCCTACCAGAATGGGTAGGCCCCGGCAAGGCTTTTCCGCCTGAGGGATCGCAAGAAAGTTGCTGGCCGAAGGGCTGCGTCGCCGTGCGTCCGACAGCGGAGTCATCTGGCTCCCAGCGGTTCTCGAAGAAATTTCCTTTCACGATCCCACCGTGAAACAGGCGGCAAACGCGCTGCATACCGCCCGAAGAGCGGTTTGACTATTTCACCCTCACCTAAAAGTAGGAGAGCCGAAGCCCTGGAATTGCGGCTTGTTTCGGGGTTTGGATTGATCTGCAAGTCCAAACCGATTGAGAGGAAACCACGTTGGATCCCTACGTGATATTGGGTTGGGTGAACACCGGTCTGTCGGTGCTGTCGCGCGGACTGTCCCTGGCTGGGCAGGCGCTGGCACTCATCCTGCCCTTCATCTGACGCGATTCGCCTGAGAAGCAGCCTCCCAGACGCCGATCCGCGTCTGGGAGGCACGCGAAGTACCGCGCACCCACGGCGCATTCATCGGCAATCCCCATCCCCGCCCTGATCAAGTGAAGGGTCTCTTCGGCATGCCCAGATCCAGAAAAACCACCCGTTTTCACGTGTCCGTCCCCCACGGCGGCAGTGCGCGAAACCTAAGAATTCAGCTCAACACCACCATCTTTCGTGGCAGCAGTGCCCTGCTCTGTGGCGCGGTTCCCATCGCGATGGTGCTGGCGGCGGCAGGCACAGCGCACGCTGCCGACACGGCGACGGCGATCGCTGATCAGCCCGGCGTCACCAGCCCGGCTCAGCCGGGCACAACCACACCGCCCCCGCCGCCGGCACCTGAGCCCGAAGCAGCGCCCCCGCCACCGCAATCAGCGCCGCCGCCGGTGTATTACGCGCAGCCGCCGGAGGTCCGTAATGCTGCGCCGTCGCGTCCGGCGCCGTCACCGGTGGAGCCGGTGGAGCCGGTCCGCATCGAGGAGTTGCACCTTCCCGTGCCGGTGGAGCCGGTGGCGCCGATCGAGCCGCCGGAGAACACGATCCGGATCGGCCAATGGCAGGCCCCGCGCCCGGAGTGGCTGCCGCCGGAATGCGCGGATGCGATCAACGATGTCGCCGCGGGCGCCGAGGCGCAGGTCGCCACCGCGCTGGATTCGATCGGCATCCCGGCCGGGCGCTC
>NZ_BDBA01000121.1 GCF_001612745.1 Nocardia amamiensis NBRC 102102 | reverse complement strand
GGAGTTGCCGGAACCACCAGGGCTGCCGGAGCAGCCGGAGCTGCCGCACCCGCCGGAGCTGCCGCACCCGCCGGACAAGCCGCGCCTGCCGGAGCTGCCGGATGTGCCGCGGCCTCCGCGTCTACCCGGGCTGCCCGAGACTCCGGGTATTCCCCCGCTGCCGGAGTTTCCGCATGGGCCGGACGCGTCGCGCCCGCCGGGGTTGCCGCACGATCCAACCCAGCCACCGACACCAGGACCAGCGGACGCGCCGGAGCTTCCGCATGGGCCGGAACTGCGTGATTCCGCAGGGCGTCCGAGTGCGCCGGATGCGCCCTTCTCGCTGGACCTGCCCGAGTCACAGCGGCTTCCGCACGTTCCGGAGCACCCGCCGACACCCCATTCCCCTGCTCCGCCGCAGGCGTTCCCTCCGGAGGACTCGTCCTTCCAGAATGGCTTCACGCCATCGAGCGAATCGGCCGGGTGGAGCGGTACGGGACCCACCGCGAATGGCTCTGGGGCACCCGCGTATTCGGGCAATCCGACGGCCTCCACTTGGCCGGATCCTTCGGCACCGCACAATCCCGTACCGCCCGCGAACGATACTTTCGAAAACAGCGGCGGTCAGTCATCCGCACAAACCGCACCGGATCCGGCACGCGAATCGTCAGGCCTGCACGAGTATTCGGCCCCAAGGCCCGACCAGCACGCCCTGCGGCCGGGCATCGGCGCCCCTGACACCGCGACTCCAGCGCCCAACCAGCCCGGCCAACCCGGCGCGCCGGGTATCCCCGCGATGCCGCCGATGACCTCGCCACCCTCGTCCGCGTCCACTGCCTCGCGTGCATTCCCGCGTGCGTCCTACGGCAACGGGCGGGACAACGGCGGTATCGGCGGGCCTGCCACCAGCAGCGGGATTCTGGTCCGCGCGCACGCCGGGTTCGGTGAAGTCGCCGACTTCGACCCCGTGACCGGAGCCCTGCGCGGTGTCGCGCTCGGCGTCGGCCCGGTCGGCGGGGTCTACGGCGACCTCGGGCCGACACACATGGTCTTCTACCGGGATGGCGCCCGGCTGGTCCTTCGCGCGGGCGAGCGGGTCATCGACCTGGACGGGCAGGTCGCCGCGCAGTGGCAGCAGGTCGACAATCGCACCACGCGGTTGGTGCTGACCGTGGCGGACCGGGTCGTGTGCGACGTGCACTATCCCGCGGTGCCGCCCGACTTCGACCTCGGCTTGCTGATCCGCGACGTGCTCGCCGACCCGGTCCGGCGCACCCGCATCTTCGCCGGATGAACCCCGCACGGACAATGGACGAGAGTAAGGAGGGATCGTGCGCGACGACTATCCGACCGGCGACGAACTGCGCGCCAACTTCGACGAGCTGCTCGCTTCGGTGCTCACCGGTGGCGGCATCTACTCCGAGAGCGGCTTGGACATGGCGACCGAGGAGGCGCTGTGGATGATCGCGCGCGCCTACCCGGATGTTCCCGACGAACTCGTCGATGCGGCCCACGCCGCGTTCGCCGGGCAACTCGACGGTTCCAACGCCGCCGCCAGGCAGGCCGCGATCGCGCGCAAGATCGAGGAGTTCAACCGGCGCAAGGTCGCGGAGCAGCCTGGCGAATAACCGGGTCAGGATCTGCGGGACCACCGCGTAGTTCAGCGGTCGCGGGGCGGGTCGTTGTGCCAGGATGGGACCAGTGACACAGCTCGGGCATCGGCACGCCGCTCCCGCTTGGGGTCGTGCCTCGGTGCGGACTAATGAGGAGATCGCGTCGACGTGACCAGACCAGACGACGAGGCCGAGGACCGCGGGACCGGCAACGACGCGGGGTCCGGCGGCGGCTCCGATGAACCGGCCGCGGGAGACGCCAACGACGCCTTCATGCGGCAGTTCATGACGAGCTTCCAGGAGCACAGCGACGATCCGGACGTGGAATTCACGCTCGTCGAGGACGAGGGTGCCGATATCGCCGAGCGGGCCAAGCAGCTCAACCACCAGATCGCCCGCGAGCTTGCGGCATTGGGACCCCAGGGCTGGGCGCGGCTGAACGCGGTGTTCGCCCTGACAACGGAGGCGGAGGTGGCGCAAGTCATCTTCGCCGACGACCGAGAGCGCTCGGTGCGTATCCAGCCCACCGAGGCTGTCCTCGCACTGGTACGCGAGCAGCGGCAGTTGGCGGCGCAGCTCAGCGACGGCCCCTGGTGGCGATTGGTGCTGTCGTTGACCAATGCGGGGGAGATCGAAGTCGACTATGACTACGGCGACGAGCCGTTCCCGGACGATCAACTGTTCCCGCCCGAAATCTACAACGCGGACCTCGAGATGTATCCCCGGGATACGCTGCCGGTCTGGCTGGCGGCCTATACCGGCCACGACGGCAGGCAGTCCCGCACCGCGCAGGAGGCCGCGGTACAGGCCCGAGCGGATCGCGAGGCAGGTGTGCGCGGGGTCTTGTCCGAGCGGGATTTTCCCGCGTTCCCGGTGATGTGGTCGCGCTGGGCGGTGATGGCAGCGGCGTTCGTGGCGGCCGGATCACAGTGGGGCCCGCGGGTGTTGCCCGCGCTCGGCTGGTTCGAGGGTGCCAAGCGCAGCGGCTCGACGTTGTATGTCCTTCCTGGTGGCCGGGCCGTGCTGTCGGGCGGTGTGTGGAACGCGCCGGAGCTGGATGCCACCTACAACGGCGGCGAGCCGATGCCCGCCTTCTTCGCGGGCGCGCCGGAGTGGGTGGCGAATCCGGTGTTGAATCCGCGTGCGGCCAACGGATTGTTGTCGTTCTGCTACTGGTGGGAGAACGGAAACTGGTATCGCGGCGAGTCGCCGTCGGCGAATCAGCTCAGTGACGCGGTGCCCGGCATCTGGACCGCCGACACGGTGGCCGAGGTGATCGCGGGACTGGTCGCCGAGCAGCCGACCGACCAGCAGCGGGCGGCGGTGTCCACCCTGGTGTCGGCCGCCGAAGTCGGCGTCGTCACACGCGACACCCTGGTGGACGTGTTCGGCGACGACGGGAGTTTCGACGTCGACAGCGCCCTTTACCAGCTGACCATGGCGGGTGTGGCGCTGGCGCTGCCCGAACCGATGGCGGCGGACGAGGCGATTTCCCGCGTGCGCCAGTTCATTCAGGACAGCGGCATGGACACCAGCGGGTATCCGCTGGATGAGCTGCGTGCCGACCGGATCAGCGTGGGCTGGATGGTCTTCGTGCCGACTCGGCCGGGTGAGATCTCGATCGGCCGGGCCATCTTCTACATCGCCGACGACGGTGTGCTGGAGCAATCGTCGTCGTCGGTGGCGCCATCGGTGTACATCGCCGAGTTCGAGCAGCGTTTCCAGCAGCGCCACGGCTCGGTGGAGGCGTGACCAGGGATTCACCGATACAACCGTCGCAGGAACCCTACGCACATGGGAGAACTGATGGTACGAGGCCGATACCCCTCCGAAGACGAACTGCGGCGTAACTTCGAGCGCGAACTAGGGTCGGTCACCACCGGCGGTGGGCTGCATTCGGAAACGGGGCTGGACATCGAAACCGAAACCGCCCTGATCGATATCGCCCGAGCGTATCCCGAGGTCACCGAGGGTTTGGTGACGGCGGCGCGGACCGCTTTCGCGGGACAACTCGACGGCTCGAATGCCGCGGCGCGCCGTGCTGAGCTGGAACGCGCTATCGAAGAGCACAATCGGAACAAGGGGCAGAACCCCAGCGGGTGAACATATCCGGAGCAGTCTGCGGATGATCCCATGTCGCAGGGGATTTAACGTGCTGGACGGTTGACGTTCATGCGATGATCGAAGGTGGGTGTTCGATCAGTCGAAGGACAGCAACATGGCAGCAGGCGAAATCGAGAACTACACCGAGAAGCTGCGAACTGCCGGTCTGGACACTTCCATGGCCGATGAGGCATTGCTCGGCCTCGTGACCGACGCGGAGGACGCCGCAGACCGAGCGAGCATCGCCGCGGGCCCGGACAAGTTCGGCAGCAAGTTCCGCGACGGCCCCGAGGGCTTCGACAACGTGATGGATAGCATCAACGAGGCCACGCGGAACATCGCGACCTCCTTCCGGCGGATGTCCCGAGGCCAGTACCAAGCCGCCGACGCGATCGACGTGGGCGAGCAGGCCGGTACCGAGAACTTCGATCGCCTGGTCTGACGCAAGGGCCGGGATGAGCGACGCAAGACGCGATGAGCGGGATATGGACTCGATCCTGGAGGCATTCCAGGAGCAGATGCGGGTCATCGCGGAGGCTCAGCAGACGCGCACGAAACTCACCGGGACGGCGACCTCGCGGGATAAGACCGTGACGGTGACCGTGAACGCCAACGGTGTCGTCATCGAGACCAAATTCGCCGCGGGCATCGAGGATTTGAGCTACGCGCAGATCGCTAAGACGGTGACCGAAGTCGCGCAGGCCGCCGCGGCCGATGTGGCACGCAAGAACCAGGAACTGGCCGCGCCCATCACGGATCGGCGCGCCCGGCTGCCGAAGCTTTCCGACTTGGTCGACGGCATGCCCGACTTCGCCGGTGAAATCCCGGTCGAACCACCGGTATCGCTCGCGCCGCCGGGTTCGCCCGAACGTGCGGAGGACGACGATGACGCCACCGCACTGCGATTCACCGATGTCGAGGACTTCGACCACGGTGAGCGGAAGGCCCGGCCGGGGAGAGTAACCGACCCCAGCTGGTAGCACGAGGACGCCGCCATGCCCTTCTCGATAACCATTCCGCCCTGGCTGGAATGGCTGGAGTGGGTCGCGGGAGCCGACTGGCCCAAAGGCTTGGAGGGCGATCAGAAAGCGGCCGGAGAAGATCTGCAGCGGCTGGCCCGTGAGCTGCGCACACGCGCCAGGCAGAAGGCCGAGACGGCGACCGACTCCACGATAGTGGCCTATCCGGCCGGCGCGGGGCGCGATGAGATGGAGAAGTCGCTCAAGGAGCAGCTGAAGGCCATCGACAAGCTGGCCGACAAGTACGACGCGGCGGGGCAACGCGCCATCGACTCCGCCGCCGAAATGCGCGCGACCAAGCTCAATGACATTTTCTCGCTGGCGTGGTTGGCTGCGGAACTGGCTTACGCGGCATTCCTGGGTCCGGGAGCGCCTTTCGCGCAGGCGGGCGCGATCGCGGCAACGCAGGCCGCGTGCCGGTGGATGGGTGGTTTTCTGCTGCGCAGGATCGAAGCGATCCTGGCCAGGACGGCGCTGTCGCAAGCGAGCAGGGAGATCCTCGCCAAGGTCATCTACGAGATCGTGCAGGAGGCGATTACCGAGGTCTTCCAGGGCACGTCGCAAGAATTGGCGGTGCAGGGCCTGAATATCCAGGCCGGGTACCAGGACGGTGGACTCAACTGGAGCGCGGTCGGCCAGAACGCGTGGATCTCCGCCGTTGCCGGTGGTGCGGGCGGTGCGGCGGGCTACGGCCTGCACAATGTCGTGCGACACCTGCCGGGCGGGCCCAGCGGGCTGGCAGGCCTGGGCAAGGGTGCGATCACCGGTGCGGGCGCTGGCTTGGCCGGTGCGGGTGCGGCCTACCTCGCGACCGGATTATCCGGTGGTGGCTGGGAATTCGATCCCCGCATGTTCACCGGCGGTGCGCTGTCGGGCGTCGGCCCGAGCATGGTCTACGGCTACCGGGGTGGGTCGAACTACTCCGGCGGGCCGATGGGCAACGGGCCAGGGCTGACGCCGAACGTCGGCACCATGCCGGACGGCTCGAGCCAGGCTCCGGTTTCGGGAACCGGGACAGGATCCGGCTCCGGTGCTGGAACAGGTGCAGGCACCGGCACCGGTACCAACGGTGCGGGGACGGCGACAACCCCTGCGGCCACCAACGGCAGTGCCACTGGCGCAGATACCTCGAATGGTGCTGGTGCCGCGGCAGATACGTCCGGCGGCACAAATGGCGCTGGCGCGACGGGCGATACGTCAGGAGGCACGCACGGTGCGAATAGCGCCGGCCCCGCGGGCGCTACGTCGAGCGGTACACAGAGTGCGAATGACGCTGGTATCGCTTCCGACACTTCTAATGGCGGGCAGAGTGCGAATGGCGCTGTGGATACGTCGGGCGGTGCGCAGACGGGCGGGGAGACCTCGACCGGTTCGCAGCGAGACGGGGGAGCGGGTACCGCCGCGAGCGCGAACGGCGATAGCCGTGGCGGCACGGAAGGACCCGGTGCCCAGCAGGCGGGACCCGCGGATTCCGGTGCCGACGCCGCGGGCCGATCCGACCCGGCGGCAGGTCGATCCGCGCCCGAAGGCCAAGCCGCACCCGATGCGGGCCAGCGCACACCTGATGCGGGTCAAGCCGCACCCGGTACCAGCCAAGCACCCGGCACCAGCCTGGACGGTGGAGGCGTCGGCGATAATGCGGACACCTCCCAGCGAGGTGGTGCTACTCCGTCCTCCACTTCGCAACCAGCTACCGCACCACAAGCTCTGGCCACCGACCAGGGCGCGACGGGTGCCGCATCAGGGACCTCGGCTGGATCGGTGGCGACACCGGGTGGCGGCACCGTGCCGGGAGCCGGAGCAGCGACGCCGACCGGTGCCGCGCCGAACTCGCCCTCGACCGCGCCGAGTGTTTCGGCGAGTTCGTCCTCGACCACGCCCGGTACTTCCACGAGTGCGTCCTCGACCGGTGCCGCCGCGGGTCCGGCGCGAACCGTCGGCGCGGCGACCGGCCCGGAGCAGGGCCGAATGTCGCTGCCGCAGAGCGATTCTCCCGTCGATTCGCGCGCGAGTCGTGCCGGGGATCGAGACGGCACCGCGCCGCGCGCCACCAGTACCGAGGCGCAGGACGGGGCGCGGGCGCGTGCCGGTGCCTCAGGTCGGCCCGCTGCCGGGCCGCTCGGGCGGGACGGAGCCGTCCAAGCCCAGGCGGCCGATTCCGAAGCGCCGCAGGCGAGGTCGGACGCGAACGCCGACGCGGACGCCGACCAGGGGGATCGGGGTATTCCGGACGACGCCGTCCGGCCCGAGGATGTCGCGCTGGTCGCCGGGCCGATCGCGGCATCATCGAGCCCAGCACCGGATGTACGCACCGCCGACTCCAACCGCGCCCGTCCCGACCCCGACGCCGATCGCCGGACCGACACGGACCCGGAGTCGTCCGGAGACGAGGAGACCTCCGGCCGGACCGCCACCGACGCTGACACCGACAGCGACAGCGACAGCGACAGCGACAGCGACAGCGACACCGACACCGACAGCGCCGCCGACACCGGCAGCGGCCGAGACACTGACAGTGGTCGTGACACCGGCAGCCCTCGTGACACCGACAGCCGTCGTGACACCGACAGCCGTCGTGACACCGACAGCCGTCGTGACACCGGCAGCGATGCCGACACCGGCCGGAATCGCCGAGACCGCGTCCGGCTCCTGCCCGAGGACACCAGCCCGCCGAGCCAAGCCGAGATCGACGATGCGAACGCCGCGCTGCGCCGTCTGGCCGACGACGCGCGCGCCGAAGATCTGCGTTACGGCGAGAACACCGACACCGCCGCGGTGCAGGATCAGGCCCGCAGGAATGCCGAATGGTGGAACTCGCTGCGCGACGGCGGCACTCCGGACGGCGAGCTGAGCCCGATGCAGCGGGCGATGGTACGGACACATCCGGACGTGATCGGCAACGTGCCCGGCATCGACGCGGCGGCGGCGAACGAAGCGAACCGCCTGCAGATCGCACGCGAACTCGAGGATCTCCAGTCGCGCTCCGGCCTGAGCCGCGCCGAGCGCGCGCAGTTGCGCAATCTCCAGGGAACCGTCCGAGCCCTGGCCAGCGCGCAGCTCCAGGCCGCCGCTCTCGATTCCGCCCCTCCGGTGCACGTCGTGGCCTACGACTCGACCGCGTTCGGCGGGAAGGGACGTGCCGCCATAGCTTTCGGAAATATCGACACCGCGGATCACGTGTCCTGGCATGTGCCCGGCATCCGGAACACAGTGGCGAAGCTGCACGCCGGTGTGCGGATCGCCGCAGCGCAGTACCGGTCCTCGGCGGGCCGGGTGCGCGAGGGCGAGTCGATCGCCTCGGTCGCGTGGGTCGGCTACGACGTGCCGAGCGGTCGCGCGCAAGGCGTCTTCACCCGCAGGGCGCGTTCCGGTGCCGGACTACTGGCGCGCGACATCGCCGCCGCGGACGCGGCGCGGGAGGTCAGGGGTGGACCGGACGCCGTCCCGACGAACAAGGTCTTCGCACACGGCTACGGCATCGATGTCGCCGAAGCCGCCGGCCGAGGCGGCAGGCTGGAGGGGCTGGCCGGTGACGTAGTGCTGTCCGGGATGGCGGAGCCGCATATCAGGGACGGGCATTTCGGCGACGTTCGCGTGCATGTACCCGACGGGACGCGCGGACTGTTCGGCAGGATCGACCCCGTTGTGCCGGAGGGCGGTTCGGAACCACCCAGCGGAGTGCCGACGCGAGCACTGCACGACGCCGGCCGAATCGGGGCCGACCTGGTGGGTTCCGTCGACCATCGGTCTCCCGACAACGCGCCCGATCCGGACCAGCCGCCCGCGCACGCGGTGAACAATTGCGGCGAACTCGCGCTCTGGCGAGCCGCCGTGCAGACCGGCAATGGCTCGATCTCGCTGGTCGAACCGGGGTCGGTAGGCCCGGAGGGCATGTCCTGGCACGACTTGGAGGTCGCGGCGGGCGGTGAGATCGCCAGGGTGGTCGGCAGCAAGAAGCGTCCCGCGCATCAGATGATCGCCGACGGCCTACGGTATCTGGGTGGCGACGCGGCGGTCCTGGTCGTCGACGAACACAAGGGCAAGGCCGACGAACATGGGGTCGGCGCGCACGCCTACGTCATGTACCACGACAAGGCCACCGGAAAGATCATGGTGGACGACCCCTTGCGCGGCGGGGTTTTCGAATTCGATCCGGACACGGCACCGGACGTCAAGTCCACTTGGGGCGTGTTCTTCGGCGCCGAAGGTGAGCACCTGCGCCCGCTCGCCGATGGAGGCGCGGGCAGCCGAGCCCGCGGTATCGCGGTGGGCGACACCGAGCCGGACGACGAAGAGGAGCCGCTGGAGCCGCCCGACGAATTGCTCGCCGCCGCGGTGGCACGGCGCGATGAACTGGCGGAGCGAATCCGGCGACTGGCCGAGAACATACGGGCCGCTGTCGATCCGGAGCGACTGACACCGGAGCAACTCGACGAAACGGTACGTGACCTGTCCGATCAGGATCTGGCCGACGAGGACGTCGCCCGGCTGTCCGAAATCGCTGATCTGGCACCGGACTACCTGCACGCGGATGCGAAAGTCCGGGAGTTGTCGGCAGGGCGTGTGGATCCGGTCGCGATTCCGGATGTCGACGCCGGCCTCCCGTCGGCCGTTGGCACGGACGACACCGGCGCCGATCCAGTCGGTTCCGGCAGTCGCACGGGTACTTTATCCACCGCCTCAGGCGCCAGCGATAGCGATGTGCCCCGAACGGATGCGCCACGGCAGCTCGGTGACCGTGTGCCGCCCGAGGACTCGGCCGAGCCGATCGACAGCGCCTCGGCGCGGGGTGATCCGCCCAGCACCGGCGTTTCGCAAGATGATCAGTCCGAGTCAGCCGACCGCTCGGCAGCACAAGGTGATTCGCCCGGAGACCGCGTACTACCGGAAGACCTGTCCGAGCCGACCGACGCCGAAGCGGACGCCGCGGACACCGCGTTGCGACTGCTGGGACCGGACGCCTCGGCGGCGGACCTGCTGCACAGCGACCATCCCGCCGAGTCCGTGGCCGCACACGCGAAGGAACTCGGGCGACGTAACGCGGAGTGGTGGAACTCGCTGCGCGACAGCGATACACCGGCCGGTCAGCTGAGCCCGCTGCAGCGGGCGATGGTGCGGGTGCATCCGGCTGTGATCGGCAACGCGCCCGGCATCGATGCCGCCGCCGTCGACCAGGCCAACCGGCTGCGGATAGCCAGGGAGCTGGCCGAGCTGCGGTCACGTGGCAGGTTGACGCGCACCGAACGCCGCCAGTTGCGCGTCTTGCTCGCGACCGAGAAGGCGCTGGCGGGTGCGCAGCGGCGAGCCGCGGCCGTCGATCCCGGCCTACCGGTACGCGTGGTCGCCTTCGATTCCACCGCCTTCGGCGGAAAAGGCCGGGCCCTGGTCGCTTTCGGCGATATCGATACCGCCCAGCATCTGGCATGGCATGTCATCGGCATGGGCCATACCGTCGAGAAGCTGCACGCCAGCCTAGATTTCGCGCTCAACGAATACCGCGTGACCGCAGGCAAGCTCGGCGCGGGCGAGCGCAACGCCTCGATCGCGTGGGTCGGTTACGACGTGCCTGCGGGCGGGAAGATCACCGCGCTGCTGCAAGCGGCGACGCTGCGCCGCGCCAAGGCGGGTGCGCAGCTGCTGCTGCGCGATATCGCCGCGACCGATGCGGCGCAGCAGCATGTTCGCGGGCCGGACGGGAAGCCGGTCAACCGCGTCTTCGCGCACAGTTACGGCACCGCCCTCACCCAAGAGGCAGGGATGGGTGGCAGGCTCGCGGGTCTGGCGGGCGATATCGTGCTCTCCGGTGGCCCCGGCGGCCCCATGACGAATGCGGCACAGTTCGGCAGTGACGTCGACGTCTACGTGGCCGCCGCGTCCAACGACATCTTCACCAGGCTCGGCGCGACGGTACCCGGCCGAGCGGGTCGTATCCTGCCGATGCTGGGCCTCGGGCTCGGCGCCGATCCAGCGAGCGCGGGCTTCGGCGCAATCAGAATCGCCGCCCAGCTCCCGGACGGCAGGCGATTCGCCGGTGTCTGGCAACGGCATTCGGGCTACTACAAGTTCGCCGACACCAGCACCGGCACGCCGACGGAGGCGCTGGACAACTTCGGATTGATCGGAGCCGGGCGCGGCGGCGAGGTTTCCACCGCGCCGCACCGCCCCGGGGCTACCGATCCGGGCTGGGTGCGCCGCCAATTGGGCACCCGATTCGAGGATCCCGAGCGCGGCCGTGTGCCACGTTCCGGGGACGGCTCCACGCCGCACCGGGTTCCGGACACCGTCCCGGATCAGCGGAGCACCCAGCGGGATACCGCGAATCGAGTCGAGCCGCGGCACAATGAGTGCGCGCCGCGGGCTTTGCGCTGGATCCGGCGTTTGACCGGAAGCGCCGTGGTGCGGCTACCCGCGGGTGAAATCGGCCCACCGGGGATGAGCGCGGACGAACTGGAATCGCACGCCGGTGGCCGGTTGCGTGCGTATGGTGCGGACCCGCGGCTGTCGGACCCGCACGATCTGCTGGCGGCCAGGCTGCGGTTGCTCGGTGACGGCGCTTCGGTGCTGGTCGTCGACCAGTACCACGGTCCAGCCGACGAATACGGCGTCGGTGCGCACGCCTATGTGCTGACCAACGACAACGGCACGATCATGGTTCACGACGACAGCGTCGGTGAGCCGCGCCCGTATCCGCCGCGCACATCCCGGGACCTCGCCGGAACCTGGGGCATCTTCTATGACTCGGACGGCAACCCGCTGGATCCGATCGAGGGCGTCGACCCAGCACCGCGGGACGGTTCACTACCGTGGCACCGCATCGGCGCGTCACCGGCCGACCCCGGTTACTTGGTCGGGCCGCGCAACCCGGAAACGGGCTTGCCCGACGACGTGCGGATCACGCGGGCCGACCACGATCTGGTCCGGGCGGCCGAGGATGCTCTGCGCGATCGACTCGGCCCCACCGCGAACGCCGATTCCCTGCTGCGCCCCGTCGATCCGGACGACTCCGCACGCACCCGGGCCGAAGAGAACGCCCAGTGGTGGCACGCATTGAGTTCCGGCCAGCGGCGCGCCATGGTCGCGATCCACCCGGAGATCATCGGCAACGCCGACGGTATCCCCGCACAGGTGAAGGACGAGGCGAACCGGCTATCGATCCGGCGTGATTTGGACGCGTTCGTCGAGCGCCTCGACGCCCACTATCGGCGCCACCCCAGCCAGCTGGAACGGGTGCTCGCCGGAACCGAACTCGACGCCGCGGAACGCGGACAGCTGCGCAACCTCCTTGCCACCCAGCGGGCTCTGCTGCGGGCCGATCGCCTGGCGGGCGCCGTGCATGTGGACGTGCCGACACCGCGGGTGCACGTGCTGTCCTACAGCGCGAAGGATTTCGGCGGCAGCGGCCGAGCCGTGGTCGCGTTCGGCGACGTTGACACGGCGTCCTCGGTGTCCTGGCACGTATTCGGTGTGAATTCGAGTATCCGGACCATGGCGGAGCAGCTGAAGCTGGCCAGGAACGCCTACGAGATGACTGTGCGCACCGATTCGGCGGTGGCCGCGGCCTCCATCGCCTGGATCGGCTACGACGCCCCGGACAATCTGGCGCAGGCCACGACCACCGCTCGCGCGGAGGACGGTGGCGCCCGGCTGGCCACAGACGTGGTTTCCTTCCAAGCCACTCGCGCGTACCTGGCCGCGCGCCAGGGCGGCGAGCCGGTGCCTGCGAACCACCTCTTCGGCCACCGCTACGGCGCCACCACGATCAGCGAGGCCGCGGCGGGCGCTCGCCTGGCGCGCGAGATCGGCACCGTGACGATGCTGGCCTCGCCGGGAGCGGGCCGGGTCGAGAGCGCAGCGGAATACGGCGCGGACGTCGAGGTCTACGTGGCCAGCTCGTCCCGGGACTGGGTCGCCGGAATGGGCGCCAATACGCCGGGCGGGCGGGGCAGGCTGTTGAACGTCGGCTTGGGCGTGAATCCGGCCCTCGACGTCTTCGGCGCCACGCGCATGGCGGCCGAGATCCCCATCGAGGGCAATACGTCCACCAAGAAGACGGTGTTCTCGCGGATCTCGTTGAAGCTGCTGGGTTATCCGGATCCGCGATTCGGGGCGGGCGCGCGGGTGCACAGCCAGTACTACTGGTTCACCGACGAACACACCCGCGCGCCGACCGAGGCGCTGGCCAATATCGGGCGCATCGCCGCCGGGCAGGGCGATTCCGTGCGGCAGGTGCCACCGCGCGCGGCGGTGGCCGATCCGAGTCTGTGGCAGCGCCGGATCGCGTCGCGCTCGGCCGACCCCGAGGCGCAGCGGCCGCTCCGGTTCCGCGACGGCGCGCTTCCACCGCCCGAACCCGCCGATGCCACGGCCGCCGAGGATACCGACGCACTGGTGCGGCAAGCCCTGGCACTGCGCGGCGAGGGTGTGCGCGCCGCGGACTTGATGCACCGGGGCTACGCCGACGACTACACGCGAGCGCGCGAGCTGGCCACCCAGAACGCGCTGTGGTGGGATGCGCTGCGCGACAGCGGCACTCCGGAGGGCGAGCTGAGCCCGATGCAGCGAGCGCTGGTGCGGGCGCATCCGTTCGAGGTGGGCAATGCCGACGGCATCCCCGCTCACGTTAGGGACCAGGCCAACCGGCTGCAACTGCGACGAGACCTGGACGCACTGCTGGCCCGCAGGCCGCGCGGTGGCTCGCTGGCACGGATCTTCCGCGGTAGCGACATCACCCCCTCGGAACGCCAGCAGCTGAAGAACATCATCGCGACCCAAGAGGCGTTGAACCGCTCCACCGGTGTGCGACCCGGAATACCCACGCCCCCGGTGCATTTGCTCGCGTATGACGGGCTCGCCTTCGGCGGCGAGGGCCGTGCGGTGGTCGCCATCGGCAACGTCGACACCGCCGCGCACGTGGCCTGGCAGGTGCCTGGGGTCACGACGACCGTGGAGAAACTGACCAAGCGCCTGCAGGCGGCGCGCGACCCGTACGAGGCCATGGTGCTGGCCGATCCCACCGTCGAGGTCGCGTCCATCGCGTGGATCGGGTACGACGCGCCGAGCGGCGCGAAGATCTGGCTGGAAACCAGGACCCCCGAGTTCGCGGAAGTCGGTGGCCGTCTGCTCGCCCGCGACGTGATGGCCTATCAAGCGGCTCGAGCGGCTCGTGCCGGGCGGCCCGTCGACCAGGCAGCCGCCGATCCGGCGGTGACCAGGCCGGTCGCCCCGCCGCCGCCGAAGATCCACCTTTTCGGCCACAGCTACGGGTCCACCACAACGGGTTACGCGGCCGCGAACGGGCGACTGGCTCGCGACGTCGCCACGATCACGCTGGTCGGCTCGCCCGGCGCCGGGCCGGTCCAGCACGCCGCCGAGTTCGGGATCGGCGCCGAGAACGTCTACGTCGCCAAACTCTCCTACGATCCGGTCACCGGGCTCGGTGCGCTCTTGCCCGGCCGCCACGGCCGCTTTCTCAACATGGGTTTGGGCATCAACCCCTCGGTCGAGGCATTCGGCGCTCGGCGTGTTCCGTCGCAGTTCCCGGCGGTCGGGTCGTTCGGCCGCGCCTTCCCTGCACACGGTTTCTACTTCGACTTCATCGACCCCGATATCGGCGAGGCGCCGGAGTCGCTGGCGTACTTCGGCCTGATCGCGACCGGACACGGCGACGAAGTGCCGCGGGCGCCGCACCGGGCCGTCCCGGAGGACCCGGGTGTATTCCATCGTGCCGGGTGGGCGCCGAAAGATCCCGAGGGCAGGCGTACTCCGGTCCGCCAGGACCAGCTCGGGCGCAGGCCCGCTGACGGAACTCAGGAACACCGGACACCCCGGGGCCCGGAACCGGAACGTTCCGGGCTGGATCGCACGGACTCGAGCGAAGTAGGTGGCTCGCCGCGCCGCGTGCCCGAGGATCGGACCAGGCCGGAGATCCAGGGCCACCGCGGCGGCCGCGGGTTGTGGTCGGAGAACACCCTCGCGGGCTTCGCGCAAGCGATGGATCTCGGCGTCGACGTGATCGAACTCGATGTCGGGCTCACCAGGGACGGTGTGCCGGTCATCTCGCACGAGCAGAAGATCGACGGGCACACCGTGCGTGACACCGGCCCGGTCCGCCCAGGCGATCCGCGATTTCCCTACGTGGGCAAGCCGATCCGCGAGCTGACGGCCGAACAGATCCGCACGCTCGACACCGCGGTGGTGAACAAGTCGTTCGCCGGAACCCAGCAGGCCGCGCCGCGCGGAAGCGGGGTGCCCACCCTGGCCGAAGCCGCGGCGCTGGCCGCCGGCCGCGGTGTGACGCTGGCGGTGGAGATCAAAACCGATCCCTCCTGGAGCGACGCGGAAGTCCGGGCCGTGGTCGCGGCCACTGTGGAGTGCCTGAGCGGCTACGACGTGCGGTATCGGGTGCTCGGCTTCGACTGGCGGGTGCTGACACACGCCGCTGAGCTGGCGCCGGACGTCGACCGCGTCGCGCTGGTGAGTTCTCGCACCGCCACCGAAACCTGGCTCGGCGTCGATCCCGGCGTCTCCGGGCCGGGCCGGGTCCGTGGCATGGCGGCGCAGGTCGCCGGTCCGCGCCGCTCGCCGGGCGGTGACCTCCCGGCCGCCGCACGGCAGGCGGGCGCGACGATGCTTTCGCCCGAGCGCGCCATGCTGACCGACGAGTTCTTGCAACAGGCCGCCGACGTGGGCATGCCGTTGGTGCCCTACACGGTCAACGATCCGGACGAAATGCGGCGCCTGATCGAGGAAGGCGTCGCTGGCATCGTCACCGATTACCCCGACCTGCTGCGCGCGATCCTGGTCGAGCAGGGCTTCGAGGTTCCGGAATCGGTGCAGGCCAGGGGAGATCACGGTCCGGAGGATCCGCCGCCCGCGCCCGGTTCCGACAACCGCGGACCGGATCGAGGCCCGAATGATCGCGGTCCGCGCGCCGGCGGACCCGACGCCCGGCGGCCGGGCGACGCCGATACCGCGCGGACAGACGGCATGGGCGAGCTGGACGCCGCACCCGGCGGACGTACGGACGACCAGGCCGATCACGGCCGGAGCGGCGGTGACCGACCCGCTGCCCGGACAGTCGTCGCCGACAGCGGACCCATCGACGTAGAGCCCGGTAGCACGCCACCCGCGCGTGCCGTGGACGGCGGTGGACGCGGCCCGAATGACCCCGGCGACACCCAGCTGGCGGCTTCCGACCCCGATGAACCGGGGCCCGGCGATAGCGACCGAGGCGGCGCGGATACGCACCCGCCCCACCTCGGTCCCGCTCTTCCGGCCGACCCCGGATTCACCGAAGAGCAGCAGCGGATTGCCGACGCGGCGCTGCGGGACGGCGGCTTCGACGGTCCGGACGCGTTGCAGCGCAGCGGAACCCGCCG
Organism: Nocardia amamiensis NBRC 102102; assembly: GCF_001612745.1. Classification (GTDB taxonomy): domain Bacteria; phylum Actinomycetota; class Actinomycetes; order Mycobacteriales; family Mycobacteriaceae; genus Nocardia; species Nocardia amamiensis. Next base: position 23,492 of record NZ_BDBA01000121.1, on the reverse strand, counting down.
CATCGTCGACTCCGCACGGCGGCGGGCGACCGAGAACGCCGACTGGTGGCATGCGTTGACCGACCCGGCCCGCCCCGGCGAGCTGAGCCCGGCACAGCAGGCTCTGCTGCGGGTCTACCCGCATCAGATCGGCAATGCCGACGGCTTGCCCGCGCAGGTACGCAACGACGCGAACCGGCTCGCGATCACCCGCGACCTGGAAACGTTCCTCGCGCGACGGCCGGAGGGACGCGGCATGTGGTGGTCGCGCAGCGTGCTCAGCCCGGCGGAGCTGAAGCAGCTGGGCAACCTGGTCCTGACTCGCAACCACTTGGCGCAGCTGGAAGAGCAGGCACGACAGGTGCCGGGCAATCCGCCGGTCCACGTTCTGTCCTACGACGCGACGGCCTTCGGCGGCGACGGCAAGGCGGTCGTCGCGCTCGGCAACGTGGACACCGCCCGAACGGTGAACTGGCATGTCCCCGGCACCAACACCACTCTGCGGTCGCTGCACTATCAGTTCACCCCGCTGCGTCATCTGTACGAAGAGGCCAAGCGGGTGGACCCGGATCTGGAATTGGCCTCGATCATCTGGATCGGCTACGACGCGCCGACCGGTCCGATCAACACCGGGTACGTCAGGGCCGCCTTCCGCAGTCGCGCGAAGGCGGGCGGTGACCTCCTGCTGCACGAGATCGCGGCCTTCCACGCGACCAGGGCGCACGCCGGAACCGCCGACCCCCGGCAGCTGACGAACCGGATCTTCGCGCACAGCTATGGTTCCGTCACCGCCAGCTTCGCGGGCAAGCACGGCAGGCTGGCCGGGCTGGTCGGCTCGATCACGCTGTCGGGGTCGCCTGGCGCGGGCCCGGTGCGCAGCGCCGCGGCGTTCGGCATCGGTGCGCAGAATGTCTACGTCGCCGCCTCCTGGCGTGACCCGGTGACCATGTTCGGCGCCGACCAGCCGGGCGCGTGGAGCCGTTACCTCGGTACCGGGCTCGGCCTCGGTATGGATCCGTCCTCGGAAGCGTTCGGAGCGCGCCGAATTCGCGCCGAATTCCCGCGGTCGGAGAACTTCGGCAATGCCGAACAGGTGCACCAAGGCTATCTGCGACCCAGTGATCCGCAGACCGGGCGGCCCACCGAGTCGTTGGCCAACTTCGGCCGGATCGCCGCTGGGCAGGGCGACACTCTGCCTTCGGTGGATCATCGCCGTCCGCCGCCGGATCCGGGGTGGGCGCGGCGCCGGGTCGGTACCGCGCCGGTTGACGTCGAGCGCGGCCGTTACGACGACGGCACCACCGATACCAGGGCGCCGGATGTGACCACACCGCGCGGCGTCGCGCATGTGACCGAGACTGGTCCGCGCAACTGCGCTGTTCGCTCCTTGCGGATCGTCCAGGACCGGACCGGCAGCACGGCGATCGACGTCGACGCGGCCAGAGCCGTAGGCATGGACGGCATGCGCTGGCAGGATCTGGAAGTGTCCGCGGGCGGCCGCCTGCGAGCCGAGAGCCACGCGACCATCGCGGCACGCTTGCGGCGCATGGGCAACGGCGCCACCACCCTGGTCGTCGACGAGTACCACGGCGTGGCCGAGCGCAACAACGGCGTCGGCGCGCACGCGTACGTGATGACCAACGACAACGGCACCATCCTGGTGCACGACCCAGCGACGAACGAGGTCCGCCGCTACCAGGACTGGACTCCGCCTCCCGGCGTCGCGGGAACTTGGGGAATTCACTACGACGCCGCAGGCGTTCCGCAACATCCGCGCGACCTCGGCATGGCTGATGGCGCCCGTCCTGCCAGCCTGATCGGCGAATCGCCGAACCCGCCGGGCGATCCCGATGCCCAGCTGGCGCGGGCGCGGGCGCAGTGGACCGCGGTGGAAGAGGCCGTGCGTGCGAAAGGGGAACCGGTCCGCTACGAGCGCATTCCCACCGGCCCGGAGAGCAACGCCGTCTATATCGTCGAGTTCGCCGACGGCAGCAAGTGGGTGTACAAGCCGGCATCCGGCCAGACGTTCGGCCAGATCCAGGTGCTGCCATCCGGTTCGGTCGTCCGTGAAGTCGCCCGGTACCGAAGGGATCTGCTGCTCGGGTACGGGCATGTGCCACCGACCATCGCGTGGACCGGGCGTTATGGCGCCGGTTCACTACAGGAACTGGTCCGGGTGCTGCCGAGTAGCCCGGTGTCGGCATATTCGCTGGCGGAGCGGCACGCGGTGGCGATCGGGGTCTACATCGATGCCGACCAAGATCACAACGACTATCTCACCGCGGCCGGTGACGCGCGCCGCCCGCGTGGATCTCTCGTGATCCACGATGGTGAGCACACCGCGCCGCTGGACACCAGTCGCATCGGCATCCGATCGAGTTTCGTGGTCGACGCGCTGCACGAGTCGCTGCACCCGGATCCGCTCGCGGCGGCGAGGGAACTGCATCCGGACGCGTTGCGCGCCGTGCTCACCGAGTTGGGCATCGAGCCGGAAGCCGTCGACGGCGAGATCCGGCGGCTCGCGGAAATCCAAACCGACGGCGTGATCAGCGGCAGGGAATGGCCGGGGCGGATCAGGGACGTGCCACGCATCGCTCCGCCGCCGCAGCCCGAGGTCGCGCCCGCTCCCGAGCCGGAGAGCACCGAGCCCGATGCCCGCGCGGAGGCACCGAGCCTGTGGCGGCGCCTCCGCGGCCTGTTCTCCAGCGACAGCGGCCCCGCGCCGGGCGCGGAGGTCGTCGACGGTACGACGCCACAGCGCGCACCCGACGACACCCCGACCGACACCACGCGATATCGCAACGACTGTGCGCCGCAGTCGCTTTCACGGGTAGTCGACCTGACCGGCAGCACGGTCGTACGGGTGCCGGACGCGGCGGTCGGCCCGGAGGGAATGACCGCCGATCAGCTGGAGGACGCGGCCGGTGGACGTCTGGAAAGCTTCGACTCCCGCGACGCGATCGCCGACCGGCTGCGCGGCATGGACTACGGCACGACAATCCTGGTGGTCGAGGACTACCACGGGCCTGCCGATCGGCACGGCGTCGGCGCACACGCCTACGTCATGGCCAACCAGGGCGGCACCATCATGGTGTACGACTCCGCCCTCGGCTTCCCGCACCCATACCAGTCTGGACAGCCCACCCCCGATGTGCGCGCCGTATCGGGGATCGTCTACACGCCCGACGGGACGCCGACGCGGTCCATCGATGAATTCGCCCCGGACCCGAACGCCCGCCCGGACACCGGCATCGGCATGTCCTCGGGCGACGACTCCGATCCGGAGCTGAATCCCGGTTCCGGCGAGCCGGATTCGAGTGGCACCACACCGGGCCCGCCCAGCGGCCAGGAAGAGCCGGACGTTACGGGATCGGGACGACCAGCGGACCCGCCGTCGCCCGGTCCGTCGGGGCAGGACGCTCAGGGCGCGCCGGCCTGGACCATGACTCCGGCGGAGCGCGCGCTACTCGACCTCGGCGCGGTGATCCGTGCAGAAGTGCTGGAAACCGGCCACTTCCACCTGAACGAAGTGCTTGTCGTGCACTTCGAGAACGGCACGGCGGTGTATCGGCCCGCGGTGCGAGAGCCGATCCCCGGTATGGAGCTGCCCGCGTCGGGGCCGGTGGCCAGCGAGGTCGCCACCTTCCGGTTCGATCATCTGCTCGGGTTCCATCAGGTTCCGCCGACCGTCCCCTACGACGGAAGCCGTGGACCCGGATCGCTGCAATACTTCGTCGCCGAGTTGACCGCACCGCGTGCCCCGCACGAATACTCCGTCACGCAGCGGTTCATGATGGCGATCCGGGACGCCATCACCGGCGAGTGCGACCGGCAGGGCAGCGACGGCACCGCGGGTGCGATCGCCATCGCGGCCGACAACGACTTCTCGTTTCCGGAGCACGCGGGTTCGTTCGTCGTCACCGACCCGGATCTGATCCTCGCCGACCGCCCGGACGCGCGAACCGATCTCCCGTTCCTCGGCACCAGATTCCCTTACCTGCTGGAGATGATGAACCAGCCGATCCCGCCCGAGATCCTGGCCAAGGTCCGCGCGGTCACAGCTGCGCAAGCCGAGGCGGTGCTCGCGGAGCTCGGCCACTCGCGCAGCGCGATCGATGGCGTGCTGCACCGACTCGCGTCCATTCAGGCCCGGGGCATGATCACCGCGGAGGTGTGGGCGTACACCACTCCGCCGCCGGGCCGTGGCGGCGAAGGGATCGGCCAGGCCGATGCCGCAGCCCTCGGTCGATCGGACGATATCGGCCCGGGACCGGCCTCGACGCCGGCTGGTCGCAGTCTGGATTCCGCTGTCGACCCGATGACTCGGCCCGAGTCGGGCCCTGAAGCCGTCGGCCCTGGCGACCCGTCCGAGGGTGACCACGCAGCGCCGCCGGAAGGCGACCGTCACCACGGGACGGTGGGCAACCTGGGTGAATGCCGCGGCGACGCACGGGAACCCGGCCGCGATCGGATGCGCCACGCCGTTCTGATGCGCCAGGTGGAAAGCGCCCTGCGGCTGATCACGCCGGAGGGCATGAGCTGGTACCGGCCGCTGCCGGTGGGTCCGGCGGGATCGATGAGCCGCGTTCGGGTAGACGGGTACTTCACGCTGCCGGACGGCAGGCCGGTGCACCTGCGCGTCGGCGAGGTCAGCGCCAGAGCGGTCGGCGAATACCACATGCGTCCGGACGGTTCCGCCTTCGATCTGACCGTGTCCGACCGGGCGCGTTCGCGTGATGTCGCGCGTACGGTGGCCGATCTGCTGGTGCAGATCCGTTTGGCCACCGATCCCACCTTCCGGCATCCCGGCGGACGATTCGCCGAACTCGAAGTGGTTGTCGCGCACCTGGATCAGTCGATCTTCGATCCGGCGCGATCGAACCTCACACCGGACTACCGCCGGGATCTCACCGACCTGCTCGACCATCTCGGCATCAGCGCCGACCCGGTCGGCGAGGCCGCCGAGCTGCTCGCCGAACACAATCCCGAGCTGGCACGGCGAATCGGACTGGAGTACGGCGGAGCCGTGGCAAGCCGTCCCGTCTTCGGGCTCCTGCTGACCGAACCGGCTTTCCAGGAAGCGGCCCAGGCGCATCTGGACCGCCTCGGTGAACTGCTGCGTGGCGAGTACGCGACCGACGTGCTGATCAGCGAGGCGCTGGCGATGAACGGCCGGATGCACGAGGAACAGGTCCGCCGCATCTTCGACGCGATCTATTTCGATCCCGCCGCCGATGCCGCGCGCGCAACCGTGGGCAGGGACGCACTGATCGAGGCGCTCACACCACTCAGGGCGGCGATCAACGATCCGCTGCCGCACGGTCCGCGGCGGTTGGCCGCGATCGAGGCGGCCATCGACGAGCTGCGCGCGTCACCGCTGATCACCGACGAGCTGCGCGAGGCGGTGAATTGGGCGCGCATGCGCCAGGCCGCGTCCGCATTGGCGGCGATGCCGGACTGGATCGGAGGCGTACTGCACCGCGGCACCGGACAGGTCGAAATCCGAGCGGCTCTACCGGCGCATCCGCGCGGCACGGCGATGTCGCTCCTGGACTTCCTGCACACCGTCGATAGGGCGAATCGCGGTACGGCGCAGCACGGTTTGAACGTGGAGTACGTAGTCGTGATCCACGATCAAGCCGACGGAAAGTCCTCGGTGGAGGTGCTGTCCCGCCCGCGGCCGACCTACCGGCTCCCCGCCGAGCGCAACGATCCGGTGCTCTTCGCAGGCCGTCCGCCGGTGCCGGCGGCGCGCGCGGGCGGCCACACCGTCGACGTCGGCGTGGGACGCAGCGCGTTCGCGGTGGAGCTGACCCCCATCCAGGACACGATGGGCCGCGGCCTGATTCTGCAGACCGAGTTGCCGCAGGACTTCGCCGATGCCGGGCAGCGCCGCCGCAACCTCGGCGTCCTCGATCCGGGTCCGCTGCCGATGCCGGGTGCGCTCGTGCTGTTCGCCGACCTGCTCACGCACGGCGAGGTGCTGGCGGCGGGCGGCAACGGGGGTGTCGCCAGGTTCTATATCAACAACGTCAGCGCGCACTACACCGCCGCCCAGTACGACGCGCTGGCCGCGCGACTGCCGCGGACCCTGGCGCCGGGCGCGCGCATCGAAGTGCAGTGGGACATGACCTCGGAGCGCGCCGAGGGCGGCAGGCCGGGCGACCGGGGACACATCCAGGGCGATCTGCTGATGGAAGCGATCGAGCGGGTGCTGCCTCCTGCGGTCGGCGGCGTCTTCCGGGTCGTAGAGCACACCGTCTTCGATCCGCCGGGGAACGAGGACTACCTGTACTCGATCGACGCGGGCGCGAGCAACGTTCTCAACGCCGGGACGATGGCGCTGTACACCCCGCCGAAACCCGACCACCGCATGGTGATCGCCTACGAGCCGGACGCGGGCCCGACGGTGGCGGCGGTAGAGGAGATCACGCCCGCCGTCGACGTCGACGCGATCCTGGCCCACGACCGCAGACCCGAGGCACTGGCCCAGCCGACCGGAGATCCGGCGACCGCGCATCTGCCGGCGCTGCGGCAGCACTACATCGCGGAGGTGGGGCGCCTGCAGGCCGTGGAGGACGCGCTGCGCGAACGCGGCGCGTCCGACGAGGAGATCGCCAGGACCCTGCAGAACGCACGCAGGGAGATCGGCGCCTTCTACAAGACCCAGGACTACGGTGAATGGGAGCATCTGAAGGACCGGATCCGGAGGCGAAACATCCGCGAGTACAGGGACCCGCTCGGCCCGACCGTCGAATACCTGCGCGAGGTCAAGGGCCTCAGCTGGGCAGAGATCATCGCGGGCGCCAAACAGACGGGCGGCGCCGATCTCGGACTCGGCCGCGCCGAATCGGGCGGCAGCGCATGACCGCACCTCGGGCGCGGCTCGACCGGGCGGCGGAGCGGCTGCGTGACTACCTGCTGTGGTTGGCGGCGCGGCTGACGCCCGGTGTGACTCCGCAGGTGTCGGTGCCGGATCACCCGGTCGCGGTGGACTGGCACGAGCCGGTGCGGTATCAGTACCGCGCCAGCGCACGTGTGCACCCGCCCGGCGCGGCCTACGACCCTGCCGTGGTGCCCCGGGCGGTGACCGCGCTCACCGAGGCCGGATGGTCGGTGCATGTCGAGCGTTCCGCCGACGAGTCCGGGGCGGTGCAGTCGACGGTCATCGGGACACACGACGGGTTCGTGGTGCGCATCCGCGTGCAAGAAGGATATGGCGGAGTCATTTTCACCGGTGAGACACCCATTGTCGCCGTCCCCGAGGACGATTCGTTCGTCCCGCCCGAACCGGTCGTCACGGCCGATACTGTCGGCGCGGACGCGGTGCTGTGCTACGAGTGCGCTGGTCTGGGCTGGTGCCCGGCCTGCCAAGGCCGCGGCTGGACCGCCACCGGCCCCTCCGGCCGCCAGCGCTGCCGGGAATGCCTCGGCGCCAAGGTCTGCCCGGTCTGCCGCGGCGCAGGCGAACTCGTTGTCGCCGAACTGACCTCGGCCGATCGAGCTCACTATCCCGATCTACCAGGGACTTTCGACCAGGGTCGGGCCGATGGGTGAACCGGCTGCATGCTGGATCGACAGTGATGTCACTTGCTGGACATCCGTTGTTCCGATGAATCTTCGAAACTTCGTTCCGGAAGGAGACGTTACGGCGCGAGCACGGGTGGGATGATCGGATCGATGGTGGCCGCGCCCGGGGCGGATCCGGCCCGGCATCATCGGCCACACGGCGCGCCGGGTATGGCCCCGAAGAAGGTAGCTTGGGGATACAGGACGTGCGACGGATAGGCAGGAGCAGGACCTGTGGGCGACGGAGTGAACCCATGGACGGGATTGCAAGGGTTGGCCCGTGACGGCAAGATCACGGTGGACCACGGTGTCGCGGAGACCGCCGCGATCAACGTCGCCGACGCGCTCACCATGGTGGGAATCGTGCACACCGCCGTCGAGCGGGTGCTGAACTATCAGGGCTTCGGAAATCTCGGTTCCGGCGCCGCGCTCGGGTCGAAGTTCTTCAAAGCCGGTCGCGATCTGGACGATCGGCTGAAGGACCACAAGAACATCCTCGGCGAGATGGGGGAGACGTTCGTCATCGCGGGGCGGCTGTACCGGGACGGCGAGACCGACTCGGAGGCGGCGTTCACTCGGATCAAGAACAGCCGCTGGGGCGAGTGGCAGGACTTTCCGCATGTGCCGGACGCCGGTGAGACCCAGCGGCCGGATTGGGCTACCGGGAACGAGCTGCCCGCCATGAACGAGCGGCTGCGAAATGTCAGTTCGTCGCGGGACCGCGACACCGCGGCGGTGACACCGGAACGGGCTCCGGACCGACCGCGGGACAGTGCGCAGAGCGGCGAGCACTGGGACGAGAACTCGGTGCGCGTCGAGAACGCCTACTCGCTGGAGTACAACACCTACTACAGCCTCGGCCAATCCATCGGCGACCACATTTCGGAAGTGACCGACGCGGCAGGCACCTGGAAGTGGATGGCCGACCGGCTCGAAACAGTCTTCACCAACCTGAAGAATCAGCTGACCCAGCTGCAGTCGAACGGTTCGTGGACCGGCGACGGCGCGGCGGGCGCGGTCACTGCGGCCACCGCGTACCAGGGCAATGTCACCGAGCTGACCGGGGACATGCGGCTGGTCAGCGACAACCTCATGTACACCTCGGGGTGGCTCTGGGGAACCAAGATCAACATGCCGCACACTCCCTGGGCGAACGTCGGCAAACCCTATGCCAGGGACGAACTGCTGCCGAAGGCCAGGACCGCGTTCAGTACCTTCTACACGCCGGGTATCACCGCCTCCAGCAACGCGATTCCGGTCCTGCCCGCCGCCCTGACTCCCGTGACCGCTCCCCAGGGGCCCGGTCCCGGTCCTGGTGCCTCTCCCGGTCCCGGTGCCTCTCCCGGTCCGGGTACCTCTCCCGGCCCTGGGATCACCGGCCCCGGTCCCGGTCCCGGACAGTCGAAAGCGCAAGCCGACGCGCAACGTCGTGCCGAAGCCGCCGCACGCCAGCAACAGCAGGCGGCCGCGCAGTTCCAGCGGGAGCAGCAAGCCGCGGCGCGCCAGCAACAGCAGGAGGCGGCGCAGTTCCAGCGGGAGCAGCAAGCCGCGGCACGCCAGCAGCAGGCACAGCAGGCTGCTCAGCAGGCCGCCCAGCAGGGCCAGCAGGCGGTGCAGCAGGCGATGGCCGCCGGACAGCAGGGACTCCAGCAGGCGATGCAGGCCGCCCAGCAGGCCGCGCAACAAGCGTTGCAGGATCGGCAGCGTGCGGGCTTGCCCGGGGTTCCGTCGATACCAGGCACCGAGATCGACCCCAAGACCGGCTTGCCGAAAGGCGCCGGTGGCCCCGGTCCCGGTACGGCGGGTCCCGGCGCGCCGGTCGGCAAGGACCTCACGCAGGCCGCCAAACTGTTCCCGCGCGCGAGCACGGCCACCACGACGGCGACCGGCACCGCGATGAGCCGCGGTGCCGGCATGGCGCCGATGGCGGGCATGCCCGGTTCCCCGGGAGCGGCGGGTGCCGCGGGCCGGAGCGCGGGAGATGGGCAGGCGCACAAGCGGCCTGCGTTCCTCGATTCCACCGAGCACCTGGAAGAAGCGCTCGGCGACGCGCCGCGTGTCGTCAAGCCGGTCGTGGAGAAATGAAGCGAACCTGGAAGTTCAGCGACATCGAGTTCTTCGTGCTCTGGGAGGGCCACGCCAAGGACGCGCTGCCACCACCACTGGTCTTCACCAGCCGCACCCTGCTGCTCGACGATTTCGAGCTGGAGAAGAGCACTGTCCGGGAAGCCTTGCGGAACAAGGTGGACCACTCCTTCGGTGACGTGCTGGAGACGCTCGCCGCGCCGGACATCCGGATCCTGGTGGACGGCTGGGACGGCACGGACGGCGACGACCCGAAGAAGTGCGTCCGTCTGCTCGCGGCGCGACGGGGTGACGCCGGGTACGTCGTCAAGCAGCTGCCGGGCGAAACCATCTGGCACAGTGGCGGGTTCGAAGTGACCGAGTGCGCCGCGCTCGGACTCGCCGACGCGGTGGTCGCGCAGATGCCGGAAGCCGCGGCGGGCAAACTGCCGGAAGTGGTGCTCGCCACGGACAGCGGCTCCGACATGGATTACACGTACGGCGCGTCCGCGGTGGAGGATTCGTTCGACGACACCGTCGCCTACCGCTCGCGGAAGTTCCTCGCGGCCGAGGCCACCACGATCGGGACCATCGCGGTGATCCAGGGCAGTTCGGTGTTCGGGCCGCGTGGCGTCACGCGCGGCGAGATCCGCTGGCGCGATGTGGTGGACGACGGCCGCTACGCGAGCACACCCAGCCTGCCGTCCGTCGCGGTCGGGACGGACGCCGCTCGATTGAAAGCGATGATCAACACCGAGGTCGCCGCCGTGGTCCGGGCGATCAAAGACGAACGCCGGTAGGTCGCGTCGGCCGGGTGCCCGCTTCGGATGTCCCTCTGGATCGGCCCAGCCCATCGGAAAATAGATCGGTGATCACGTAATTGGTGTTGAAACCTGTTGTGAACGTGTCCTGGGGATTCGCCGATCTGGCGTTCGTCGTCCACCGAGGGATAATTGCAGAAAGATGATCTTCCTGTTCCACTCGTCTTCACTGCGCGTTCAAGATCGCTCGAGTCATCGACGATGAATGGGTGCAAACCGGGCCCCGGAAATTTGGGTGCTACTTGTCGGTAGCGGGTCGTACACTTTCAGGTACGACGAGCGGATGAGGGATGCCATGTGGAAAGCAGCGTCCAAGAGTGGCTCGATCTCGGTTGAGACCACCGAACAGGGACTGCCGGTCCGTATCACGGTCGAACCTGGCGAGTTACGGCGCGAACCGGGGGAATTGGCGGCGGCGATTCTCCGATTATGCAAACAATCGGCGAATCGCGCTGGGCTTGCTCGCAGGGCGGAATTGGAGGCGGCCGGGCTCACCAGCGACGTTTTGGCATTGACCGGCTTGCCCAAGCCGGAAGATGTCGCGCGGCAAGAGCTGGTGGACGAAGCGGAGTACGAGGTCGAGCCGCAGACCTGGCTCCGGTCGGTATGAGTGAGGCGGTTGCTGTGAACGAGGCAATGGACGCGCTCGAGGCGAGAGTTCACCGTCAGCTCAACCGAATGCGTGATCTTGCCGACCAGATGGCCGCGGTCCGGGTGCGCGAGACCTCGCCCGACGGCGCCGTCACCGCCGTGGTCGACGGCAACGGCGCGCTCGTGGATCTCGAGCTGTCCGGCGCGATCACGAAGCTTTCGCCCGCCGAGTTCGAGCGAATCTTGGTGAGCACGGCCGCTTCCGCGGCCCGCCGCGCTTTCGCCGAACGTGGCGCGCTGGTGACCAGCTTCAACGAAGAAGCCGCCGAGTATGCGTAGGAATTCGGTGCCTGAAATGTCATGGAAGTGTCTACGGGTGTTTACGGAATATTCCCGGATCAACTGGTGGGATGATCCGGTACATTTGAAAAGAACGGACCAATCGTGTTCCGGCAGCGGAGGTTCCCGATGAACGAGATCGTTGTAGCTTCTGACGCCATCCGCGGGTACGGAGACGCTTCGGCGGCCATGGCCGTCGATATAGCGGTCGCGGGGGCGGCGAACCAGGCGGCCACCATTGCCGCGGCCATCCCGGTTTTCGGCCTGATCGGGCAGGATTTCCTGGCCGCCTTCGCCGTTGCGCAGGCCAACAACTTCACCTCGGTCGCCGAGCTGGCGCATGTGCACGGCATGACCGCTGTCGCCGCACACGAGAGCGCCGCGACCTACGACCTCACCGACGACGCTTCGGCCAGCGACTTCGGGTCGATCAGCACCTCGATATGAGTGCGCCGCTCGACCAGTCCGTCCTGGATCTGCTCCGTCAGAGTGCGGTGGGGCCGATGCTCGACCGGCCGGTCAACGATGTCCTGAAGGACATGGGTTTGCCGCCGCTGCCGGATATCTCGGGTTTGCCGCCGCTGCCGGAGTTTCCGCCGCTCCCGGTGATCGACCTGTCCTTGTTGGCCAAGCCGCTCACGGATTTGGCCAGCAGTTTCGGGACCGGGCAACTGCCCGCCGCGCCGCAACTGGACCCAGCGCAGGTGTTGTCCCAGGTCTCCACCGTGGTGCAGACCGCGATGACACTCGGCACCTCGGCGCTGCAGGTTGTGATGCAGTTGTGGCAAAGCATGGGCGCGTCCTCGGCGGCTCAGAAGGCCGGACAGGCGGCGTCCGACGGCACCGCGGTCGCGAGCCAGAGCGCGGCGACCTCCGCCGGTGTCACGTCAGCCTCGGGTTCGGTGTTCCAGGGCGCGAGCCTGATGGCGGCGATCATCGCGAAATTCATGACCTCGCTCGCCGCATCGGCGCCGTTCCTCGGCACGCCCGGCGGCCAGGTGTTCGTGGTCGCGCTGACCACCGAAACCCTCGCCGAGGCAACCGCCGTGGTCGCCAAGACCCGCGGTGAACTGACGGTGCACAGCGCGCAGATGACGAAGACCGGACAGAAGGTGCCGGTCACGAACGCGCCGAAGAACGTCGACCCGATGCAGACGGTGTCGCAGCTCATGCAGCTGGTCGGCCCGTTGACCCAGATGGCGACCACCGGCGCGCAGGCGCTGCAAGCCGCGCACACCGCGTTGAACGTGCCGAAGTCGATCTCGGACCCCGAAAAAGACCGGGAGCGGTTGCAGGAGGGCGAGCACGCAGAGGGCGCGGAAGGTGCCGGTGCGGGCCCCCTCGGGGCGGGCGTCGGCGGGCCGGCGGGCACTCCTGCGCGGCAATTGACCCCGTGGGCGGGCGCCCGCGGTGCCGGAGCACTCGGCGCCGCGGGCGCAAGTATGCCTGTCGCCGAAGCCGCTTCCACCACGTCCGCCTCCGCAGCGCGTGGCATGACTTCCGGTCCGGGGATGGTGCCGATGGCAGGCGCGGCCGGTGCCGCAGGCATGGCGCGCGCCGGCGAGCAAAGCACCGACGGCGTGCGTGGATTGCTGGTCACCGAGCAGCACGGCAACGAAGTCGTCGGGGAAATCGAGGGTGCCTCGCTGCCGGTGGTCGGTGCGGCCGAACAGGTCTCCGAACCACTGGACTCCGAGCCACCGGACAAGTCGCTCACCCTCTGACAGGAGGACGTCATGGAATTCGATCCCATCGAGGCCCGTAAGTCCGCTGCGGACCTGGACGCTCTCGCCGCGCGTCTGGAAGCCGATCTGCGGCAGAGCATGCCCACGCTGGCGGTCGAGCCCGCGGGCACGGACGAGGTGTCCGGTCGCGCGGCGGAGACATTGCGCGGAGTCGCGTCCTCCTATGACGAGGCCGCGTCCGCCGGGGTGCTGGAAATCCGAAAACTGGCTGCCGCGTTGCGTTCCCACACCGATCTGCTGGTGCGGATGGACGACGACAATGCCGCCGGCTTCGGAGCGAACTGACACGGAGCGCGCATGGTCGAACCACCGGTAATCGGATTCACCGGTGTGGTCTGGCAGGCCAGGCCAACCGAACAACTGGCGCGGGATCTGACCACGGGACCCGGCGCCGCGCCGATGGCCGACGCGAGCACGGCATGGGCGAAGCTCGCCGCGAGTTTCGGCGCCGCCGTCGTGGAATACGACCAGATCGTGGCGAAGATCCGCGAGTCGTGGCGATCCGGCGAGAGCGAGGCCGTGCTCGAGCGCATCACGAAGTTGCGTGACTGGCTGGTCGACGCGGCCGCGGCGGCCGGCCAGAACGCCGCGAAGGCGGGCGCACAGGCGGTCGCCCACGAGGTTGCGCGCCTTGCCATGCCGCACGTCGCCGAAATCGCCGCGCTCGAAGCGGCGAAGCGCGGGATCGAGCAGGCCGGTGCCGCCCTGGGCGCGCCCCTGGTCGCGGCCGCGGCACAGATCGATTCCGATCAGGACCTGGCGAAGGCGAACGCCGCGCGGGTGATGCAGAGCTATGAGGCGGCCACCACGCAGCTGGCCATGCCGTGGCAACAGCAGCACCCACCGGTGATCGCGAGTGGCGCGGCGCTGGAAGCCGAGGCAGGAGCGAACCAGACCACGGCGGCGGCAGCGGCCGCCGCGAGCGTCCCACGCATCAGTGGCATGCCGAACCTCGGCGCGCTGTCGATGCCGCGCGCGAAGACCGCCTACCACGCGCAGACGGTGTCGCAATCGGTGGCCACGCCGGAAGTCGTTCCGGTGGAGCCGGCCCCGGTTGTCGCCGACAACGCGTCGAGCCGGATGGTGCCCGGCGCGATGGCTCCCGGCATGGCCGCGGGCGACACCGAACGCGCCGTCCGCGCCGGAGCGCCTACGGCACCGCGTCCCGGCGATGGCCTGCAGATCGAGGCGGGCGTCGAAGCAGCGCCGCCAGTGCTCGGCGCAGCCCCTGAGCAAGCCGCGCGGCCGGAGTCGGCACGAACCGAGGCGGGACCGTGACCGGGCGTAACGAGGAATCCATCGAGCACAGCACCATCGGGTGCGGCGTGGTCGTGTGCCGACGCGGTGGCATTGTGACCGAGCGCGGTGAGGGGGCCGTGAAGCGCAGCATGAGCGGGTGCGGCGTGGTCGTGTGCCGGTGCGGTGGCATTGTGACGCAATCTGGTGAGGGGGCCGTCGGGCGCAGCATGAGCGGGTGCGGCGCGCGCCTGCGCCGCCGCGGTGGCGTCGTGATCAAGCGCGGCAGGGCAGCCGTGGAGCGCAGCATGAGCGGCTGCGGCGTGGTCGTGTGCCGGTGCGTTGGCATTGTGACGCAGTCTGGTGAGGGGGCCGTCGGGCGCAGCATGAGCGGGTGCGGCGCGCGCGTGCGCCGATGTGGTGGCGTCGTGATCAAGCGCGGCAGGGGAGCCGTCGAGCGCAGCACCAGTGGGCTCGGCGGGGCCGAGCGCTGGCGAGGTGGCGTTGCGTCCGCACAGTGGGGGAGGAGGTCGGTATGCCGACGATGACCAACGACGGACTGCTCGCGGCGTCCGGCCTGATCGGTGTGCAGACGCTGCCGTCGGTGCTCGGCGTTGGGCCGCGGCAGGATTCGGCCGAGGCCTGGCAGGAAGCGCAGCGGGAGGCCCTTACGGGCTTGCGCGCGTCCGGGCTCGTCGACGGCTACGACGAACTCGACGCCGAACTCGCCGCGGCGCTGCACACTTTGGCCCAGCCCGATCGTGAACTGGTCGCCCGCATCTACACCGAAACCGGACCCGTGCGCGTGTGTTTGGCCCGCCGGGGGAGTGCGCACGCGCTCGCCATCCGTACCGGTGACGCCTTCGAGGTGCGCACGGCCTGGGCCGACGACGACGGTGCGGCGCTCGCGCGCCCGGTGCTCGCCGCGCTGGGCGCTTGCCCGCCCGCCGAGATCGCCGGCTTCAGCGCACCGTCGGAGGAATTGCGCGAACGTCTCGACGGCGCCACCGCATCGAGTGATTTCACCCAGGTTGTGTACGCGCTCGGTGTGCTCGACCAGCGCGACGCGATCGAATTCGGTCTCGCCATGTCCAGCTGCTACGCGCACGCCGAAATCGTCGCCTACGCCCATGAGGACGGGGCGACCCTCCGATCGTCCGGGGCGGTAGCCGTGTACGACACCGCGCGTGGTCGTATCGCGGCCAGTCCCGGCGCCGCGGCGGACCTTCGGGTCTGGTCCACCTTCACCCCGGGTTCCGATCACCGGATCGCGCAGGCGATTTCGGCACTGATCGAATCCCTGCCCGGAGGAAGGTGGATGCCCTAGCTCGCGCGTCGTCGAGAGCTGCGTGCGAATACCCGGGAAACGTGAATCGCCAACATGAGTAACGACAGACGAAGGAAGGTCAGAAAATGTCCAAGGTAAGTCTCGACGATGCCGCGGCCGCCCAGGTCGTGAACGATTTCATGACGGCCGTCGGCCAGATCAAGACGACGATCGGCAATATCGGCAGCGACATCGAGGCCGCCAAGCCAGGCTGGCAGGGCGATGCCAACGATGCGTGCGGCCGGGCCGCTCAGGCATGGCAGGACGAAGGCGCCCGCCTCAACAGCAAGCTGGACGACATGACCTCGAAGATCTTCGAGGGCAGCCAGACGAAGAACAACGTCGACGCCGAGAACGTCGACTCGTTCACCAACCTGGTCTGAGCGCGGCGCCGGCCCATCTCTACGAAAGGATCCGACATGCTCTACGACCCCAAGTACCTGGTGCCGCTGATGGATCAGCTGGACGGACACTACCGCAGCCTGCAGACCCAGATCTCCAATCTGGAGGAGGCGGCGGCGAAGCTGATCAACGTGGCGTGGGAGGACAACCAGTCCGCCGAGGGTTTCCGCACCGCCCACACCGCGTGGACCACCGAGTTCAGCGACACCGCCGACATTCTGGAGCGGTTGCGCGACGCGGTCGACCGCGCGCTCGGCAACGCGCAGCACGCCGACATGAAGGTGTACAACAGCTTCTCAGGCTGAGCTCCACCGCTGACCGCGAACGGCCCGTTCTCGATAAGGGCGAACGGGCCGTTCGACGGCTCTCCGCACCAGCGGGTATGACCGCCGCCATCGGTTCCGCACCGGGTGTCGGCCCGCGCTTCCCGCGCACGTGGGGACTGATCCGTCAGTAGGACAGCGCGATCGGGGTGCCGAGGTAGTTCATCTCTGCCGGGGTGGCAACCATGTAGACGGTCGTGGATCCGGTGGCGGTTCGTACTGTCACCAGGTTCGCCGTTTCGGCGTCCTCGATCAACGTGACGTCGGCGTCGAAGGGTTCGGCGCCGGACGCGTCCGAACGCAGCACGATGACCGTCGCGTCGGAATGGTGTGTGGATGGCGGAATGCCGTCGTAGACGAACGCCGTGGCCGACCGATGCGAGCTCGCCTGCTGCGACCCCGCTGACCACGACGCCAGCGACAGCGAGTGCGGCGCGTCGACATATGCCACCATCGAGCGCCATGTGTCGTGCCGGTTGGTGTGCACCACCACGGTGGCGCCCAACGCGATTGCCCGCAGAATCACCTGTTTGGCGATGAGTACTGCGCCGATGATCTCCACCCGGCGCACGTACTGCCCGACCAGCGGCAGTGCCACACCCTGGCCGGAGGTATCGGCGCCGATCACCTGGCCGCAGCCGGTGATCGGGGTGGACAGGTCGGCCAGGGATTCCGGCGTGCCCAAGTAGCTGTCGATCGGCAGCTGCGGGCCCTGGGTGTCGACCGGCAGATATTGCAGCAGCGCGCGACGGTGCTTGCCGGACATGGGCAGCAGGCCGGGAATGTTCACTTCGAGCGGCCGGTCACGGGAATCGAATCGAACGGTCGCGGTCACCGCGATGGTGGCGGGCCCGGCGTCGTGCGGCCCCGTGGTCGCCCCGGCCGCCTGCCGCAGACGCAAAGTCACGGTGGTCGCCAGGCTCGGTGTCGCCCAGACCTCGGCGAGGCCGCGCGGATCGAGAGCCTCCGGGGCCATCCGGTAGAGGGCCGAGTGGATGCCGTCGTGTTCGATGCTGTGCTGGGTTTCGGTGAGCCGATCGAGTGCGGCGCCGCGGGTCAGTTCGTGGACGGCCGAGGTGATTTCGGCGGCCGACAACACCGACACGGTGAGGTCGCGCGCGGCCAGGCGGTTGGCCACCCGGCGGGTGGCGATGATCGCCGACCGCAGCGTTCCGGTGGAGCCGCCACCGCGCCGGTCCACCGCGGGCGCATTGGCCAGCGGATCCAAGCGCAGCACCACCCACACCGTGCGGTGCGCGACCGCGGGCAGCGGCCCGAGGATCTGCTCGTAGAGCCGGGCCACCTGGCCCGCGTCGGAGGTGCGCGAGCCGGTGCTGATCACGTCGATCGAGGCCAGTCCGATGTCGAATTGGTGCAGGCAACGGGCGATTTCGGGGAGCGGAACCATCTCACCGGTGTTCAGGCCGCTCGGGCTGAGCAAAGTGACGCCGCGCGGCTGCGCATCGATCCGCAGCATGGTGATCAGCCGGGTGCCGTCCCAGCGCATGCCGTAGCTGCCGCCGTCGGGCAGCGGAACATCGAACGGCGCATGGTTGACCGCGGACGAACGGTGACGAAACGCGTGCCACCGGAAAGTGAATTCTTCGGCGAGAAACGCCGCCAAGCAATTTCCGCGCCGCCGTACCAGCCCGATCAGCACGATCAGCGCGCCGCCCGCGACCGCGGCATAGGTCGGCGCGTCGAACGCCACCGCGACCAGCGCGACCGTGATGGCCAGCAGCAATACCGGGAGTACCAGGCGAAGTGGGAGAGTCCGGAACAACCAGAACTGTCGTGAGTGCAGCGGCGGAGCCGAAGCCCGTGTGGCCCGGTCGGCCGTCGTTGACGCCATGGGCTCATCATGGACCGAACTTCCTGAGCTTCGCTACTGTAGAGCCGCGCGACCATGTCGCACCCCGATCCACCCGCGTCCTGTTCGGAGGATTCGTGCCGGCCCAGTTGACCACGCGCGCACAAGTCAACGGCTACCGATTCCTGCTACGCCGTTACGAACACGCGCTCGTGCGCCGGGACGTGCGGATGCTGCACGACCCCATGCGCTCACAGTCCCGGTCCCTGGTCGTCGGTGCGGTGCTCGGCCTGCTGGTGGTGGCGGGCGCCGCGATCCTGGCGTTCCTGCGGCCGCAGGGCTCGGTCGACGACGCGAAGATCGTGATGGCCAAAGAGAGCGGCGCGCTCTTCGCGGTCGTCGGCGACACCTTGCATCCGGTGCTGAATCTGGCCTCGGCCCGGCTGATCACCCAGAGCAACGAGTCGCCCACTTCGGTCAAAGAATCCAAGCTCGCGGCACTGCCACGCGGTGCGCTGCTGGGCATCCCTGGCGCTCCCGCGTCGCTACCGGGTTCCTCGGCGGGAAAGCGGTCGATCTGGACCCTGTGCGATGCGGTGCAACTGTCCCCCGCTGGGAGCGCGGCGCGTTCGCCCGGCGTGAGCACCACGGTGATCGCGGGCGGTCTGGAAAACGCCGTGGACGGCGTCGCCCGGCCGCTCGGCCCCGGCGCCGCGCTGTTCGTGGTCCGCGAGGGCAAGACCTTCCTGTTGTACGACGGCAAGCGCGCAGAGGTCGATCCGAAGGACTCCGTGATGTCTCAGTCGCTGAACCTGCGCGCCCATCAGCCCCGGCCGATCAGCACCGGGCTGTTGAACGCCGCGACCCAGGTCGCCGCCTTGGCTCCGCCGCAGATCGAGCGTGTCGGGGAGCCGGGACCCGGCAAGCTGTCCGGCGTGCCGGTCGGCGGCGTGGTACGGGTGCGCGGTGTGGTCGCCGACGACCTCTACGTGGTGCTCGCCGATGGTGTGCAACGGGTGTCGCCGTTCGCCGCGCAGGTCATCCGGAACGCGAATTCCCAAGGCATGAGCGAGATCACCACGGTGCCGCCGGACCGGATCACCGGCATCCCGGTGCTGGAGCGACTCCCGCTCGACCACTTCCCGCCCGAGACGCCGAAAATCATGGCGGCCGAGGATGCACCGGTCGGCTGCACGTCCTGGTCCAGGGGTGCCGACGATCCGGCGGCGACGGTGGCCATCCTGGCGGGCCGCAAACTGCCGCTGTCCTCCTCGGCCACTCCGGTCGAGCTGGCCACGGCCGACGGTACAGGCGAGCGCGTGGACGCGGCCTACATTCCGCCGGGCACGGGCGAATTCGTCCAGGCCACGGGGATCGATCCGGAGAGCGCTCGGCGCGGCACGCTGTTCTATGTGGGCGACAACGGCATTCGCTACGGCATACCCGACGCCGAGACCGCGGCGGTACTCGGCCTGGAATCGAAACCACGGCTGGCTCCGTGGCCGATCATCGGCCAATTGGTGCCCGGCCCCACCCTCACACCGCGGGACGCGCTCGTCAGTCACGACACATTGCCGTCCGGTCGCTAACCCGAACTGCCACCGCGTTCCCTCCCAAGGCGACCACGCAGCGCCGCAACCACGGTCAGATACCCACCTCGCCACGCAACCAGACTGGACCAACTCCCGGAGGCACTGCAATTAGACAGAGTTCAGAGTGGCAAGCACATTCGTGAGGGCATTGGACATGTCGTCGGCCTCGATGCGCATGAGCACCGCCTCGTCCAGGTTGGCCAGATCCAGGCTCTCGTCATTGGCCAGCCGGAATTCGCGCTCCTCCTCGGCCGCCTCGATCACGTTCCTGATGAAGCGGCCGTTGCCGGCGAGGTCGACGCCGCGGCGTGGCTGACCGCTCTGGTCGGTGCTCTCCTTCTCGTACAGCTCGGCGCAGGCGGCGACGAGCAGCGCCAGCGCCTCCTCGGAGACCTCCGAATCCCGCTTGCGCGCGATGAACTGGCCGATCTCACCGAGCTCCTGCGGAGTGTAGGAGTCGAACTTCACCCGCTTGGCGAAGCGGGAGGCCAGACCGTCGTTGGCGGCGAGCAGCCGATCGATCTCGCCGTCATAACCCGCGATGATCACCACGAGGCGGTCGCGATCGTCTTCCATCCTGGCCAGCAGCGTGTCCACCGCTTCGCGACCGAACGCGTCGCCGCCCTGCAAGCCGGTCTGGATGAGCGTGTACGCCTCGTCGATGAACAGCACGCCGTCCATGGCGCTGTCGATCAGCTTGGAGGTCTTGATCGCGGTGCTACCCAGGTGCTGTCCGACGAAATCGGCGCGCTTGGCCTCGACGAGATTGTCGGTCTTCAGCAAACCGAGCCCGCAATAGATCTTCGCGACCACCCTGGCGATGGTGGTCTTGCCGGTGCCCGGCGGCCCGGTGAAGGCCAGGTGCTGGCCGCGCGGCACGCTGGCCATGCCCTTCTGGGCGCGGATCTTGGCCAGTTGCGCGGTGGCTTGCAGCTTGGCCACCTGGGTCTTCACCGCGGCCAAGCCGATCTGCGCGTCGAGCTCGGCGCGCGCGGTCTCGAGGATCTGCTTGGCCTTGTCGTCGCGTTCCTCGCGTCCGATCTGCTCCGCCGAGGGCGCCGAGGCCGGATCCCAGCGGTTGGTGCGCGCGTCGATCTGTTCTTTCGTGGTCACCGTGATGCGGTACTTGCGGTCCCGCATGGCTTGGGTGTTGGCCTCGAAATCCGGCGCCTCGGAGAACACCTTCTCGAACAGCGCCTGCGCTTCGACCTCGTTGCCGGTTTCCCGCAGGCACAGTCCACGGCAGAACCGGGCGGTGGTGGCCGCGGCCGGGATCGGGCCTTGCTCGGCCTGTTCCATCCGGCGGATCGCCTCGCCGAACAGCCCGAGCTGGGCGCAGGCGGTGCCGACCATGACGTGCGCGGCGGCGGCCATGTACGGGTCTTCCCACTCCGCCGACCCGGCCAGCACGGTCATCACGTCGGGCCAGCGCTGGGTCTGATAGTGCAGCACCGCACGCACATAGGCGCAGATGCGGTCGTCGATCTCCTTGTCGGGCTGGGAGAGCTGGGTTTTGCGATGCGCGGCCAGCTCGTCGAGCACCCGTTCGGCCTCGTCGTAGTCCGCGTCGGCGATCAGCTGCCCAGCTTGGGCGAGCCAGATCTCGATATAACTGGCCAGCGGATAGTCGATGTATTGGCCGACCACGAATCGGCCAGCGAGTTCCCTCGGCCGCAGGCCCAGCCTGCGCTGCTCCCGAAAAAGCGTGGTCGAGCTGGTCTTATAGAGATTGAACAGAACTTCCCGGGTAACCTCGCCCGCGGCGGCGCGGCCGAGCCACGCGTCGCACATACCGGGATCCCACTCCGTCGCCCTGGTGAACGCAAGCTTCGCGTAGTCGAGATCGCGTGTGGATTCCTGCCCGTCGATACTGAGGCCCAATGACAAGACGCCGGCGTCGAAGGCGCGTTGTGCTTGGCGGTTGCCGGTCATGCGGGTAAGCCCCCAAAGCTTACGGTATTTGCGAGTTCTCGGTCAGCATACCGGGAGACCGCGGTATAGATTGGGTGCGTTGCCGAGCAAGACAGAGTTGACATAGGGAGTCTGCAAACTCGTGACCGAGTCGTCGACCAGCGGCTTGGGAGCCGCTGATCCGGAGCTGTGCCGAGTCTCGGTGATCGGCGGCAACACCCAGCTGGATCTGGGGCTGCCCGCGACGATTCCGATCGCCGCGTTCATCACCGACATCGTGGAACTGATCGAGTCCCGTACTCCCGACCTCACCGAGCACGACGAAGGCGCCCCGCTGCGCACCGAGCATTGGACCCTGGCCAGGATCGGGCGCGACCCGATTCCGCCCAACCAGACGCTGACCGACGCCGAGGTGTTCGACGGCGAGCTGCTGGTCTTGCGATCGGTGACGGCGAAGGAGTCGCCCGCCCTGTTCGACGACGTGATCGACGCGGTCTCGCGGCTGACGGGGGAGTCGTTCCGCAGCTGGTCACCGGTCGCGGCCCGGTGGATGGGCCTGATCACGGCGCTGGCCGGGGTGCTCGCCGCGATCGGTGTGCTGGCCGTGGCCAAGACCGACGGCGCGAGCATCGCGATCGGCTTCCTGCCCGCGGGCGCCGGGCTGGCCGCGGTGACCGCCGCGGTGATCGGCGTGCGGAAATATCAGGCGACGCTGGCCGCGACGCTGCTGTCGCTGTACGCGATAGCGTTGTTCTTCGCCGCCGCCGCGTTCTTCGTCCCCAACACGCTCGGCTCTCCGCATCTCTTGCTCGCCTCGGTCACGGCGCTGGTCGTGGCCGTGGTCGCCTACAGCGTCACGGGGGTCGGCGCGCTGCTGTGCGCGGCTGCGCTCACCGCGGCCGCGTTCACGGGTTTCTCCGCGCTGGTGCGGATGGTGTGGGAAGTCGGAACGCCCAAGATCGCGGCGGGCGTGCTGGTCGCCGCGTTGATCATGATCACGATGGCGCCGCGGCTCGCGGTCGCCGCCGCGCGCCTGCCCGTCCCCCCGGTGCCCACCGCGGGCGGCGCGATCGACCCGGCCGATCACGAGCCCCGCCCCACCATCGAGGACATCGGCGCGATCGGCGCCACCGCGCTGCCATCGGCGGCGGGTCTCGAACTGCGCGCGAAAGCCGCCAACCAGTACCAATCCGGCATCCTGCTGGGCAGCACGCTCGCCGCGACGGTCGGCGCGGTGCTCGCCGCCGATCCGCTGGGCGCGGCGCGTTGGCAGGGCATCGCACTGGCGGTGGTCCTCGGGCTGATCCTGTCCCTGCGCGGACGGGCATTCGCGGACCTGGTCCAGGCGGGCACGCTGATCGCCGGTGGCGCGACCACGCTGGTCGCGGTCGGGGTCGCCGTCGCGGTCGGCCATCCGTCGTGGTTGGTGCCGATCGCGGGCATCCTGCTGGCGGTCGCGACGGCGATGGTCGGCTTCGGTGTCATCGCCCCGCACACCGAGATGTCGCCGGTGAGCAGACGTGCCGGTGAGATCTTCGAATATCTGCTGATCGTCACCGTCGTGCCGCTGGTGCTATGGATCATGGACTTGTACTCGGCGGCAAGAAACCTGTGATCGTGGAGTGGTTGTGGCGATGAGCGTTCCGCTACGGCTCACCGGGGTGGCGCTGGTGCTCGGCCTCAGCTGTCTCGCCCCGCCCGCCCCGGCTTCCGCCGCCGGGCCGCCGGTCATCGATGACGGCGCGCTGGGCGCGGCGATCGCGGTCAACGCCAGGGGCGGCCC
>NZ_BDBA01000120.1 GCF_001612745.1 Nocardia amamiensis NBRC 102102 | reverse complement strand
CCGCGGGCGCTCGCGGCATCGCCCGGCGCGTCACCCGATGGTCGGAGATCTTCAGCCTCGCTCTCGCCGCTTTCTTCGCAGCGGGCGTGGTGATCATCCCGACGCTGTTCACAAGCGACCCGCAGGTCCTCGATCGCACCCACGTGGTGTGGTGGTTCTTCGTCGCCCTGATTCCGGTGGCAGGCATCGTCTTCGCCCTCGACGGCGTTCTCCTCGGCGCGGGCGACGCCGCCTACCTGCGCACCACCACGCTCACCGCGGCGCTGGCCGGTTTCCTGCCGGCCATCTGGCTGTCGCTGGCGTTCGACTGGGGCGTGGCCGGAATCTGGTCCGGCTTGGCAGCGTTCATGCTGTTGCGGCTGATCGCCGTCACGTGGCGGGCGCTGTCGGGCCGGTGGGCTCGTGTCGGCGCCGAGGTGCCGGTGTAAGCGAGCGAGTCGGAGGCAACTCGCGCGGTCGCGCGTCACGGCGCCGAGCCCCGGCGAGGCGTCGTCATGTGCGACACCCGGCTCGGCCGGTGCGTGCGAATCGGAACGGATGTGCCAAGGTAGGTGTGGTGATACCCAAGTTGATGGCGGTGAGCGACATTCACGTCGGGCACCAGGGGAATCGGCCGGTCGTCGAGCAGATCACGGCGGACTCGCCGGAGGACTGGCTCATCGTGGCCGGCGACGTGGGGGAGAAGACCGAGGACATCCGGTGGGCGTTGGAGCTGCTGCGTAGCCGGTTCGCCAAAGTGATCTGGGTGCCGGGCAACCACGAGCTGTGGACCACGGCCAAGGACCCGGTGCAGATGGCCGGGGTGGCACGCTACGACTACTTGGTTGCCATGTGCCGCGACCTGGACGTGCTGACGCCGGAAGACCCGTTCCCGGTATGGGAGGGCGCCGGCGCCGAGGAATACGGCGGACGGGTGACCTTGGCGCCGATGTTCCTGCTGTACGACTACTCGTTCCTGCCGCAGGGCGCCACCACGAAGGCGGAAGGCCTCGCCATCGCCAGGGAGCGCAACGTGGTGGCGACAGATGAGTTCCTGCTCTCGCCGGAGCCGTACCTGACCAGGGACGCGTGGTGCCATGCCCGTGTGCAGGTGACCAAACGCAAGCTCGACGCGCTCGCGCCGAGCACGCCGGTCGTCCTGATCAACCATTTCCCGCTGGTCCGGCAGCCGACCGACGTGCTGTTCTATCCGGAGTTCGCGCTGTGGTGCGGCACCGAACTGACCGCGGACTGGCACACCCGCTACAACGTGGTGTGCTCGGTCTACGGCCACCTGCACATCCCGCGTACCTCGCACTACGACGGTGTCCGGTTCGAGGAGGTCTCGCTCGGCTACCCGCGCGAATGGCAGCGCCGTGGCCTGCCCGATCGACTGCTGCGCCAGATCCTGCCCACCCCGCAGTACCCGCCGGGAACGCTGAACAAGTGGGGTGGCCACTTCCAGGTGACGCCGGAAATGGAAGCCGCTGCGGCGGAAATGCGTAGCAAAGCGCAACAGCGGCGGGGACTGGCGTAGTCCCCGATTGCGACGGGCGCGCACTTCGCCGCGGACGATCGAAGCCCCTCGCGGGCGGGACAGCACGAGCGATCTGGCTGGAAATAGCCCGCCTGCGGTTCTCATGGTGCGTTGTCGCCGACGCCGCGTGCCGCCGATGGAGCGCGTCGCTGTCGCCGTCGCCAGTGGCTGGGCGGCCCCGGTGCGGGAGCCGGTGGGATGGGCGGGCACATGGCGCTGCGCTACCGGCCCTTGCGGCTCGGCTAGGCTCGGCGGTGATGATCGAGAACATTCTGCCCGCCGGTGTGGCCTCTGCGGAGTTGCTGGCGTACCCGGAGGATCTGAAGCCGCATCCGGCGGAGGAGCATCTCATCGCCAAGTCGGTGGAGAAGCGGCGCCGGGATTTCATCGGCGCACGGCACTGCGCCCGGCTGGCGCTGGCGCAGCTCGGCGAGCCTCCGGTCGCGATCGGCAAGGGGGAGCGGGGCGCTCCGGTATGGCCGCGTGGAATCGTCGGCAGCCTCACCCACTGTGACGGCTACCAAGCCGCCGCGCTGGGCCACAAGCTGCGGTTCCGTTCCATCGGCATCGACGCCGAGCCGCATGCCACGCTGCCGGACGGCGTGCTGGACTCGGTCAGCCTGCCGCAGGAGCGCGAGTGGCTGAAGACCACCGACTCCGCGCTGCACCTGGACCGGCTGCTGTTCTGCGCCAAAGAAGCCACCTACAAAGCCTGGTTCCCGCTGACGGTGCGCTGGCTCGGCTTCGAGGACGCGCACATCACCTTCGAGATCGAGAACTGCACCGCCGATTCCGGGCACGGCAGTTTCCACACCGAGCTGCTGGTTCCGGGCCAGACCACCGACGGCGGCGCGCCGCTGCGCTCGTTCGACGGCCGATGGCTGATCGTCGACGGATACATCCTGACCGCGATCGTGCACGTCTGATGGACGCTCTCGGCGGGCTGCTCATCATCGACAAGGCGGGTGGTTGGACCAGCCACGACGTCGTCGCGAAATGCCGGAAGCTGCTGCGCACCAAGAAGATCGGGCACGCGGGCACACTGGACCCGATGGCCACCGGCGTACTGGTGCTCGGCGTGGAGCGCGCGACGAAACTGCTCGGCCTGCTCACCCTGACGACCAAGGCGTACACCGCTACCATCCGCCTCGGGCAGTCCACCACCACCGACGACGCCGAGGGCGAGGTCCTCGCTACCACCCCGGCCGGCCACCTCACCGACGCCGACATCGTCGCGCGTATCACCGAACTGACCGGTGACATCGACCAAGTCCCCGCCACGGTCAGCGCGATCAAAGTGGGCGGCGAACGCGCGTACGCGCGCCACCGTGCCGGCGAAGACGTGCAGCTGGCCGCCCGCCCGGTCACGGTGTCGCGCTTCGACGTGCTGTCCCGCCGCGACGCCGGTGATTTCGTGGACCTGGACGCGGTGGTCGAATGCTCCTCGGGCACCTACGTGCGGGCACTCGCCCGCGACCTGGGCGCCGCGCTCGGCGTCGGCGGTCACCTGACCGCGTTGCGCCGCACCAGCGTCGGCCCGTTCACCCTCGAACACGCCCGCACCCTGGACGAGCTGGCGGCCGCCGCGGAATCGGGCGCGCCATCGCTGAGCCTGGATATCGACGCCGCGATTCGAACCGCGTTCCCGCACCGGGACATCGACGAGAAGCAGGCCGACGACCTGCGCAACGGACGCTGGCTCGCCCCCGTCGGAATCCCCGGCGTCTGCGCCGCCATCGACCCCGCGGGCCGGGCCATCGCCCTGCTGCGGGAGTCCGGCAACCGCGCGTCCTCGGTGATGGTCGTCCGCCCGGCCAATCTCTGATCCCTCAGGCGCGACCAGCGTCGCGAAGCGGCAGGCTTCCGGGACCGGTGAACATTTCGCCGATCGTCCGGTAGGCGATGTTTCCCCACATTGTGATGGGCTTGTCTCTCGAGGAGCGCTTTATCGTCCTTGTATGGGCTGACGGTCTTCCGGAGGATGCCACCGAACCGGATCCGTGTATTCCCAATAGCTGCGATGCTCGCCGACCACGGATACGATCCGGCTCCGAGTCGGGCAACAAGGAGCGCAATGACTTTCGGCGGAGGACCTCGCCGAGACGAGCATCACCGTGGAAGTCGCCACCGGCACAAACCTCGGCATCGCCTGCGTGGCGCGGTAACGGAAGGGTTGAGTTCAATGATGCGAAGCGTTGCGGCAACCGTCGCAGTCCTTGCCGGCGGCGCGGCGCTGGTCACCGCCGCTGCCGGGGATGCACTCGGAGCCCATCCGGCATCTGTGATGGAAGGTCGCGGCCGGATAGTGGTGGGCTTGCCGGATTCCGACGATGCACGGTCGATCAGCGTAGAAGTGTGGATCGATGGCCAGAACAGGAGCTGTAGCGGCCACCCGTGCACCGTCGGCCAGGGCCACGCCTACTCGTTGGCCTACAACCTGCCCGCAGGGCCGCACCGCGTCGAGATCCGACAGCCCGGCCAGCCCAACCAACTCGACCAGGTCGTGCACGTGCAATCTCCCGACCGCCTGCTCGACACTCTGCAATGCTGGCACCTGCCCGTGCCACAGGATCCCACTCTCATCTGCTGACTCCTGCCCCGACCGGTCCGGAGCTTGTCGCCAGCGACCTCACCCAAGGTCATGCCGCCATTCATTGCACCCCTGCCTTATCCGCAGATACACGCAATGACGAGCATTGTCCGACTAACGGTTTCGAGGTCGACTCGGCGGCGTCCCCGGCCAGCGGTCGGGGTCACATGGCCATGCATGTGCTGGTGACGGTGCCACGCGGTGATGAGGAAGCCGGGGCGATCTGGCCGAGGGCGGCGTTGTCTTGCTGATCCGATCCGACCTGCTGATGCGGAAATTGGTTCAGCTCACCCAGCACTTGAGCAGCGAGATCATGAGGGGAGCAAGGGCGTCTGCCAAACACGGCGTCAGGCCCATCGCTCGTGGAGCCGAGGGCGTAGCCGAAGAACTTCGGAACGCTGATAAGGGGTTTCACCATGGGCTCGATACCGGCGACCCGCCATCCCCGCCTCCGCTGTCGGAATCCAGGTCCGTCCGCACCGCTGGATACGTTCTATAACGGAGCACGCCTGTGGCAAGTCGAGCAAGTATTTCCCCGGGCTTTTCGCGGAAGAGAAGCCACAGGCGAGGAAGGCTATATTCGGACAGCGTCGCACAGCAGCGCCGGAGACATCGTATACCTGACGGATGGCACTGACATCGCCGGCGTGTACGGAACGATAACGAGCTGGATCGATGTCCGTGACGGCACAATGCGGTTCCATCCCGCGGGCATGGTACTGGGTATCGACGCCAACCGAATCCGTGTGCATCCGATGGCCGCGGACGGGCACTCGGCAGCCAACTTCGTCGAAGGCGTCAGCGACCGAGTATTCACCACCCCGGGCCGCGTGGACACATCCAAGATCGTCAGCGTGAAATTTCAAACCTACGACAACATCATCGATAACCCTGACGTAACACTGGTCGCCGATGGATTCCCCGGCTTCGACGGCCTGAGACAAGAATCGCTGCGCGACCCCGCAATAGTCGCCGATCGGCTCTCCAACATCGCCGACTCCGTGCGCAGAAACTACCCAACGATCGATGTGAGCGTCGGCGCCAACCATCTCACCAGTGACGAAGCCGTTAGAACCTTCCTGGCAACATGAACGAAGACCTTCGCCGCGCCGATCAGAGATCGAGAGCGATGATCGGCCGCAGGGCTCCCAGAAGAGCGCCGAGTGATGTCTCGCGCATCTCGGCGCGGGTCAGCGTGCCGTTCTCCAGCCAGTCGACGGTGAGTACCCGGACGAAGGTCAACCAGCTCATCAGGATCGCGGAGACGGTCGCGCGCTGCCGCCCATGCAGTTCCAGCGCGTCGAGTACGCGTTCGCGCAGCTCGCCGAGTTCGCCCGTGATGATCGCCTGGATGGTGGGGTCGGCAGCGAGCACGCGGTTGGCGGCGAGCACGGTGTTGGCGTTGGACTCGAAGTAGTCGAAGTGGGTGTCCAGGCCTGCGGCCAGTTGGTCGGCCAGCGGGGCTCGGGCGTCGAAGGTCGTGGCGACCAGCAGTTGGTCGGACGCGAGTTGGTAGACGGCCGCGAACAAGTCGCGCTTGCTCGGGAAGTGCCGGTAGAGCAGCGCGCGGGATACGCCTGCCGCGGCGGCGACGTCCTCCATGAGCACGGCGTCGTAGGAGTGTTCGGCGAACAGCTTCGCGCCTGCGTCGAGTAGTACGCGGCGGCGCTCGTCGGGGGACAGGCGGCGGCGGGACGTCACCGCACAAGCTTAGTTGACGTCTGTCTACCAAGGTCGTACCGTCTTAGTAGGCAGACGTCTACTAAGACGATCGGTGCTCGACGAGACCCGCCGGGCGTCTTTTCGAACACGTGCTTCCGGGAGGGATGTATGTCCGCTGCACTGAAGTGGCTGTCCATGGCCATGGGTATTGCCTGCGTGGCGATCGGGTTCATGCACATCGCACTCGGCATCGACGGGATACCCGATATGGGTTCTTCCGGCGTGACCGCGGACAGTCAATCCCGGTTCTTCGGTGCGATCTTCATCGGATACGGCGTTGTCTGGATCTGGGCGGCGCGGCAATCGCCGATTCCGTCGGCCGCGATTCGCTGGCTGGCGGGAATCTTCCTGCTCGGCGCCGTCGCTCGTTTCGTCTCGGTCGCCGTGTACGGCTGGCCGCACTGGTTCCAGATCGTGCTGACCGCAATCGAAGTCGTATTGCCGCCGATCTGGTTCTGGCTCGCCGACGCCGACGAGAAGCGACTCGGGAAGCCGGCGCCGGGACGTATTGCCGCCATGAGTTGACCCGCGTAACAAGGGGATTCGGCAATCCGAGTCCGCGATGATGTCGCCTGAAATCCCCGCCGTTGCGCACCCGTGGTTCGAAGCGGGTCAATCCGCCTGAGGTGAGCCGATCGATGGGTTGTCAGCCGTAGCCTACAAGCCGGGCTCAGCCGCATCAGTGTGGTCACCGACCGTACGCGCCCTAGCGGATGGGCGTTGCCCACAGCGAATCGGAGCCGCGCCGCCCCAATGGAATCCGTACAGTGTGTGCGGTGGCCGTCGTACGCGGAGTCCGATGGCGGCCACGGGTAGGCAGTGGCGGCGAAGGTAGTGGGCGATGAGTGAACGACCGGTCGATACGTTCGGGTTGTGGGATCGGGACGGCGACGGACTCGTCTCGGTAGCGGACATCACGACGGGGATCCGGGCGCTCGGCTTGGATGTCGATGTGGAAGCGGTCGAGCGGATGGTCGCCGCCGCCGACACCAACGGCGACTTCCTGGTCTCGCGTGCGGAATTCGACGCCGCGCTGGTCGGCGGCCGCATCGAGGTGACCGACGCCGACGCCGCGTTCAAGGTCTTCGACATCAACGGCGACGGCCTCATCTCGGTCGAGGAACTCGAATCACTCATCCGCCACGTCGGCGCGGGCCGCATCGACGAACCGGCCGACGCCCTGCTGGCCGCGGCCGACCGCGATGGCGACGGCTACCTGTCGCTCCCGGAATTCCGCATGCTGCTCGATTTCCTCTCCCGCTAACGACGCCGCGCACCCGAAGACCCGCCTAAGGGCGCACAGAGGTAATCGCCGCATGCGTGGGCCGACCGGTGACCGGGCGCTGCGATCGGCGTCGGCGGTTGTCCAGACTTCCACGGATACTGTCGACCGCTGCATCGGCGCCAAGAGGCGAGGCATTGGCTAGCTGCCGATCTGGTGGCGGAGCCGTTGCACCGCGTCGTCCATGTGCTCGGCGAGGAGGGCGCGAGCTCGGTCGGGGGCGGCGGTGGCGATCGCCTCGCGCAGGTCGACGTGTTCGCGCGCCTGTTCGCGGAGGTCGGGGTAGGTGGTTTGCAAGGCGCCCAGGCACATTCGCGTCTCGATCAGCAAGGTGCGTGCGGCGCGGACCAGCCGCGGGCTGGCGGCGCTCTCCACCAGGGCCTCGTGGAAGGCCTGGTCGGCGTCGGACACTCCCACTGCGTCGCCGCGGTCGGCGCAAGCGACCATCTCCTCGACGCTGGGTCCGAGCGCCTCGTAGGCGATCGGGCGGCGGCCGTCCAGGATCAGCTCGAGCGCGCCGCCTTCCAGTGCCGTTCTGGCCCGGTAGATATCGATGACATCGTCGAGGCTCAGTTCGATGACGAAGATCCCGCGGTGGCGGATGCTGTGCAGCAGGCCCTCGGACACCAAGCGCTGCATCGCCTCGCGCACCGGCCCGCGGGAGACGGCGAACTGCGCGGCCAGATCCGCTTCGCCGAGCTGCGATCCCGGCGCGAGGGTGCCGCGCATGATCGCCTCGCGGAGCCGATCGGCGATCATCTCCGCGGTCGACTGCCGGTTCACCGGCTCGAAATCAACGACGGACATCGATCTGCCTTTCCGCGAACAAGGTGCCGAACCCGGAAACAACCGGATCGGCGCCGGCCAGCCGCAGGCCTGCCCAGATCGTGACCTGATTGGCCGTCAGCACCGGTTTGCCCAGCGTAGCTTCCAGGTCCGGCAGCACCGCCATGGTGTGCATGGCGGTGTCGGGAATCAGCAGGGCCTGTGCGTCCGGGTGGTCGTTGTCGACCGCCAGCCGCAACACCTGGACCGGAGTGAGCGTGCCGACCTCGGCGGCGGTGTCGATACCGGCGCTGGACATGGAGACGACGTCGATGCCTGCGTCGGCGAGAAACGCCACGAAAAGCCGGGCCACCTCGTCGGGATAGCTGGCCGCGACCGCGACCGAACGCAACCCGAGCGTGTGCACGGCATCGACGAAGGCGAGGCTGGTGCTGGTCGCGGGCACGCCCGCCACCTCGGCCAGTGCGCGCACCTGCTCGCGAGCGCCCGCGGGTCCGTATACGAAACTGCCGGAGGTGCACGCCCAGACGACCGCGTCAGGCCGGTGCCGGGCGAGCAGTGCCGCGCCGACGCGCAATTTCTCCGGGCTGCCCAAGTCGAGCAGTTCGGGGACGGCGTGCAGATCGGTGCCGTAGATGTGGGCTACCGGAAGGTGCGCGCCGAGGGCCGCGGCCGCGAGCGGGTAGTCGCCCTCGGCCGCGTGGTCGGGGTAGATGAAGCCGACGGTGGGTGCCTGCATGCGATGTTCTTTCCTTCAGAAAACGTTGAGTAGCCACTTGCCCGGGCCCATCATCGGCAGCTTCATCCGGCCGAGGCAGGCCCACATGGTGAGCTGGTTGGCGGTGAGCACGGGTTTGCCGAGCGCCTGTTCGAGCGGCTCGATGACGTCGTAGGTCGGCAGGTTGGTACAGCTGACGAAGACGGCCTGGGCGGCGGGATCGTCGGCGCCGGCGATGCGTTCGGCGATGGTGCGGTAGCTGACCTTCCAGATGCCGCCACCGAGCCCGAGGTGATCGGAGCGCACCACCGCGCATCCGGCCTCGGCGAGGAATTCGTGCAGCCGGTGCGTGAGGATCTCGTCGTATGGGGTGAGTACCGAGATGCGGGTGAGCTTCAGATGGCGGATCGCCTCCAGCAACGCGCCCGAGGTGGTCACCGCGTCCTGGGCCCCGGCCAGGCAGATGGTCTCGCGCAGCGACTTCTCGTAGGCCAGGCCCTTGATGAAGCTTCCCGACGTGCACAAGTAGGCCACCACCTCGGGCTCGACGTGCAAGACGTTGCGCGTGGCCGCGGTCAGATGGGCCGCATCGGACACCAGCTCGGCCATCTCCAGCGACACCGGCACCGGTTCATAGGGTGTGCGAGCCAGGTGCAGGCTGACCTCCAAGGGCGCCCAGCGCCACAGCTCCCGTTCCAGTGCGAGGTCGAACGGAGCGATGATCCCGATGCCCCGTTGCGCGACGGGGCCCTCGAGGTCGGGAAAGCTCAAATCCACTGCGGCCCCTCTCGCGCTCAGCCGGGACGACCTCCGAACACGATCGGATTGTTGACAATCATACGATGTGATCTTAGTGTGTCAATGTGGATCAGGGCCCCATTGTCACCGTCCTGCACAGTGACAGTGTGCCCGACATCGACGGCATGGCCCGGGTCGCAGACCGCGCCACGGTCCGGTACACGGAGGCCTCCGGCCTCGCAGGCGCCCTGCGCGGGGCAGAAGTGTTGTTCGTCTATGACTTTCGCACGCGCGCGCTGCCCGGTGCGTGGCATGCCGCAGACCGCCTGCGCTGGCTGCACATGGGGTCGACCGGCGTCGACCCGGCGATGTTTCCCGAATTGCAGGCGAGTGAGGTGATAGTGACCAATACCCGCGGCGTCTTCGACTCGGCGATCGCCGAATACGTACTCGGGCAGATTCTCGGCTTCGCCAAGGACTTGTCCGGCTCGCTGCTGTTGCAGCAGCGGCACGAGTGGCGGCATCGGGAGTCCGAACGCGTCGCGGGTGCGAGCGCGCTGATCGTTGGCACCGGCTCGATCGGACGCCACATCGCCCGCATACTGCGCGCGGTGGGGATGACGGTACGGGCGGTGGGCAGGCGGGAGCGTGCCGCGGACCCGGATTTCGACGTCGTCGCCACCGATCTGCACGCCGAACTGAGCCGGGCCGACTACGTCATTGCGATCGCCCCGCTGACCGAGCAGACCAGGAATATGTTCGACGCCAGCGCTTTCGCCGCGATGCGGCCGCACGCCAGGTTTGTGAACGTGGGCCGCGGGGAACTCGTTGTGACCGACGATCTCGTCGCCGCGTTGCGCACCGGATCGATCGCCGCAGCGGCGCTCGATGTGGTGAACCCCGAGCCGCTCCCGGCCGATCACCCCTTGTGGGAACTGCCGAATGTCCGGATCACCCCGCACAACTCCGGTGACGTCGTCGGATGGCGTACCGAGATCGTCAACACGTTCGCCGAGAACTTCGACAAATGGATCACCGGACGCCCGCTGGACAACGTGGTCGACAAAAGGCTGGGGTACGTGCCCGGCTGAAGGAGCCCATCCATGAGCTACCCCGACATGAACTCTCCCACCGATCCCACCGCGATGACGGCGGTCGAGCTGGTCTCCGCCTACGCGGCGGGCGCGTTGTCGCCGGTAGAGGCCACCGAGGCGATCCTGCGGGCGATCACCGATCGCGACGGCGCGCTGGGCGCATTCTGCCTCGTCGATCCCGATCGTGCCCTGGTGCAGGCGAAGGATTCCGAGGCGCGCTGGCAGTCCGGCCACGCCCGCGGACTGCTGGACGGTGTGCCGATCTCGATCAAGGACGTCTTCCTGACCGAGGGCTGGCCCACCCGGCGCGGATCCACCTCGATCGACCCGGCGGGGCCGTGGCCGGTGGACAGCCCGGTGGCGGCGCGGCTGCGCGAGGACGGCATGGTCCTCCTGGGTAAGACCACCACCCCGGAGATCGCGTGGAAGGCGGTCACCGACAGCCCGTTGACCGGCATCACCCGCAACCCGGCCGACCCGTCCACCACGGCGGGCGGGTCCTCCGGCGGCAGCGCCGCGGCTGTCGCGGCGGGCATGGGGCCGGTCTCGGTCGGCACCGATGGCGGTGGCAGCGTGCGCATTCCGGCGGCCTTCTGCGGCATCGTCGGGTTCAAGCCCACCTATGGCCGGATTCCGCTGTACCCGGCCAGCCCCTTCGGTCCGCTGGCGCACGCGGGCCCGATGACCCGCACCGTCGAGGACGCGGCGCTGCTGATGGACATCCTGTCGCTCCCTGATCCGCGCGACCCGACCGCGCTTGCTCCCACGCTCACCACGTTCCGCGCCGAAATGCAGCGTGATGTGCGCGGATTGCGCGTGGCGTACTCGCCGACGCTGGGCTACGCCGAGGTGGACGCCGACGTAGCCGCGGTCGTCGACGCGGCGGTGACCCGCCTCGCCGAGGCCGAACTGATCGTCAGTGCGGCGGATCCCGGTTTCGGCGATCCGCGCGAGGCCTTCGAACTGCTCTGGGCGGCGGGCGCTGCCACGATGCTGTCCGGCTTCCCGGAGGGGACCCGCGAGCGGGTCGACCCGGGACTGCGCGTGGTGTGGGAGCGCGGCGAAACCGTCAGCGCTGTCGACTATCTCGCCGCCCGCAACGTCGCGGCGCAGCTCGGCATCACCATGGGCGCGTTCCATACCGACTACGACGTCCTGATCACTCCGACCGTGCCGATTCCCGCGTTCGCGGCGGGCCACGACGTGCCGCCCGGCAGTGGGCTGCACAGCTGGCCGCAGTGGACGCCGTTCACGTATCCGTTCAATCTCACCCAGCAGCCCGCGATCAGCATCCCGGTAGGCAGCACACCCGCGGGTCTTCCGGTCGGGCTGCAGATCGTCGGTCCGCGTCACTCCGACGACCTGGTGCTGGCGGTGGCCCGCTTCGCCGAATTCGTGCTGGCCTCCTGAACGAACAGTGCCCCCGGTGCGTGCGCCGGGGGCACTGTGGTCATCCGGATGTCTCCGCCCGAGCAGCGCGGCCCCCGTGAGTGCGCCGGGGGCGCTGGCTCGTCGTGTCAGGGGCACGGTCTGACACCGGAACTCGACAGTTCGGGAGTGCTCACCGACCGGGGCTACCGGCACCGAGTCTGCCCTACAGACTGACCCGGTAGCTCCCATCAGGCGCGGGCAAAGGCGAGTGTTTCGCCCTGGACGCCGTGCAGCCACAAGGTGTTACACGCCGCGGCCATCTCGGCCAGGCCTTCCTCGATCGTGGCGAAGACGTTGCCGGGCACCCAGCCGAGATCGCCGTTGATCAGCAAATTGTTGCGGCCGTAGAACAGCGCGAGGTCGGTCGCGCCACGCTCGTGCTCGGCCGCGGAGCCGGGTTCGTAGCCGTAGGCCGGATTGCCGATCTCCCACGGTTCGAAATCGAACAGGCACACGTCGCCGGGGATCGG
Organism: Nocardia amamiensis NBRC 102102; assembly: GCF_001612745.1. Lineage (GTDB taxonomy): Bacteria > Actinomycetota > Actinomycetes > Mycobacteriales > Mycobacteriaceae > Nocardia > Nocardia amamiensis. Next base: position 27,378 of record NZ_BDBA01000120.1, on the reverse strand, counting down.
TGTGACGGTGGGGTTCTCCCGACGCGGGGCCGCGCCGATCCGCGGGAGCAAGGTGTACACCTCGTTGCGGGCGTACTTGGCGTGGAACGCGTCGCCTTCCTGCGGCAGCGCATTCCACACCGCCGCGCACGTGCGCGGCGCCGCTTCGTCGAGCAATCGGGCGCGGCAGGTCACCGCGGCCTTGGTGAGGGTGATGGCGATGTAGCGGGCCATTGCGGTCCTGCTTCCTGGTTTGTGCCCGCCGGGCGGGCACGGGTCGGTACAACGGCGGACTTGCCGGGCAGGCATAGGCGGTGCGGACACCTACCGGATCGCCGCAGAGGCGCGGCGCGTCGCCGGGCTACAGCTCGGCGAGGACCTCCGACCAGATGGCGAGCGCGTCCTCGATCTGAGCATCGGTCACGATCAACGGCGGAATCATCCGCACCACGTTCATCTGCGCGCCACAGGTCAGCAGCAGCAGTCCCTTGGCTATCGCGGCGCGCTGCGCGGCGGCAGCGGTGACGGGATCGGGTTCGCCGGTGGCCGTGGTGAATTCGGCGCCCGCCATCAGTCCGAGACCGCGCACGTCGCCGATCGCCTTGGTGGCGCAGTCGCGCAGACCGCGCAGCAGCTGCTCGCCTCGGACCGCCGCATTCTCCACCAGCCCTTCGGATTCGATGACGTCCAGCGTGGCGATCGCCGCGGCACACGCCACCGCGTTGCCGCCGTATGTGCCGCCCTGCGAGCCCGGCCATGCCCGCGCCATCAGCTCGCGCGGCGCTGCGATACCCGACAGCGGGAACCCGCTGGCCAGCCCTTTCGCGATGGTGATGACGTCCGGCCGCACACCGAAGTGCTGATGGCCGAAGAACTTTCCGGTGCGCCCGAAGCCGGTCTGGATCTCGTCGAACACCAGCAGGATGCCGTGCCGGTCCGCGCGTTCGCGCAGTCCGCGGAAGAACTCGGTGTTGCCGGGGATGTAACCGCCCTCGCCGAGCACGGGCTCCACCAGGAACGCGGCGGTATCGGCGGGGGAGGTGAGTGTGGTGAACAGGTAGTCGAGTTCGCGCAGCGCGAAGGCGGTGGCCTCCTGCTCGCTCCAGCCGTAGCGGAACGCGGTGGGGAAGGGTGCGACGTGCACGCCCGGCATGAGCGGGCTGAATCCGGCGGAGAACCGGGTGCCGGACGTCGTCATCGTGGCGGCGGCGACGGTGCGGCCGTGGAAACCCCCGTGGAAGACGATGACGTTCGGCCGCCCGGTCGCCTGGCGCACCAGCCGCAGCGCCGCCTCGACCGCCTCGCTACCGGAATTGGCGAAGAACAGCGCGTCCAAGCCCGCCGGCAGCACCGCGCCGAGGCGATCGGTGAGTTCCAGCAGCGGCCGGTGCAGGACAGTCGTGTACTGGCCGTGGATCAGCGAGGCGACCTGCGCCTGCGCCGCCGCGACCACGTGCGGGTGGCAGTGGCCGGTGCTGGTCACGCCGATGCCTGCGGTGAAGTCCAGGTAGCGGCGTCCGTCGGTGCCGTAGAGATAGCACCCCGACCCGTGGTCGACGGTCACCGGAGTGGCCTGTTTCAGGACGGGCGATAGCTCGGTCATGGTGATTCGCCTCCCGGAGCGGGTGGGATGAGTGGCGTGAGTGCATATTGTCGGATTGTCGACAATATGCATAACATGGCCGCACGGGTCGCAGCAATGGCCGAACGCTGCGTGGTCGAGAGGAGCCACCGACGATGCTCACCGAAAGCCCCTTCAGCACAGCCGAACGAGCCGCGATCGACACGGTGCCGCGCGGCCTGTTCATCGACGGCGAGTGGCGTGAGACCGCCGGATCGCTACCAGTCCTCGATCCCGCGACCGGCGAACTGCTCTGCTCGGTCGCCGACGCGAACCCCGCCGACGGCCTCGCGGCGTTGGATTCGGCATCCGCGGCGCAACCGGAGTGGGCGCGTACCGCACCACGAGAACGCAGCGACCTGCTCATGCGCGTCCACCGCGCGTTGCTCGCCGACACCGAGCGGCTCGGGCTGATCGCGACGCTGGAGATGGGCAAACCGCTGGCCGAGGCGCGCGGCGAGATCGCTTATGCCGCGGAGTTCTTCCGTTGGTTCGCCGAGGAGGCCGTGCGCGTGGACGGTGGGTACATGTCCGCGCCGACCGGCGGGTCCCGCTTCCTGGTGACCAGGCAGCCGGTCGGCCCCAGCCTGCTCATCACGCCGTGGAACTTCCCGATGGCCATGGGTGCGCGCAAGATCGCTCCGGCCCTCGCCGCCGGCTGCACCTGCGTGGTGAAACCCGCTGAGCAGACACCGCTTTCGATGCTGGCGCTGACCGAGATCATGGCCGCGGCCGGGCTGCCCGCCGGGGTGGTCAACGTGATCACCACCGCCGACCCCGCCGCGGTGATGACGCCGCTGATTCGCGACGAGCGCTCCCGCAAGCTGTCCTTCACGGGGTCGACCGCGGTCGGCAAACAGCTGCTCGCGCAGTGCGCTCAGACGGTGATGCGCACCTCGATGGAACTCGGCGGCAACGCCCCGCTGCTGGTATTCGACGACGCCGATCTGGACGAGGCGGTCGAGGGGGCGCTCGCGGCGAAGATGCGCAATATCGGCCAGGCCTGCACCGCCGCCAACCGCATTCTGGTCCAGCGCGGCGTCGCGGACGTCTTCGCACGCAGGCTCGCCGATCGGATGACGGCGCTGCCGATGGGTCGCGGGACCGAGCCGAACGTGGTGGTCGGCCCGCTGATCGATGCCGACGCCGTGGCAAAGGTGCAGCGCTTGGTCGACGACGCCCGTGCTCGCGGCGCAACGGTGCTCATCGGCGGGACGGCGCTGGACGGTCCTGGCACCTTCTACCCCGCGACCGTGCTGGTCGACGTCCCCGACGACGCCGAACTGTGCCGGACCGAGATTTTCGGCCCGGTCGCCGCGATCGGCGTGTTCGACACCGAGGAAGAAGCCGTCGGCCGGGCCAACGACACGCCGTACGGGCTGGTGAGCTATGTGTTCACCGAGAACCTGCGGCGCGGGCTGCGGGTATGTGAGGCGCTGGAGACCGGCATGGTGGGACTCAACCAGGGCGTGGTGTCGAATCCGGCCGCGCCGTTCGGCGGCGTCAAAGAATCCGGGCTCGGCCGCGAGGGCGGGCAGACCGGAATCGATGAGTTCCTGGAGACCAAGTACATCGGCGTGAAGTTGTGAGTCGGCGTGCCGAGCTGTGTCGCGGGCGCTCACGTCGATGACCATGGATACTCCGGAACCACAGCTCGACCGGGATTCGAGGACGCCGGATGTCAAGTGCGGGGAAGCAAAGAAAGAGGAATCACGGGTGAGCGGATATCGGATCGCGACCATCCCAGGCGATGGCATCGGCGTCGACGTGACCGCGGAGGCGGTACGAGTGCTCGACGCGGTGCTGCCGGGTATCGAATGGACCGAATTCGACTGGTCCTGCGAGCAATACCTGCGCACCGGCGCGATGATGCCCGCCGACGGCCCGGACCGGCTCGCCCGATTCGACGCGATCCTGCTCGGCGCGGTCGGCTTTCCCGGTGTGCCCGATCATATTTCGCTGTGGGGTCTGCTCATCCCGCTGCGCCGGGCCTTCGGTCAGTACGTCAATCTCCGGCCGGTGCGCCTGCTGCCGGGCACGCAGTCGGCGCTGCGCGGCCGGACCGCTGACGACCTGGACATTCTGATCGTGCGAGAGAATTCGGAGGGTGAGTACTCCGAGATCGGTGGCATGCACAATCCCGGCCGGTCCGACGAATTCGTGCTGCAGGAGTCGGTGTTCACCCGTGTCGGTTGCGAACGGATCATTCGCTACGCCTTCGAACGAGCCGCCGAACGCGGCGGGCGCCTGTGCTCGGCCACGAAATCGAACGGGCTCATCCACTCGATGCCCTACTGGGACAGCGTGTTCGAGCGCATCGCTGTGGAGTACCCGCAGGTGACGACCCGCCAGATGCACGTCGACGCGCTGGCCGCCGAACTGGTGCTGCACCCGGACCGGCTCGACGTGATCGTCGGCTCGAATCTGTTCGGCGACATCCTCTCCGACCTCGCCGCCGCCGTCACCGGCGGGCTCGGCCTCGCGCCCTCGGGAAATATCAACCCCGAGCGCACCGCCCCGTCGATGTTCGAGGCCGTACACGGCAGCGCCCCCGACATCGCGGGTCAGGGCATAGCGAACCCGGTCGCCCAGATTCTCGCGGGCGCGATGCTGCTCGATCATCTCGGCGAGTCGGCCGCGGCCGCCGCGATCGACCGAGCGGTCTGCGACGTGCTCGCCTCGGGTGAGGTCCGCACCCCGGACCTCGGCGGAACCGCCACCACCACCGACCTCGGCAGCGCCATCGCCATCCGCGCCGCCGAGTTGATCCGCCGACCCACCACTGCCGCACGCGGCTGACGGCTTCTCCAAGGGAAGTGCCGGTCGGCACCGGTTTGTCCGCGAGGCTTCATCGTCCGGTCCACCGTGCCAACGACCGATTGCCCGCAGAGACGAGGCGGACCTCGGGCGCAATGACCACGTTGCCGGACCCTCGAACGTGCGGGCTGGGTGAGCCGGACTCGGGAGTGCACCGGCCGCAGGGTCCGTCACCTCGCGCAGCGGCGAAACCGTCGAGCAGATCGCGGATGACGCGCGACAGGCCGCGGTTGTCACCCAGCGTCCGCCGGAAGCCCGGCAGCGGAGAACTTCTCGAGCCGGATACGGGCCACGCTCGACCGGGCTGGCCGCCGACCCACCCGAACCGTCAGGTCGTGAGCCAGATGGCCTCGGCGGCGGGGCGGCCCAAGTCGGTCGGTGCCTCCGCCGCGCCGATGCGGATGGCGATGGTACCGGCGAAGTCGCGGCGTTCGAGGACCGCGATGGTGGTGTCCAGGGCGATGCCAACGGAGTCGAAGTAGCGCAGCATGTCCGGGTCCGAATCGGAGATCCGGGCGACGCGGCCGGATTCGCCGGCGGCGAAGTCGCTGAGCCTGCGGGCGGGCGGGGTGGGTACCGCGCCGTCCACCGAGGGGATCGGGTCGCCGTGCGGATCGCGGTCGGGGTAGCCGAGTTTGGCGTCGATGCGCGCCATCAGCAGTTCGGAGACCGCGTGCTCGAGCACCTCGGCCTCGTCGTGTACCTCGTCCCAGCCGTATCCGAGCTCGTTGACCAGGAACGTCTCGATCAACCGGTGCCTGCGTACCATCGCGATGGCGGCGCGGCGCCCTTCGGGAGTCAGCGCGATCGCGCCGTAGCGGGCATGCTCGACCAGCCCTTGGTCGGCCAGCTTGCGCACCGCTTCGGAGACGGTCGAGGCGGAGACACCGATCCGCTCGGCGAGCAACTTGGTGGACACCTTCTCCGGCGACCACTCCTGCGCCGTCCAGATCACCTTCAGATAGTCCTGGGCGACCGACGAGAGCACCGGCGCGATCGTCGCGGTGCCACCTTGTGCTTCGCCTGGCACAGAGGTGTCGGCCAGCTCGCGTCGCGTGGCGATATCTCGTTTACCGGGCACACTCCGAGCTTAGGCGGGGCGGTGCCGATATACACATTCAGACATCCCGAGCGCCGCAATTCCCGTGGCCGGCGAATGCCGTGCCGTCGAATCTCCGGCCGGTCAGCAGCGCGGTCGCGGGCGGCCGCAGCGGCGCACCGGCGAGATCGTAGAACGTTGCGGTGGCTGATCCGGCGAACCGGTCGCCGGTCACCTCGAGCTCGAACGCGACGATCCCTTTGCCGACCACGGCCGGGTCGGCCCGATCGACGATGAACTCCAGGAAAGCGCCGGTGACGCGGTCGCCATCGGAGCGCCACGTGCCCATGCCGTTGCTGTCGCTGGTGGCCCGGTTGCCGTAATCCGGATTGGACTGCAGCATCGTGCCGCCGGGATGGAACTGCATCACGTGGTAGGCGAACGGAGCCCCGTCGGCGATCACCTCCCAGGTGCCGAGGACGGGATGCCGATCACTCATGTGGCGTCCTCGCAGAGTGCGGCCAGCAGAGCGATGCCACGGTCGATATCGTCTCCCGGCACGTTGGCGAAGCTCAGCCGCATCGTGTTGCGGTGGTCGGCGTCATCGGCGTAGAAGACGCTTCCCGGCAGGAAGGCGACGCCCTCCTGCAGCGCCGTGCCCAGCAGCGCGTCGGCGTCGAACCCGTGCGGGCCCTCGATCCACAGAAACATCCCGCCTTCGGGCGCGACCCACTGGAAGCCGGGCGGGAAGTGCCGTTCCACGGCGTCGGCCAGGGTGTCCAGTTTGGCCGAGTAGACCTCGACGACGTGTGCGAGGTGCGCCGCTCCCGCCGGGCTGCCCAGGAACTCGGCGGCAATCGCTTGGCAGTAGGTCGACGTCTGCATATCGATGCCCTGCTTCAGCGCGAGGACACTGCGCAAGAGATCCGGAGGCATGACGGTGATGCCGACACGCAGAGCCGGGGCAAGCGTTTTCGACAGCGAGGTGATGTAGATCGAATTGTCCGGCGCGAAGGACGCGAGCGCGGGCGGTGCCATGCCGCGGTAGCGCAGGTCGGTATAGACGTCGTCCTCGATCACCAGCGTGTCGTGACGAACGACGATCTGGGCGATCTGTTCGCGCCGTGGAGTCGGCATCGTTCGCCCGGTCGGGTTCTGGAAAGTCGGCAACAGGTACACGAATGCGGCGTCATATCGGGCCAGTGCTTCCTCGAGTGCTTCCGGCACGATTCCGAAATCGTCCGACGGCACCCCCACAACGGTGGCGCCGTGGCTACGGAATTCTTTGACCGCGGGCCCGTAGGTCGGGGTTTCCACCAGTACCACGTTCTGGGGATCGAGCAGCGCCAAACATACGTTGTGCAAAGCGCCGGATCCGCCCGTGGAGATATGCAAGCTCTCGGGTGAGCATCGAATTCCCCGGGTGCGCAAAAGGTTTCGGGCTTCGTCCAGGAGCGGGCCAAATCCCTGGGTCATGCCGTACTGGAGGACGGCGCTTCCGTACTTGCCGATGACATCCTGGGACAGCGCCGAGACGAGTTCGCCGGGCAGCAGTGCCGGGTCCGGCGCTCCGACGGCGAAGGAGACGACGTCAGGGCGCTTGCTGAGCGCCGCGAAGATGTCATCTATCGGCCCGCTGGCCACCGCGTCCGCGCCGCTGCTGCGTCTGACGAGCGCCATCTCACGAACCGGTCAGGTCACGGCGCAGGCGGGCAACGACTTCCGGCACGCGGGCGTCGTATTCCGGCGTCAGCACCACGTCGTCGTTGAACAAAGGATCGGTTCGCATTTCCAGCGCGACGAGGTCGTCGGCGTCGGCCAAGTTCACCGCGACGTGCACGACACCGTCCGGGATGTAGATGAACTCGCCCGGGCCGTGGAAATAGGGCGTCAGGTCCGGACCGACCAGAGTGACCGCACTACCGCGCAGGCACACGACGACGATCTCGCTGTGCGCGTGGTAATGCGCTCTGGATACCGCGGCGGGAGCCATGTTGACCATGCCCGCCGAGATGCCGGTCGCGCCACAGGTTTCGGTGGTGACGCAGGGGACGAGGCGTTGTCGCTGCCGCCCGATTGTCTCGGCCGAATCGGACGGGCTGATCACACGAACCTGCTTGACTGCACTTTTCATGGCTACTCCGGGGGCACTTCCGTCGCCGACGAAATCGGACGCTAGACCATTCGCGCTACTTGGGCGAGACGAGCTTCTCGAGCGTGGAAAACCGTGGATGTACCGGCTCTTTCGCGAATCCGTCCAGTGCGTTTCGGGTTGGCGAAGTTTCCGTCGGAGATGTCGCCAACTGCGACGTTTCGGGGCAACGATCCGCACCGTGCTGGCGGGCAGGGTCACCGCTCGGCTATCTGCCGGATGGGAGCGGGCATCCCCGGAAAGGCGGATCCGTTGTGATCAGTCGAGCCGCGTGGCCGACGATGCGGATGGGCCGAGGCCCCTGCACCCAGGGATAGCTCGTCGGTTCCCGGCATCGGAACCGTTGTGTGACGTCGGCACGTCCGAATACTGTTCGCTACCTGATATGCGTAGGCTGCGCACTGTGCAGAGATGGCGAAGTCTCGACGATGTGCCCGCGGATTGGGGGCGCTGTGTCCTCACGATCGGTGTGTTCGACGGTGTGCACCGCGGCCACGCGCAGCTGATCAGCCGGGCCGTGAAGTCCGCCGCCGCACGCGGCGTTCCCGCGGTACTGATGACCTTCGACCCGCACCCGATGGAGGTCGTCCGCCCCGGCTCGCATCCGGCTCAGCTGACCACCCTGACCCGCCGCGCCGAACTGGCCGAGGAACTGGGCGTCGACGTGTTCTGCGTTATGCCGTTCACGCAGGAATTCATGAAGCTGGCCCCGGCCCGCTACGTCCACGATCTGCTGGTCGAGCGCCTGCACGTGGTCGAGGTGGTGGTCGGTGACAACTTCACCTTCGGTAAGAAGGCCGCCGGGACGGTGGAGACCATGCGAGAGCTCGGTCACCGGTTCGGGTTCGAGGTCGACGCGGTGACACTGCTCGGCGAGCACGCGGTGACCTTCTCCTCGACCTACATCCGCGCCTGCGTCGACGCGGGCGACATGGCGGCCGCGGCCGAGGCGCTCGGCCGCCCGCATCGGGTCGAGGGCGTTGTGGTGCACGGCGACGGCCGCGGCAAGAAGCTGGGCTTCCCGACCGCGAACGTGGCGCCGCCGATGCACGCCGCGATCCCGGCCGACGGCGTGTACGCGGGGTGGTTCACCGTGCTCGGACCCGGGCCGACCATCGGCACCGTCACACCGGGTGAGCGGGCCATGGCCGCCATCTCGGTGGGCACCAACCCGACGTTCTCCGGTCGTGCCCGCACGGTCGAGGCGTACGTGCTCGACCGCGAGGCCGACCTCTACGGCCAGCACGTCGCGGTCGATTTCGTCGAGCACGTCCGCGGCCAGCGCAAGTTCGACTCGGTGGACGAACTCATCGAGACCATGGGCCGTGACGTGGAGACCGCGCGCAAGATCCTGACCGCCGTCGACGATCGGTGAGCATCGAGCCCGCAGGAGCGCCAACCGGCCCGCGATTTCGGCGGGGCCGTCCTGGTCCGGTAGGGTGGATCCTCGGGTTTGCTGCGGTCCGCGGCGGCGCCCGCACCGGGTGACCGGGTCTTCGAGCGCGGAACTGAGAAACAGGAGTGGATGCCCCATGGCACTGACCACCGAGCAGAAGTCGGCGATTCTCGCCGAGTACGGCCTGCACGAGAAGGACACCGGTTCGCCGGAGGCGCAGATCGCGCTGCTGTCCAAGCGGATCGCCGACATCACCGAGCACCTCAAGAAGCACAAGCACGACCACCACACCCGCCACGGTCTGATGGCGCTGATCGGTCGTCGCAAGCGGCTGTCGAAGTACCTGCAGGACAACGACATCAACCGCTACCGTTCGCTGATCGAGCGTCTCGGGCTGCGGCGGTAATTTTCTTCGACTCGCGTCCGAACGGCCGGCGCTTACGACGTCATCGCGTACGCGTCGGCCGTTCGGCTGCTCGAGGGTGCGAGCGATAGCTCGATCCATGCCGTGGCCGAGGCGGTCGATGGCTCGGCGAACGAGGAGACGTACAATCTTTTCGTTGGCTATTTGTGTATCGGGGGCGAATTTGTCCCGTCGCACGACAACATTGCACAGCCGTATGCACCCGCCCGCGTGGCGTCGGTCTTCGGTAGTGGCCTTTCGGCCGCGGGTTTCGCGCCGTCGGGCTTCGATCGATGACCGCCTCCGCGTCGCCGTCTCCAAGGGGATTCGGCCGGGTGTGCGCGTCGCAGCCAGGAGGGTTGCCGCGCGCCCGTGCCCGGTACGGCTGACGACAGCCGGATCGCGCCTGCACGCGCTCGAGCCGGCGAAGACGAGAGGTTGAGAGAGAAGAATGACCGAAACAACTGAACGCAAGAGCTCTGCCGTCGAGGTCGAGCCCGGCGTCTTCGAATCCGTCGCGCTGATCGACAACGGCAGCTACGGCACCCGCACCGTCCGGTTCGAGACCGGGCGCCTGGCCCGGCAGTCCGCCGGTTCGGTCGTCGCCTACCTGGACGACGAGACCATGCTGCTGTCGGCCACCACCGCGGGCAAGCAGCCCAAGGACCAGTTCGACTTCTTCCCGCTGACGGTCGACGTCGAGGAGCGGATGTACGCCGCGGGTCGCATCCCCGGATCGTTCTTCCGCCGCGAGGGCCGTCCCACCACCGACGCGATCCTGACCTGCCGCTTGATCGACCGCCCGCTGCGTCCGTCGTTCGTCGACGGCCTGCGCAACGAGATCCAGGTCGTGGTCACCGTGCTGAGCCTGGACCCGAAGGATCTCTACGACGTGGTGGCGATCAACGCCGCGTCCGCGTCCACCCAGCTCGCCGGCCTGCCGTTCTCCGGCCCGGTCGGCGGCGTGCGCGTCGCGCTGATCGAGGGGCAGTGGGTGGCGTTCCCGACCACCGAGCAGCTCGAGAACGCCGTGTTCGACATGGTCGTCGCGGGCCGGGTGGTCGAGTCCGGTGACGTCGCCATCATGATGGTCGAGGCCGAGGCCACCGACAACGTCATCGCGCTGATCGATGGCGGCGCGCAGGCCCCCACCGAGGCCGTCGTGGCCGAGGGGCTGGAGGCCGCCAAGCCGTTCATCGCCCGCCTGTGCCGCGCGCAGCAGGACCTGGCCGAACTGGCCGCCAAGCCCACCGAGGAGTTCCCGCTCTTCCCGCCGTACGGCCAGGACGTGTACGAGGCCGTCGAGGGCACCGCCAAGCGCGAGCTGAGCGAGGCGCTGAGCATCGCGGGCAAGCAGGAGCGCGAGGAGAAAATCGACGAGATCAAGCTCGCCGTGCTCGATCGCCTCGGCGACGACTTCGCCGGGCGCGAGAAGGAGCTGGGCTCGGCGTTCCGCTCGGTCACCAAGAAGCTGGTGCGCCAGCGCATCCTGTCCGACGGCTTCCGCATCGACGGCCGCGGTCTCGCCGACATCCGCGCGTTGTCGGCCGAGGTAGCGGTGGTGCCGCGGGCGCACGGCTCGGCGCTGTTCGAGCGCGGCGAGACCCAGATCCTCGGCGTCACCACGCTCGACATGGTGAAGATGGCCCAGCAGGTCGACTCGCTCGGCCCGGAGACCAGCAAGCGCTACATGCACCACTACAACTTCCCGCCGTTCTCCACCGGTGAGACCGGCCGCGTCGGTTCGCCCAAGCGCCGCGAGATCGGCCACGGCGCGCTGGCCGAGCGGGCGCTGATCCCGGTGCTGCCCAGCCAGGAGGAGTTCCCGTACGCCATCCGTCAGGTCTCCGAGGCGCTGAGCTCCAACGGCTCCACCTCGATGGGCTCGGTGTGCGCCTCCACCCTGTCGCTGCTGAACGCCGGTGTGCCGCTGAAGGCGCCGGTCGCGGGTATCGCCATGGGCCTGGTGTCCGACACCATCAGCAACGACCAGGGCGAGGACGAGGTCCGCTACGTCGCGCTGACCGACATCCTGGGCGCCGAAGACGCCTTCGGCGACATGGACTTCAAGGTCGCAGGCACCCGCGAGTTCGTCACCGCGCTGCAGCTGGACACCAAGCTGGACGGCATCCCCTCGCAGGTGCTGGCCGGCGCGCTGAGCCAGGCGCACGACGCGCGCACCACCATCCTGGACGTGATGGCCGAGGCCATCACCACCCCGGACGAGATGAGCCCGTACGCGCCGCGCGTCACCGCGATCAAGATCCCGGTCGACAAGATCGGCGAGGTGATCGGGCCCAAGGGCAAGGTGATCAACCAGATCACCGAGGACACCGGCGCCAACATCTCCATCGAGGACGACGGCACCGTGTTCGTCGGCGCGACCGACGGCCCGTCGGCGCAGGCCGCGATCGATGCGATCAACGCCATCGCCAACCCGCAGCTGCCCAAGGTCGGCGAGCGCTTCCTCGGCACGGTCGTCAAGACCACCGCCTTCGGCGCGTTCGTCTCGCTGCTGCCCGGCCGCGACGGCCTGGTGCACATCTCCAAGCTGGGCAACGGCAAGCGGGTGGCCAAGGTCGAGGACGTGGTGAACGTCGGTGACAAGCTGCGCGTGGAGATCGCCGACATCGACAACCGCGGCAAGATCTCGCTGGTGCCGGTCGACGAGACCGCCGAGGAGTCCGGCGACGACGCGGCCGATGCGGGTTCGGCTGGGACCGAGTAGTACTTGTCTCTGTGACGAAGAAGAAGACGACAACCCCTCTGCTCAGCACCGGGCGGGGGGGTTCGTCACTCGAGCTGCGGGCAGACGCGGACAGCGGAGTTCGGCGCACCGTGCTGCCCGGTGGATTGCGCGTGGTGACCGAGCACCTGCCCGGGGTGCGTTCGGCGTCCATCGGCGTCTGGGTGGGAGTCGGGTCGCGCGACGAAGGCCCGACGGTCGCGGGTGCCGCGCATTTCCTGGAACACCTGCTGTTCAAGGCGACCCCGACGCGGTCGGCACTCGACATCGCCGAGGCGATGGACGCGGTCGGCGGCGAGCTCAACGCGTTCACCGCCAAGGAGCAGACCTGCTACTACGCGCATGTCCTCGACGACGACCTGCCGCTGGCCGTCGACATGGTCTCCGACGTGGTGCTCAACGGTCTGTGCCGGGCGGTGGACGTGGACGTGGAACGTCAGGTCGTGCTCGAGGAGATCGCCATGCGCGACGACGATCCCGAGGACCTGGTCGGCGACTCGTTCCTGACCGCGCTGTTCGGCGACCACCCGATCGGGCGTCCGGTGATCGGCTCGGTCGAATCCATCGAGGCCATGCGCCCGGACCAGCTGCGGTCCTTCCATGTGCGCCGCTACCGCCCCGACCGGATGGTGGTCGCGGTGGCGGGCAATGTGGAGCACGACCACACGGTGGAATTGGTGCACCGCGCCTTCGGGAACCGGCTCGATCCCGCGGCGGCGCCCGCGCGGCGACGCGAGGGGAGATTCCGCCCGCACGGCGCTCCGCAGCTGCAGTGGAATCGCCGAGACAGCGAACAGGCGCACCTGGCCTTCGGCGTGCGTGCCTTCGGACGGCACGAAGGGGAGCGGCGCTGGCCGCTGTCGGTGCTCAACACGGTGGTCGGCGGCGGGCTGAGTTCGCGGCTGTTCCAACGCATCCGGGAAGAACGCGGGCTGGCCTACTCGGTGTACTCCAGCGTCGACACCTTCGCCGACACCGGTGCGTTCTCGGTGTACATCGGCTGCCAGCCGGAGAACCTCGGCAATGTGGCGGCGTTGGCGCGCGGCGTGCTGGAAGAGGTGGCGGCCGACGGCATCAGCGACGCCGAGTGCGCCCGCGCGAAGGGCTCGCTGCGCGGCGGTCTGGTGCTGGGCCTGGAGGACTCCGCGTCGCGGATGAACCGGCTCGGGCGCAGCGAACTCAGCTACGGCAACCACCGCAGCGTCTCCGAGACCCTGGCCCGCATCGACGCCGTCACCACCGACGAGGTTTCCGCGGTCGCGCGGACCCTGCTGGCGCGGCCGTTCGCGGCGTCGGTGGCCGGGCCGTACAAGCGCGCCCGCGAGCTGCCCGCGTCCGTCCGCAAACTGGTCCCGAACTGATCCCGGCGGGCCGCGGTCCGGACGAAACCCGCGGCTCGGCGCGCAATTCCTTGGCGCGGTACTGTTTCGGCCGTCGTTGCCGTCCAACGCGTCGGCGAGGCGCTGAACTCGATTGTCCGGGTGTCGAACCCGGCGGTATCTGGCAAGGAGTCGAGATGAACCGTACCCATCGTGCCCTTCGCGTGCTCGGCGCGATCTCGCTGCCGATCCTGGTGCTGACCGGGTGCGGCGGGGAGGACGGGGACGCCGCGGGCAAGCCCGGCGAGCCGACCGCTGCCGCGCTGCGTCAGAAGGCCACCGAGCTGAACGCCGCGCTGGCAAGTCACGATTACCCGGCTGCTTACCAATTCCGTTCCGCGCGATGCAAGCTCACGCTGAGCCAGGACGACTACGTGGCGTCCATGGCGCAGCTCTACGACGGCAGGGACCTGAAGACCAAGCCGTCCGAGGTCAGCGTCACCACGTCGGGAACGGCGGGATCGGTGACGGTGAAGAACTTCGACGCCCGCGCGGCCCAGGACGACGCGAAGCCCGAGACCTGGACGTTCATCGACGGGCAGTGGCGGTTCGACAACTGCTGAACGGCCTCCGGGTCACCCGGTGTGGGCGCGGTTGGCGGCGTCGACGATCGCCGGGATCACGCCCGGCAGCGCGGATTCCAGGTCCTCGCCGCGCAAGCGCTGGCAGGTGTGGCCATCCACGATCACCCGCTCGGTGACGCCCGCCTCGCGCAGGATCTTGAAGTGGTGGGTGGCGGTGGACTTGTTGATTGCTTCGTAGAGCGCGCCGCAGCGCACGGCCGTACCCGCGTTGCTCAGCCGGCGCACCATCTCCAGGCGCACCGGATCGTGCAGCGCGCCGAGCACGGTGGACAGCCCGGCCACCGGAGGTGACTCCGGCGCTGCGTCGTTGGCGTCTGCCATGATCTGGCTCACTCTCAGGTTTGATGATTGTCGTACCGGATGTATCGTCGACTGCGGTTCGATCACAATCAAACTTACCTGATCGGAGATCTGATGGCAGCGACGATGGCGGTGGCCGCCGACGAGCAGACCGCGCAACGCTGGGCCTACGCCTTGATTCTCGCGGCCAGCGGCGTCGCACTCGGAGTGTCCGGTGTGCCCGCGCCGCTCTACGGCATCTACGAGACGCAGTGGCATCTCTCGCCGCTCACCACGACCATCGTGTTCGCCGTCTACGCCGTAGCCGCGCTGGGGGCGGTGCTGGTCTCCGGCCGCATCTCCGACGTGGTCGGCCGAAAACCGGTGCTGCTCGGCGCCTTCGGCACGATGATCGTCGGGTTGGTGGTGTTCGTGCTCGCCGACAGTGTGCCCATGCTGTTGCTGGCGCGGGCGCTGCACGGGATGGCGGTCGGATCGACGGTGGTGGCGGGCGCTGCCGCGCTACTGGATCTGCGGCCCCACCGAGGAGCGCGGTCCGGGCAGCTCACCGGCGTCGCATTCAATGTCGGGATGGCGGTGGCGATCCTGGGCTCGGCCTTGCTGGCGCAGTACGCCCCGCATCCGCTGCGCACACCCTACGTCGTGATCACCGTGGTCTGCCTGGCGATCGGCGCCGGCGTGCTCGCACTGCGGGAACCGCACTCCGCGCGGGTGTCCGGACGCATCCGGATCGCGAAACCGGCTGTTCCGCCGGAAATCCGGGCCGACTTCTGGTTCTCCGCGATCGGCGTGATGGCGGCCTGGTCGGTGCTCGGCGTGCTGCTGTCGCTGTACCCGTCGCTGGCCGCGCAGCAGACCGGCATCCACAATCTGGTTTTCGGCGGCACGGTCGTCGCCTCGACCGCGCTCTCCGGCGCAACCACGCAGCTGTTCGCGACCCGTGTGCCGGCCCGGAGGGCCGCGATCCTCGGCGACACCGGCATGGCGCTGTCGCTGCTGTCGACCGTGCCCGCGCTGGCCACGCACAACTGGGTGGCGGTCCTCGTCGCCGGCGTCGCGCTCGGGGCGACCTTCGGCCTCGGCTTCGGCGGTTCGCTGCGTCACCTGTCGGACGTTGTGCCGCAACACAAGCGGGGCGAGACGATGTCGGCGTACTACTTGCTGGCCTACTCGGCCATGGCCATGCCCACGATCCTGGCCGGGTGGGCCGCCACCACGTGGGGGCTGAGCACCGTGTTCCCGTGGTTCGTCGGCGTGGTGGCGGTGGCCTGCCTGATCGCGGCCGGGCTCGGCCTGCGCCGCAATCGGGCGCCGGCCGAGCAGTCGGCATGAGCGGCGATTGGCATTTCCCGCCGGGTGTCGGCTAATGTTCTGTGTCGCATCACGGACAACACCGCGATGCGAGTGCGGATGTAGCGCAGCTGGTAGCGCATCACCTTGCCAAGGTGAGGGTCGCGGGTTCGAATCCCGTCATCCGCTCCACGAATAGACGCGCATATCGTCTTTGAGAAATGTCCCGGGGACGGTCGCCCGGGAGCCATATTCTGCCAATGTGACCACCGAACCGGCACCCCCGGCACGACCATTCCGGCGACGGGTTGCGCTGCTGGCCGCTGGTGGGGTGCTGGCGGTGGGTGGCGCCGCCACCCGGCCGTTCAGCTGGCCGGCCACCGCGTTGGTGGTCGTGCTGACGGTCGTGGCTTCGGCACTGGCCTGGCGTGCGCGGCCCATGCGGACTCCACCGACCGCCCGGCTGCGGCGGGGCGCGGCCCTATGGTCGACGCTGCTGGTCGCGGCGGCGATCTGGGAGGGCTATGCCTTTGCGCGGCAACCGGATCGGATGCGGCCGAGCGCGGAACACCCCACCTTGTCGACGCTGCTGGATCCGGCACTCGAACAGTGGCCGCTGCGGCTGGTCGGGTGGTTGGTGTGGCTGGGTGTCGGCTGCTGGCTGGTGTGGCAATGAGCGATCGGGCGATCATCGTCGCCGGGTTCGTAGTGGTGCTGGTGGCCGCGCTCGGCGCGGTCGTGCTGACGCACGTTCGGCGGGATCTGTTCGCGCCCGTCGGTGAAACGGTCAGGTACCTGACCCGCACGCGGATGGCGCGCATCGCCGCCGTTGTCGTCTGGGCATGGCTGGGCTGGCACTTTCTGGCGCGGTAGGGACCAGGGTGTTTGCGCCGGTCTGGTAGCGTGGGAGCGACCGAATGAACATTCAATCAGGAGGTCCTGATGTTCTGGAGTGCAGCACAGATCCCGGACCAACGCGGCCGGACGGCCGTGGTGACCGGCGCCAATAGTGGACTCGGACTCGAAACCGCGCGGCAGCTCGCCGCGAAGGGCGCGCATGTCGTGATGGCCGTACGGAATCAGCAAAAAGCGCAGACCGCGGTCGAGGTGATTCGCGGCAGCGCGCCGCATGCCTCGCTCGAGCTGGTGGCGTTGGATCTCGCGTCGCAAGCGTCGGTCCGGGCCGCGGCCGAGCAGATGCTCGGCGCCCATGAGCGCGTCGACCTGCTGGTCAACAACGCCGGTGTCATGGCGATCGGTGAGACCAAGACCGTCGACGGGTTCGAGACGCAGTTCGGTGTGGACCATCTCGGGCATTGGACGTTGACCGCGCTGCTGATGCCCGCACTGAAGCGGGCCGATGGCGCGCGGGTCGTCACGGTGACGAGTACAGCGCATCACATGGGCCGCGCCGTCGACCCGGCCAACCCGCACCTCGATGGCCGCTACCGGCCGTGGCGCGCCTACGGGCAGGCCAAACTCGCCAACTTCCACTTCGGTCTCGGCCTGCAGCGCGAGTTCGACAAGGCGGGCGCGGCCACGGCGAGCCTGATCGCGCACCCGGGGTTGTCGGACACCAACCTGCAAACGGTCAGCGTAGAAGAGTCCGGCGGTGGTCTCACCCAGCGGATCGGCCTCTGGGCAGCCCGGCACACCGGCATGTCCGCGGCCGACGGGGCGTTGCCACAGCTGCGTGCGGCGACGGACCCGGCGGCGAAGGGCGGCGAGTTCTACGGCCCCCTGTTCGTCAACAACGGGCCGCCGGTACGCAAGCCGATATTCCGCAGGCTCGGCATGAGCACTGCGATCGCGAAGCTGTGGGAGGTCTCCGAGCGCGAGACCGGGGTGTCGATCGACGTGTCCACCCCGGCGGGCAGATGACGACCGCGCCGGTGGACCGCGCCGCCGCGGTCCGCCGGTCGCTACGTACCTTGGTTGCGCGCAACGGTTTTCACGGCACCTCGATGAACGCGGTCGCCAAACAGGCCGGCGTGGCGACGGGCACCGCCTACACGCATTACGCGTCCAAGGACGAGCTGGTGCTGGCCGCCTACCGGGAAACGAAGGCCCAGCTCGCGGCGGCCGCCACGACCGGGCTCGATGCCGATATGCCGCCGGCGGAGCGCTTTCGCGGTGTCTGGGTGAACAGCTACCGCTACCTCGAAGCGCACCGCGATCACGCCCGTTTCCTGCTGCAAGTCGACAACTCGCCGTATCGCGAAGCCGCCCATCAGGCGGCGATCGCCGACGGTGACCCGCTGGTGCAGCAGGTGGCGCTGCCCGACGTCGCCGCCCGGCTGCTGCCGCTGCCGCTCGAGGTGCTCTACGAACTGGGCCTCGCGCCCGCCGTGCGGCTCGCGGCCGGCGGGATGGAACTGACCGAGGACCAGCTCGGCGACATCGCGGCCGCGTGCTGGCGGGCGATCAGCCAACCGGGCTGAGTCCGGAGTCCGGCTCGGTATCCAGCCGGACCCGCCGTCGCGGTCACCGAGCGGATCCGGCCGCCGCGCATCGCTTTCGGCGTGATCGTCCCGGAAAAATCCGTTGTCCGGGCCGGGATCGGACCGTAACGTCCCCTCGGTTTGTCCACCGATCAACCGAAGGAGAACCGCCATGGAACCCGTCACCGAACGCGACATCCGGTCGTCGTTCGTCAACTGTTCGAAGGGAGATGCCAAGCGGCTGCCCGTGCCCAGGGACCTGGACGAGCGGCCATGGGACGATCTGGACTTTCTCGGCTGGAGCGATCCCTCGTTACCCGGTCGGGGCTACCTTGTCGTCCCGCAGGATGACCACCTGATCGGCGTCGCACTGCGCTACGCCACCGGCGGCAACGGCCGGGCGCAGATGTGCACGATCTGCCTGACCGGCCACACCGGCGGCGGCGTTTCCCTGATGACCGCGCACAAGGCGGGGGAATCCGGGCGCCGAGGTAACTCGGTCGGCACCTACATGTGCACCGACCTCGCCTGCCCGCTGTACGCGCGCAACAAGAAGCGTCCCGCGCTCGGGAGCCGCTATCGAGAAGATCTCACGCTCGAGGAGAAGATCCAACGGGTGCGCGACAACATGACCGCGTTCCTCGCCAAGCTCTACGCCTGATCGTGCTGTCGATGCCTGTCCACCTGGCAGCCGGCGAGCTGCCCGCCCGAACGGAGGTAGATGCCATGCGCCGACACTCGAGGACAGCGGCCGAGCCGCCCCGAGTGCAGCATCACCGCAACAGGACTCGGGGCGGTGCCGGATTCCTCGCCGGTCGAGTCGGCCCGGATCGCCCGGACCGTCCCATCCAGCGAGGAACTCGCATTGCCGGAGTGGTTGTGTTCGAACAGGTTCCGTCTAGGTGATGCGTCCGCGGACGCATTGTTGCGCCGGGTCCTGGCGCGCAGGTTTCCCATACCTCGCGCACGCTCGGTGCACCGGGCACCAGATCCCGGTGAGCAGGCAGTCAGTCCACTGGCGCTTCGGTTTCCTGCACGGTCAACCAGCGCACTCCGCCTGGCTCATCGATGGTCAGCACCGCGGTGACCCGACGTCCTGTCACGCTTCCTGGCGCTCGGTGCGTCTCCTGGAAACGAACCACCGCCACGCTCTCCGACCGCAGGAGTTCCTCGACTTCGGACACCTCGATGGTCATCCCGGGCACGGAGTTCCCGGCTCGGCGCACCGCGGCGATCAGCTCGCTGCGGCTCAGCACGTCGCCGCCGGTCGTCACCATGGAAAACCGCTCGTGCTGCGCCGCCGCGAACCGCTCGAACACCTCGACCGGCGCCTGCGAGCCCAGCCACGTCGCGAGATCGGCATGCAACCGCTCGACCACGCCGACAAGATCGACACCCATGCGCCGCATCGTACGTCCAGTGAGATCAGAAGCCGCCGTATGGGACGGTGATCAACTCCAGGTAATGACCGCCGGGGTCGAGGAAGTACACGCCGCGCCCGCCGTCGTTGTGGTTGATCTCGCCGGGATGCTGCCGGCGCGGATCGGCCCAATGATCGAGTCGATAGCGCTGGATCTTGGCGTAGGCCGCGTCGAACTCGGCCTCGGAGATCAGGAACGCGTAATGCTGGGGCTGGATTTCGCCGACATCGGGCGGCACGTTCGCGAAGTCGAAGGTGACGCCGTCCGCGAGGGACACCGGAATGAACGGTCCCCACGGTGTTCCGACTTCCAAGCCCAGGATATCCGCCCAGAATTCGGCGGACTCGCGGTTGTCGTGGCAACCGACAATGGTGTGGTTGAACTGTACGGACAGTGGAATTGCTCCTCTGAGACGTGACGGTCCCGACCCCGGGCTCGGTACAAGGCGGCCAACGGGAGCACCGTCACGATCGGCGAAGATAGCACCGAATCCCAGAAGCCGCCAGTGCCGGAGGAACCACCCTGCGAACTAAACTCGGCGGAATGAGGATTCGTGGCGCGGTACTGGAACGGATCGCGGCGCCTGCACCGTTCGCCGAATCGACGCCGATCACGGTATGCGACCTCGACCTGCGCGAACCGGGCCCCGGGGAGCTGCTGGTCCGGATCGAAGCGGCGGGGCTGTGCCATTCCGACCTGTCCGTCGTGGACGGCAACCGGGTGCGGCCGGTGCCGATGCTGCTCGGACACGAGGCGGCGGGACGGGTCGAGTCGGTCGGTCCCGGCGACAGTGATATCGCGGCCGGGCAGCGCGTCGTAATGACGTTCCTGCCCCGCTGCGGCGAATGCGCGGGCTGCGCGACCGATGGCCGCACGCCCTGCGTGCCCGGCAGCATCGCCAACAACGCGGGTGAACTGCTCGGCGGAGGACGGCGGTTGCTCCGCGACGGCGCCGAAGTGCACCATCACCTGGGCGTGTCCGCCTTCGCCACGCATGCGGTGGTGGACCGCAGGTCGGTGGTCCCGGTCGACGACGACGTGCCCCCCGAGGTCGCGGCTGTGCTCGGCTGCGCGGTGCTGACCGGCGGCGGCGCTCTGCTGAATTCGGCGAAGCCGCGTCTCGGCGACCGGATCATGGTCGTCGGTCTCGGCGGTGTCGGTATGGCGGCGGTCCTGGTCGCGGTGTCGCTGGCCGCGAAGGGCCATGAGGTCATCGCGGTGGACACCGTGCCCGACAAACTCGGTCTCGCACGGGAATTGGGGGCGCACGCGGTGTACACCCCGGCCGAGGTCGCCGAGCTCGGTGTGCAGGCCGAAGTCGTGGTCGAGGCCGCTGGCAATATCCGCGCCTTCGAGACCGCGGTCGCTGCGACCGCGCCCGGCGGGACCACGGTCACCGTCGGGCTTCCCGCACCCGATGCCCGTGCGAGCATTTCGCCGCTGGCCCTGGTCGCGCAGGGGCGTTCGATCGTGGGCAGTTATCTCGGTTCCGCCGTGCCTTCGCGCGACATCCCCGAGTACGTCCGCATGTGGCGGTCGGGACGTCTGCCGGTGGAGCGGCTGGTGTCCGCGCGTGTGGGCCTCGGCGACATCAACCGCGCCATGGACGAACTCGCCGCGGGCCACGCCCTGCGCCAGGTGATCGTCTTCGACTGACACGTCCGGCCCGGTCTGCCGTTCACTCGGCGGCCCGGTCCATCGCGTCGACGAACCGTTCGAGCAGCCGGGCGAAGTCGGCGCGCTCGCTCGGGGTCCAGCCCGCCATGGCGGCGGCCATGGCGGCACGACGCCCGGCCTTGGCGGCGGCGACGGCGTCGCGTCCGGCGGGGGTCAGGCGCAGGACCGCGCGCCGTCCGTCGCGCTGGTCGGCGACCCGTTCCAGCAATCCGGACGAGACCGCCTGGGCGACCAGGCGACTCGCGCGCGGTTGATCGACACCGAGAGCGGGAGCGAGTGCGCCGACCGTGTCGCCGGCACCGTCGGCGACGGCGTCGAGCACGCGGAACACGGCGACGGGAATCGCGCCGTCGCCGAGCGCGCCACGCGTCTGCCTGCGCCGGATCCGGACCATGGCCGCCTCCACGGCAACGGTGCTCGCGTCGTGCTCGTCCATTCGCCCAGCCTGCCACGTTCGATCAATGCATGTCATACTACATGCAGTTGTCTATACACATATAAGGAGCCGTGATGGCAATCCAGCGTGGGATCGGATATTGGCTCGTGGAACTCGACCGGTTGATCAACCAGCGTTTCGACGAGGATCTCGCCGCGGGCGGGCTCGGCCGCAGGCGCTGGCAGGCACTGCACTCGCTGGCGGAGGGGCCGCAGCACGCCGACGACGTCCGCGACGCACTCGACACCTTCTGGTCCGACGACGCCGAATGGCCAACCGAACTGGCCGACCTCCTCGACGAGGGGCTGGTTTCCGACGACGGGGGTGTGCTGTCGCTGACCGAGGCGGGACGAGTGACGCACGACGAAACATGGGTCCGGATCGGCCGGCGCAGGCGGCAGATGGCCGACGGCATCACCGAGGAGCAGTTCGGCGAAACCGTGCAGATGCTGCAGCGAATGGCGGCGAACCTGGCGGGGGCGCCCGGCGCGGGGCTGCGGGCGGATTCCGTTCGGCGGCGCACACTAGGCTGACATCGACCGAAGCGGAACGAGGAGGTGCGGTGACCATTCGGGTCGGAGTGCTCGGGGCGCGTGGCAAAGTCGGACAGGCGATCTGCGCGGCGGTGACGGCGGCGGATGATCTGGAATTGGTCGCGGAAGTCGACAAGGACGATCCGCTCGACCTGTTCACTGCCGCCCGCACACAGGTGGTCGTCGACTTCACCCATCCCGGCGTGGTGATGGGGAACCTGAGGTTCCTGGTGGAGCACGGTATTCACGCGGTGGTCGGCACCACCGGGTTCGACGAGGCCCGCCTGGCGGAGGTGCGCGGCTGGCTGGCCGGACGTGCGGACGTCGGCGTGCTGATCGCACCGAACTTCGCCATCGGCGCGGTGCTGTCCATGCGTTTCGCCGAGCAGGCCGCACGGTTCTTCGACTCGGTCGAAGTCATCGAGCTGCACCACCCGAACAAGGCGGACGCGCCGTCCGGCACCGCCTACCGCACCGCGGGACTGATCGCCGCAGCCAGGGACAAGGCGGGGCTGGGCGGCAGCCCCGACGCGACGACGACCGAGCTCGAGGGCGCTCGCGGCGCCGACGTGGACGGGGTGCGGGTGCACTCGGTGCGTCTGGCAGGTCTCGTCGCCCACCAGGAGGTGCTGTTCGGCACCCAGGGGGAGACGCTCACCATCCGGCACGATTCGATCGATCGCTCGTCCTTCGCGCCCGGTGTACTGCTCGGTGTGCGTGAAATCGCCAACCGTCCGGGCCTGACCGTCGGACTCGATCCGTTCCTGGACCTGTGAACGAGCGCAGGCGAGTGGATTATGGACCCGGCCGAGCACTCGCTCGTGCCGGCCGGCGAGTGAATCGAGGTCATCGGGCGTGGTTGCTCGGGATGGCGCCGAGCCCGGTCGAGGAGCGGTCGTGAGCAGCGCGGAACCGGTCGAGCCGAAGGGCGGCGCGGAGGTCGTCAAGGTCGTCGCGTTGATCGCGGCGCTCGTGCTGGTGCTCGGCTTCTACTTCTTGCTGCTGGGCCGGATCGCGTTCAGCCTGATCGGTTCCGGTGACGTGGCGGCGATTGTCATCGGTGTCGGTGTGCTGATCCTGCCACTGCTGGGCGTCTGGATCGTCGCGGCCACGGTGCGCGCGGCGCTGGCGCATCAGCACTTGGCGCGGCGTATCCGCGACGAGGGTCTCGAGCTGGAGACCGAACAGCTGCCGCGCCTTCCGTCCGGCCGCATCGAGCGTGCGGCCGCCGACGAACTGTTCGCGAAGGTCAAGGCCGAATGGGAAGCCGATCCGGACAACTGGCGGGTCTCCTACCGTTTGGCGCGGGCCTACGACTACGCGGGTGACCGGACCAGAGCCCGCGAGACCATGCGCCGCGCGGTCGCGCTGGAGCGGTACGAGCGCGACAACACCTGACCACCGCGGCCGATACCATCGCAGGGTGGCCCGGTTGCTGATCATCCATCACACGCCGTCCCCGCACATGCAGGCGATGTTCGAGGCTGTCGTCTCCGGGGCCACCGACCCCGAGATCGAAGGCGTGGAGGTCGTACGCCGCGCGGCACTGGCCGTCACCGCGTCCGACGTGCTGGCCGCCGACGGGTACCTGCTCGGCAGCCCGGCGAATCTGGGATACATGAGCGGTGCGCTCAAGCACGCGTTCGACACGTTCTACTACCCGTGCCTCGATTCCACCCGGGGGCGCCCGTACGGCCTGTACCTGCACGGGAACGAAGGCACCGAGGGCGCCGAACGCGGCGTGGTCAGCGTGACCACCGGGCTGGGCTGGGAGCAGGCCGCCGCCGTTGTCGCGGTGTCCGGTCCACCCGACAAGGAGGACCTGCAGCGGTGCTGGGAACTCGGTGCGACGTTGGCCGCCGGACTCATGGCCTGAATCGTCCCCCGATTTCTGGTGTCTGACTTTCCGCACCGTGGACCGGCATACTGTCATGGCTGTTGTTCCGGTGGGGATGTGAGTAGCTCGGATGGGAGAGTCAGGTGACGTGGGCCGAAGGGGGCGAGAACGCGCCGCGCCGGATCGGATTGGTCGAGGACCACGAATCGGTCGCGATCGGTCTCGCCGCGATGCTTGCGCCGGAAACCGACCTCGATCTGGTGCTGACCGCAGGCACCGTGCCGGAGCTGCTCGCCGCCGCCGACGGTGCCGCACCACTGGATCTGGTGGTGCTGGATCTGCGGTTGGCCGACGGGTCCTCGCCCGAGGACAACGTGCGCGCGCTGCGTGCGCGCGGCATCGAAGTCTTGGTCTTCACCGGCGCGGACAATGCCTTCCTGGTGCGCTCGGCCGCGCGGGCCGGTGTGCTCGGCGTCGTGCGTAAATCCGAGGACGTGCCCACGGTCGTCGCGGCGGTGCGCCGTGCGGCCTCCGGCGAACAAGTGGTCACCACCGATTGGGCGGCCGCCATCGATGGCGACCCGCAACTGTCCGACGTGGGTCTGAGCCCGCGTCAAGAAGAAGTGCTCACGTTGTACGCGTCCGGGGAGAAGGCCTCCCGGGTCGCGCGGTTGACCGGTCTGTCCGAGCAGACGGTCAACGACTATCTCGGCCGGATTCGCCAGAAGTACGCCGACGCCGGTCGCCCGGCGCCGACCAAGACCGACCTGTACAAGCGGGCCGTAGAGGACGGATGGCTCCCGGTTCCCGAGCGGCATCCGCGCGGATGACCGTGTCCAGCAGGCTGGACACCCCGTCGCACTCCCGCTCTCTGCTGCTCGACCGGCTCCGTCCGAGCCGTTGGCGCTGCAGTGTCGCCGCACTGTCCCGCGAGAAGACTTCCGAGGCCGCTGCTGATCGCATCCTCCGCAGGCTGGGACTCACCATCGGCATCGCCGGGGTGATCGCCGCGATTGTCGAGCTTCCCGAGATCGCCGACCAGAGCCGGTTCGTGTCCGCCGGCTGGACGATCGTCGAGGTGGTGCTGGCCTTCGGGTGGTTCCCGGTGCTCGCGGTGGTCTCGATCGCACGGGGTCGGCGCGCGATTCAGTTGGTCGCCGGTGCGGCGGCGGTGAGTTTTCTCGCCGCTATGGCCGTGGTGCCGTTCGCGTACGCCGGGCCGGACGCCGAAGGCGCGGCCTCGGTGTGGTTGTACCGGATGCTGCCGCTGGGCGTCCTGGCGGCCGTGCTCGCGTTGCGTCCGCCGTTCGCCGCCGCGTACCTGATCGTCGGCGCCGCCTTCAGTGCGCTGGCGAACCTGGTCGCGCTGCACGAAACCACCGCACTGGCGCTGCTCGGCGATTTCGCCAGGGCTGCCGGGCTCAGCGCGTTGTTCCTGTGGTGTGTGATCTATGCCAGGGCCGCGGCCGACCGGGTGGATCGGGAGTCGGCGATCGAGAGCAGCCGGGCGGCGGCCGTCGCAGGCGCGGCGGCCAGGGAGCGGGAACGCGCGCGCTTCGCCGCGCTGATCCACGACGCGGTGCTGTCCACCCTGCTGGACGCCTCGCGTGCCGGGACCGAATCGCCGGTACTGCGCCGGCAAGCCGAGCGAACCCTGGAACAGCTCGACGAATGCCAGGTCGGGGAGACCGAACCCGACCAGCTGGACGCGCAGTCCGCGATCGGATTCCTGCGCTCGGCCGTGCACGAGGTGAACCCGGGCATCCGGTTCACGGCGCGGCGCTGGACCGGATTCGACGATCTGCACCTGCCGGTCGCGGCCGCGAGCACGATCGCCGCCGCGCTCGCCGAGGCCGCGCGCAACAGTCTGCGGCACGCCACTGTCGCGGGGCGCGAGGTCCGGCGCACCGTCACCGTGACGATCAGCGCCGGCGGTATCCGCGTGGTGTTCCGCGATGACGGCGCGGGTTTCGATCTGAGCGAGGTGCCCGTCGATCGGCTCGGTATCTCGGTGAGCATCCTCGGCCGCATGCGGCAGCTGGCGGGCGGCGCCGGCTTCGTGGAGTCCCAGCCGGGCGAGGGAACGACCGTCACGCTGGTGTGGGGCGGCAATGGCTGAGCAGGACACCGAATTCGGGCTGCGCGATCTGCTCGGCCTGCGCGGCCGGGCGGCTTGGCTGTTCCTGGGCATCCTGGAGGCGACCATCGTGCTGTACATGGTCCGGAATTTCTCGGGTACGCCGCTGGTCGCGGCCATCGCGGCGCTGGTCGTGCTGGCGCTGGCCGGCGTCTTGGTGGTGGCGTCGCCGGTCGACCCGCTGCCATGGCCCGCAACCGCGTTCGTCGCCGCCGCCGGACCGGTGGCCACGATCTTGACCTCGTTCGACGTCGAAAACGGCTGGTCGAAGCAAGTCTGGACAGCATTCGCCGCGTCGTACGTGCTCGCCGTGCTGGTGCTGCGCCGGATGGCTGCGGCCTGGCTCGGCGTCGCCGGCATCGGCGTGGTGATCGCGGTCGCCAGTACCGTCACTGGGCTGGAGGTCGGCGTGGTCGTCGGCTCGATCGTGCCGGTCGCGACGGTCGCGGGGGTGTCGCTGTTCGCGGCGATCATGCGGCCCACGCAGCGTTCGCTGCGCCTGCTGCGGGAGGAGGCGACCATGCGCGCCGCCGCCGAGGCTGCCATGGCCGCGGAGAACGGGGAACGCAACCGGCAGCTTGCCCGCTTGGACGCGGTGGCGCGCCCGATCCTGGAACGTATCGCCGACGGCGACGAACTCACGGCCTCCGAGCGCGAACAGTGCCGACTGCTGGAAGCCGAGCTGCGCGACGGACTTCGGGCCCCCCACTTGGTCACCGACCAGCTCAGCAGTGCCGCGCGCGGGGCCCGCTCGCGGGGCGTCGAAGTGGTCCTGCTCGATGACGGCGGGTTCGCCGGCGTCCCGGCCCCGGTCCGGCAGCAGGTGATCGACGCGGCCACCCGCGAGCTGGACGCCGCGAACGAGGGCTCGGTCACGGTCCGCATCCTCCCGACCGGCCGCCGCATCCTGGCCACCGTCCTGGCGACCGCGTCGGACCGGGACCGCCGCACCGAGATCGACGCGACCGGCGCGATCGCCGTCTCGACCTGAGGGCGTACGTGGACTCCGTGCGATTACGACAGGAGCGGAATGCCGTGTGCAGGCGGAGTGACTGCGCTTGCTGACCTGAGCCGAGGGTGAGCCATGAACGGCGAACACTCAGGCTCTGCGGTTGTCACCCCACACGACCACATGGGCCCAGCTCAGACTTTCGAGCGAAGCGAGACCGTGCGTTGCCCGTTCGCGGCCC
>NZ_BDBA01000119.1 GCF_001612745.1 Nocardia amamiensis NBRC 102102 | reverse complement strand
CCGCCGACGCTCGCGGTCGGCGCCGACCTGAAGAACACCTGCGCGGTGGCCGACGGCCGTTACGCCTGGCTCAGCCAGCACATCGGCGACATGGACGATCTGGCGACCCTGCGGTCCTTCGACGCCGCGCAGCGGCACCTCGCTGAGCTCACCGGGGTCCGCCCCGCGCAGCTGGTCGCCGACGCGCATCCCGGCTACCGTTCCACCGCCTGGGCGCGCAGGCACGCGGGCGAGCGATCGGTGTACACCGTGCAGCACCACCACGCGCACATCGCCGCCGTGATGGGCGAGCACGGACTCGGCCCCACCGAGCGGGTGGTCGGGATGGCCTTCGACGGCACCGGATTCGGTCCGGACGGTGCGGTGTGGGGCGGCGAGGTCCTGCTCGCGGGCTACAAGGGTTACCGGCGCCTCGCCCACCTGAAGTATGTGCCGCTGGCGGGCGGCGATCTCGTGGTACGCAGGCCCTACCGGATGGCACTGGCGCACCTGTGGGGGGCCGGGATCGAATGGGCGCAGGAGATTCCCGCGGTCGCCGCGTGTCCGGTCGCCGAGCGATCGGTGCTGGCCCATCAGTTCCGGACCGGGCTGGGCTGCGCGCCGACCTCGAGCATGGGCCGGTTGTTCGACGCGGTGTCCTCGCTGTGCGGCGTGCGGCACGCGGTCGACTACGAAGCCCAGGCGGCAATCGAGTTGGAGGGGCTGTCGCGCCGCGGCGAGGAAGGCGCCACCGAATACCGCTTCCACATCGACGACGGCGATCCCGCCGTCATCGATCCCGCGCCGGTGCTCACGGCCGTGGTGGCCGATGTGCGCGCTGGTGCACCGGCCGAGGTGGTGGGCGCGCGGTTCCACGCGGCCCTGGCCCGGTTGGTGCTCGATCTCGCAGTCCGCTACGCCGGGCCCGCGACCGTTGTCGCGCTGTCCGGCGGAGTGTTCCAGAACGCCCTGCTGCTCGCGCGCTCGTGTGCGCTGCTGCGGGACAACGGTTTCACCGTGATCACCCACCGTCGCCTGCCGCCCAACGACGGCGGCCTCGCGTTCGGCCAACTCCTCGCCGGCAGCGAGGGATGAGCGAAGGAGAACAACGATGTGTCTTGCGGTACCAGGCAAAGTGCTCAGCCTGCACGAGCGGGACGGCACGTTGATGTCGGTCGTCGATTTCGGCGGTGTGCACAAGGACGTGTGCCTGCAATACATCCCGGACGCGGCGGTCGGCGACTACGTCGTGGTCCATGTCGGCTTCGCGATCCAGCGGCTGGACGAGGAGTCCGCGCTGCGGACCCTGGCCGAGTTCGAGCACTTGGGCGTACTGAACGAGGAATTCGGCGACGGCTTCGAGATCGCCGCGAAGCAGGCGGGTGTGCAGAACCCCGCCGCCGAGCCACCACGCGAGGAACCGGAGGCGACGTCATGAAGTACCTGGACGAATTCAGCAACCCCGAGCTGGCCGGACACCTGCTCGAGCGGATCCGCGCCGCGACCAGCCGCCGCTGGGCGATCATGGAAGTCTGCGGCGGACAGACCCATTCGATAATCCGCCACGGCATCGACCAGCTGCTGCCCGACCAGATCGAGATGATCCACGGCCCCGGCTGCCCGGTCTGCGTCACCCCGCTCGAGGTGATCGACAAGGCGCTGGAGATCGCCGCGCAACCGGGAGTGATCTTCTGCTCCTTCGGTGACATGCTTCGTGTGCCCGGCAGTTCCAAGGACCTCTTCCAGGTCAAGAGCGAGGGCGGCGACGTGCGGGTGGTCTACTCCCCGCTGGACGCGCTCAACCTGGCCAGGGAGAATCCCGACCGCGAGGTCGTGTTCTTCGGCATCGGATTCGAG
This sequence comes from Nocardia amamiensis NBRC 102102, assembly GCF_001612745.1. Lineage (GTDB taxonomy): Bacteria > Actinomycetota > Actinomycetes > Mycobacteriales > Mycobacteriaceae > Nocardia > Nocardia amamiensis. The sequence continues at coordinate 13,996 of NZ_BDBA01000119.1, read as the reverse complement.
ACCACCGCCCCGGCCAACGCCATGACGGTGTACCAGGCGAAACGGCTCGGTATCCGGAATTTCTCGCTGCTGGTATCACACGTGCTCGTCCCACCGGCCATCGCCGCGATCATGGAGTCACCGACCTGCCGTGTGCAGGGTTTCCTCGCCGCCGGGCACGTGTGCACCGTGATGGGCACCGACGAATACCCGCCGCTGGCCGAGAAGTACCGGGTGCCGATGGTGGTCACCGGCTTCGAGCCGCTGGACATCCTGGAGGGCATCCGGCGCACCGTGCTGCAACTGGAGTCGGGCAGGCACGAACTGGAGAACGCCTATCCGCGGGCGGTGTCCGCGGCGGGCAACCCCGCGGCGAAGACCATGCTGCAGGACGTCTTCGAGGTCACCGACCGGGCCTGGCGCGGCATCGGGATGATTCCGCGCAGCGGCTGGCGGCTGTCGGAGCGCTATCGCGAATTCGATGCCGAAGACCGGTTCGCCGTGGGTGACCTGCACACCGCCGAGTCGACGATCTGCCGCTCCGGTGAAGTGCTGCAGGGGTTGATCAAACCGAACGAATGCGCGGCCTTCGGCAAGCAGTGCACGCCGCGAAACCCGTTGGGCGCCACCATGGTGTCCTCCGAAGGCGCATGCGCCGCTTACTACCTGTACCGGCGGTTGGACCTGCCCGCGGAGGTGGCCCATGCGTGAGGACGTCACCGCCCCCGCCACGATCGACATGGAGGGCTGGGTCTGCCCGATGCCGCTGCGGGACTCGCCGAACATCGTGATGGGGCACGGCGGCGGCGGCGCCATGTCCGGCGAACTGATCGAGCATCTGTTCTTGCCCGCGTTCGGCGCGGCCGCGCACGCGGATATGGGCGACTCCGCGGTGGTCACGCTCGGCGGCGCACGGCTGGCGTTCTCCACCGACTCGTTCGTGGTCAAGCCGATGGTGTTCCCCGGCGGCACGATCGGCGAGCTCGCGGTCAACGGCACGGTGAACGACCTGGCCATGGCCGGTGCACGCCCGATGGTGCTGTCGACGGCGTTCATCCTGGAGGAGGGCACCGCGCTCGCCGACATCGCCCGCATCGCCCAGGACGTCGGCACCGCGGCCCTGGCGGCGGAAGTGCGGCTGGTCACCGGCGACACCAAGGTGGTCGACGCCGGGCATGGCGACGGTATCTACCTCAACACCACCGGAATCGGCTTGGTGGACTCCGGTGTGGACATCCGGCCACAGCGCGCGACCCCGGGGGACATCGTGCTGGTCAGCGGTGACATCGGCGTGCACGGCGTAGCGGTGCTCAGCTGCCGGGAGGGACTGGAGTTCGGCACCACCGTGCTCAGCGACACCGCGCCGCTGCACGGCCTGGTCGCCGCGATGCTGGCCACCGGAGCCGACGTGCACGTGCTGCGCGATCCCACGCGCGGCGGCGTCGCGGCGTCGCTGAACGAGATCGCGCGCGCGGCGAATGTCGGTGTGGCACTCGATGAGCGGCATCTTCCGGTGCCCGACGCGGTGCGCGACGCCTGCGGGCTGCTCGGACTGGACCCGATGTATGTGGCCAACGAGGGCAAGCTCTTGGCGTTCGTCGCGCCCGAGGACGCCGACCGTGTGCTCGCGGCCATGCGGGAACATCCGCTGGGCGCGCAGGCCGCGGCCATCGGCCGGTGTGTCTCGGAGCATCCCGGGATGGTGGTTGCCCGCACGGCGCTCGGCGGCACTCGCGTGGTGGATCTGCCTGCGGGCGAACAGCTTCCGCGAATCTGCTGACCCGGCGCGCCCGGCCGGGTCCGGAGCGAGAAGGTGAGGTGCGTCATCGTACGGATCGCCGACACTCGCGCGGCGTCGCCGGTCCCATCGGCCCGGCGGCAGCGGCGCGGCGTCGCCGGGCTGTCGGTCGCGGTCGCCCTGCTGATCGGCGCGCAGGAGTTGATCGCACTGCTGGCCGCGAAACTCGGCATCGCCGCCGTCGCGGTGTGGCGATTCGGCCGGCTCGACCAGCGGTGGGCACCCGACCGCCGCGGTGAAAGGGTCTGCTGATGTCCAGTCGCGGAGCGGAGATGTTCGCCCGGTATGCCTACGAGCCCAATCGGCTCGGCTACTGCGGGCCACCGGACGCGGCCGCCTTGCGAGACGGGTCGGATGAGCAAGTGCGTGCGGTGGCGCGCCGGTTCAGCGGCGCGTGGCCCTATCTCCAGGTGATGGCGACGATGACCGGCATCGCCGATCCGCTGGATCGCCGCCTGGTCGAGTCCTATTGGCTGGGCGGCGGGGTGGGCGCGGCGCTGGACCCCGCCGGGTTCACCGCCGAGCTGCTGGCACTGCTCGGCCCGGTCGCGGGCGGGTACTGGACGCATCTCACCCCGCAGCTGGCCGAGGAAGCCGGGGCCAACCACTGCTTCCACGTCTTCGGCGTGTACCCGTGGTCCCGGCTGCTCGGCCATGGCCACGAGTATCCGCTGCATGTGCTCGACAGTTGCCGGATCACCTGGGGGACGGTGCTCGACCGCACCGGCAACGAGATCGCGCTGCGTTGTCGCAGGCTCGGCTGGGACGGACAGCGGCTGGCGTTGTCACCGGAAACGGTGCAGCCCGTGCCGATTCGGGTGCACGGCTATGCGGCGGTGCCGGACGTGTCGGTGGGGGAGTGGGTCGCGGTGCACTGGGGGCGACTATGCGGACGTCTCGACGACGTGCAGGTGCGCGGCCTGGAAGCGGGCACAACGCGTCAGCTGGAAGTGACCAACCGGCGGCTCGCCCGCTCGACGGCGCGGCCGGTCACTCGGTGATGTGACTTGTCGTCCGGGACGATCAATGGCCGCGCGGATCACCACGCGGCCATTGTTGTTTCGCCTCGAGATGATCAGATCTTGCGGATGACCGTGACGACCTTGCCGAGGATCTGGGCGTCGTTGCCGGGGATCGGTTCGAAGACCGGGTTGTGCGGCATCAGCCAGACATCCTTGCCGGTGCGCTTGAAGGTCTTCACCGTGGCCTCGCCATCGATCATCGCCGCGACGATGTCACCGTTGTCGGCGACGTTCTGCTGCCGCACCACCACCCAGTCGCCATCGCAGATGGCCGCGTCGATCATGGACTGACCGACCACCTTCAGCAAGAACAGCGAACCGTCGCCGACCAGTTCGCGCGGCAGCGGGAAGACGTCCTCGACGGCCTGTTCGGCCAGGATCGGGCCACCGGCGGCGATGCGGCCGAGCACCGGGACGAACGTGGGCACCGGCCGATCGGCCTCGGCGACGGCCTCGGCGTCGCCCACCGGGGTGACCGGCAGGCTGGTCACCGACCGCACCACTTCGTCCAAGCCTCGGACGTCCACCGCGCGCGGCCGGTTGGGATCACGGCGCAAGTAGCCTTTGCGCTCCAAGGCCCGCAGCTGATGGGCCACCGACGAGGTGGACGTGAGGCCGACGGCGTCGCCGATCTCCCGGATACTCGGCGGGTAGCCGCGCTCGCTCACCGACGACCGGATCACCTCCAGCACTTTGCGCTGACGCACGGTGAGATCCGCCCCGGTCCCCGTCGAGTCGGCGCCGATGTCGGTCTCGTCACCCGTGTCGTCTGTGTGCCTCACCGCAACCGCCCTTTCCTGCTGTGCCGGCCGGTCCGCCCGGCGTGTGTGTTTCCTGGCTTGTCAAGTCTTCGGTCCTTCGAATCTAGTCCGGTAACGCCGATGTATCAAACATCTGTTCGACGTATGTCGGGCGTTTCTGGTGACTTCGCGGACCGGGCGTGGTAGAAATCGAACATCAGTTCTTCGAACACTTGAGCGAATAGAGCGGGAACAAGTGTTCGAACGGGCGAGTATCGGCTCGAACGGCGGCGGAGCACCCACTACGGAGGTTTGTCCGATGAGCACTGCGATCAGCGAGATCACCCCATCGATCGGCAAGACGGACGCGGCGCTCGACCGCCGCATCGCACACCTGGACGCGGCGGAGGACGATCTCGGGTATGACGCCGCCCGGCGACTGCTGCATAGCGGCGCGCGATCGCGGGCGCTGACGCCCACGCATCGGTCCGCGGTCGATCGGCGCCCGCGCGATTCCCGCCCCGGTGGCGGTGTGGTCGGATATGGCGACGGCGCAAGGGCTTTCGAGCGGCCGCGAGCCTCCGGCGCGCATCCGATGCGTCGCGTCGAGAAGGCGCAGATCGGGTTCGCCGCGCTCGCCGTCGCGGCGCTGCTCACCGCCTTGGTGGTGGGGGGTCTGATCGCACTGGCGCATGCGCGGGCGGGTGAATGGGGCGGTGCGTCCGGTGGATCGGTCCCCGCGGTGGTGGACGGTACCGCGGGGTACGGTGCTGAGCACCCGCGCTGACCGGGGGAAATCGGCCACCGGAGGCGGCCGGAATTGTTGATCGTCAAACTAGAACGTGTTGCTACCGTGCTGGAAACGTGATCTGGGCAACACCGCCCGAATGAGATCGGGACCTTTCAGCACATGACACTTCTCGCCCCGGGCCGCTCGGGCCGGGCCTTCGCCCGGGCGGTCGGATTGTCCCTGTGCCTTGTCTTCGGACTCGGCACGCAGCCGGCCGCGCATGCGGAGCCCGGGTACGCGGCCTACCTCGAACTGCCCTCCGTCAACGGGGACGGTGTGGGCGCGGGTGGCCTGAATCCCCTGCTGCCGCTGGACGAAGCAGTTCTTGCGGAGGCGCTGCGGCAGGCGCGGACCCACGGCGTCGCTCCACGCCGATATGCGACGCTGTTGCACCAGTATTGGTTGGTGGTCGCCACCCGCAACGCTGAAATCGACCTGGCGGCTTGGGATCCCGGTCGCGGCGCGCGGGCGAACGAACGCACGTTCAATCAGGTGTACGTCAATTACCTGCGACTGGCCACCCAGCATCCGGAGTTCTACTGGGCGGGCCTGGCCGGGATCGCGGGTGGGTCGTTTGCCTCCGGATTCTTCGACATGAGCGACGTGGGTGTCGTGCTCGACGGCCCCGGCATCCATCAGCTCGGCAACGCGGTGGCCGATCTGCTGCGCGCCACCCCGCCGGAATTGGTGCGGGCGCTGCCGGCGGACATCCGGCTGCTGGCCACCGAGGGCTCCCGGCTGAGCGCCGGGGACGTCGCCTGGTACCAGACCCGCTTGATGATCATGCAGAAGCACATCTTCACGGACCTGGTGCCTATGCACGAGGCGTACATCGCACTCGGGATGCGCGGCATCGACGAGATGTACGCGGCGGGCGTGCTCGACGACGACATCCGCACCGCCTGGCAGTCGATCGCCGCGGGCTCGCGGAACGGCTACATCGACGCGCTGATCCGGATGACCGACCGGGAGCAGAACCGCATCGTCGCCGACCAGTGGGACGAGACGGCGGCGGGCCGCGCACCCATGGGCCGCGTCCTGACCTATGTCAGCACCGTCGCCGGCAAACCCGGCGTCCCGGGCGTCCGCGCACCCGGTGTGTTCGCCCCGGCCACGGTCCGCGCCGACGTTCCTGGCCGTGTCCTGGCGCTGCGCGCACCGCTGCCCGACTTCAACTGGGCCGACCGGGAGACTCGCTGGGACTACATCACCGGTGACCTGGTCCCGCGCCACATCGATATGGAGTCCGACCCCGCAGTGGCCGGCGCCGTCCTCGGCGAGCCCTTCTGGAGCAAGCTCGCCCGCGGCCGGCTGGCGGCACGGCTGCCGGACCTGCTCACGGACCTGACCGGGCACTGGCAGATCGCCGGATGAGGGCGCCGATCCGGCCTCGACCGGGGGTGAGCGGGACGATCCGGGCACCCGGGCGGGTATTCTCGAAGTGTTATGCAGGTATTCCGCGTGTCGAACGGGGAATACTTGGTGCCGGGGTATAGACCTCTGTACACGTGCTCGCCGGAACGATCACCGCTATCGGTAGCCGGTCCGGACGCGAGCATGCGCATCGACGAAGGATTTCTCGGATGCATTGCCCGTACTGCCGACACCCAGACTCCCGGGTCGTGGACTCGCGCGAGGCCGACGAAGGCGCGGCCATTCGCCGTCGCCGCGCCTGTCCGCAGTGTGGGCGGCGGTTCACCACGGTGGAAACCGCGCTGCTGTCCGTGGTCAAGCGCAGCGGGGTCACCGAGCCGTTCAGTCGCGAGAAGGTCATCCGCGGCGTGCGCCGCGCGTGCCAGGGCCGCGAAGTCGACGACGACGCGCTGAACCTGCTCGCGCAGCAGGTGGAGGACACGGTGCGCGCCAAGGGTTCTCCCGAGGTGCCCAGCCACGAAGTGGGTCTGGCGATTCTGGGGCCGCTGCGCGACTTGGACGAGGTGGCCTACCTCCGGTTCGCCTCGGTCTACCGGTCGTTCACCTCGGCCGAGGACTTCGAACGCGAGATCCTCCAGATGCGCCAGGCGCGCGCCGAGGCGCTGTCGGCCGCCGACTGACTCAGCGCCGCAGCGCGGCGATGGCCTTCTCGATTCGCTTGGCGGAGACCGGGAATGGGGTGCCGAGCTTCTGTGCGAACAGGCTGACCCGGAGTTCCTCGATCATCCACCAGATGTCCGCGACAGCGGGCGCATTCCTGCGGTGCTCCGGTAGCGAACCGGACAGGCGGTCGTAGGCGCCCAGCACCCGATCGAGTTCGGCCATGCCCTGGCGATCGCGAACCGCCGAGCCGGGCAGCGCTTCCAGGCGCAGCACCGCGGCCCGCAGGTAGCGGGGGAGCTCGCGCAGCCTGGTGCTGCCCAGCTCGGCGACGAAGCCACGGAACACCAGGTTGTCGAGCTGGTCGCGCACGTCCTCGGCGATGTCACGTTCGCTCGTCCGGGCCAGCGCCACCGAAACCTGATGGGCCTGCGCCAGAATCGGCACCACCAAGCGAACGAAGCGCGCTACGGCGGAGGCGAAGTCCGGACGAATCCGGGCCACGAGAGCATCGAACTCCGCTGGGCTGCGGACCGGACCGCCCGCGGCTGCGAGCAGTTCGTCGGCGGCGGCCGCGCGGCAGTCTTCGATCAGCGCCTCCAGCGAGCCGTACGGATTCTGGCTCAGCGCAAGCCGGTCCGTGGGCGACAAGCCCGCGGTGGCGGTGCGGACCGCGGTGGGCAGCGCATGCAGCAGCAGCGCCCTGGTACCCAGGCGCATCGCGGCGGCTTGCTCGGCGGCGGAGCTCAGCACCCGGACCGCCACGCCGTCGCCTTCCGCGACCAGCGCGGGATACCCGGTGACGGTCTGGCCGGCCACTTCCCGGCGCACCGCCGGCGCGACGGTGCCGAGCGATTCGGAGGTCCACACCGTGGCGGGCGGGCGTTCCGCGCCCGCCGTCGCCCTGGCTACCGAGGCGGAAACTTGTTCGGCGAGCAGCGTTTTCAGTGCGGAGAGGCTCTTGCCACGAGCGATGGTCGTACCGTCGCCGCCGATGGCCGCGAAGGTCATGCGCAGGTGGTCGGGCAGCGCGGAGGGATCGAAGTCGGACGCGGCGATCGAGACCGAACCCAATCGGGACAGTTCCCGCGCGAGTCCGGTGCGCAGTGGCTCGGCGCGCGGCGTCAGCGCGGCCAAGGCGGCGCTGGCGAAATCCGGCGCGGGAACGACGCTGCGGCGCAACGTCTTCGGCAGCGTCTTGATCAGCGCCGCAGCCAGCTCCTCGCGCATCCCGGGTACCAGCCAGTCGAAACCGACGGCGCGGACGTGGGCGAGCTGTTCCACCGGGATGCGCACCGTGACGCCGTCGTCGTCGTTGCCCGGCTCGAACTGGTAGGTGAGCGGGAAACTGAGCTCGCCCTGACGCCAGGAGTCGGGGAAGTCCGCCGGGTCCAGGGCGGCGGCGCCCTCGTTGATCACTGTGGCGGAGGAGAAGTCCAGCAGCGTGGGGTCCGTGCGCCGCGCGGTGCGCCACCAGCTGTCGAAGTGACGCACCGAGACGATATCGGCGGGCAGGCGTTTGTCGTAGAACTCGTACAGGACCTCGTCGTCGACCAGGATGTCGCGGCGGCGCGCGCGGTGCTCCAAGTCCGCGACATCGTCGAGCAGCGCGCGATTACGGTGGAAGAACTCGTGCCGGGTCTGCCACTCGCCTTGCACCAAGGCGTGTCTGATGAACAGCTCACGCGACAACTCGGGGTCGATCCGGCCGTAATCGACGGGCCTGCCGGTCACCAGCGGAATGCCGTACAGAGTGACGCGCTCATAGGCGCGCGCCGCCCCCCGCTTGGCCGACCAATGCGGCTCGGAATAGGTTCTCTTGACCAGGTCGCCCGCGAGTCGTTCGGCCCATTCGGGCTCGATCTTCGCGGCCATCCGGCCCCAGAGGCGGGATGTTTCCACCAGCTCGGCGGCCATCACCCAGCGGGGCGGCTTCTTCGCCAGCGACGAACCGGGGAAGATCATGAACTTGGCGTTGCGCGCGCCGAGGAACTCCCTGGACTCCGCCTCCCGGACACCGATGTGCGACAGCATGCCCGCCAGCAGCGCTTGGTGGATGGCGGTGGAATCCCAAGGAACACCGTCGTTATCGGCTGCTGCCACGGTGGCCGACCGCTCGCGTGCCGCGCTGGTTCGCCCGTCGCCCCCGTGGCGTCTTCGATTGCCGGACTTGCGATCCGGCCCGGCCGCTTCGCCGCGCGCCGTCGCTGGTTCCGCGTGGGCGGACCATCCGAGGCCCTTGGTGATGGTGCGCAGTTGCCCGTGCAGGTCCTGCCACTCCCGGATCCGCAGATAATGCAGGAACTCCTCCCGGCACATACGCCGGAACTGGTTGGACGACAAGGTCTTGCGCTGCCCGCCGAGGTACTCCCACAGCCGGAGGTAGGCCAGGAAGTCCGAACCCTCGACGGTGAATCGCGCGTGTTTGGTGTCGGCGGCCTGCTGATGCTCGGCGGGTCGCTCCCGCACGTCCTGGATAGACAGCGCCGCCACGATGACCAGCACGTCGGCCAGGCAGCCGTTGCGGTGCGCCTCCACCAGCATCCGTGCCATCCGGGGATCCACTGGCAGCTGCGCCATCTCGCGCCCGATCGGCGTCAGCGACAAACCCGCATCGTCATCACGGCGGGCTGCTTTGCCCGGGCGGTCGCCGTCCGCCTCTTGCGCCGCAGCGACATTCGCTTTGCCGTCGCGTCGCGCCAGTGCCCCCAGCTCTTCGAGCAGGGCGATGCCGTCGCGTATCGCGCGACGGTCGGGAGCCTCTACGAACGGGAAGTTCTCGATGTCACCGAGTCCGAGTGCGGTCATCTGCAGGATGACGGCGGCCAGGTTGGTGCGCAGTATCTCCGGTTCGGTGAAGGCGGGCCGGGCCTGGAAATCGTCCTCGGAGTACAGCCGGATGCAGATGCCGTCGGCGACCCGGCCGCACCGCCCGGAGCGCTGCCGCGCCGATGCCTGCGACACCGGTTCGATCGGCAACCGCTGCACCTTGGTCCGCATCGAATACCGCGAGATGCGCGCGGTCCCCGGGTCGACGACGTACCGGATGCCGGGCACCGTCAGCGAGGTCTCGGCGACGTTGGTCGCCAGCACCACGCGCCGCCCGGTGTGCGGAGCGAACACCCGATGCTGCTCGGCGGTAGACAGCCTGGCATACAGCGGGAGGATCTCGGTGCGCGGCATTTTCAGATCGCGCAGCGCATCCGCGGTGTCGCGGATCTCGCGTTCGCCGGACAGGAACACCAGCACGTCGCCGTCGCCCGCGGCGAACAATTCGGTGACCGCGTCGCCGATCGCGTCCACCGGGTCCCGGTCGACGGTCCGGGTGTCCTCGTCGTCTTCGTCGCCGGCAGCCGGAAGTTCCAGCGCGAGCGGCCGATAGCGGATCTCCACCGGGTACGAACGGCCGGAAACCTCGACAATCGGTGCAGGAGTGCCTTTCTCGTCCGCGAAATGCCTGGCGAACAGTTCCGGATCGATCGTCGCCGAGGTGATGATCACCTTGAGGTCGGGCCGGCGGGGCAGCAGCTGCCGGAGGTAGCCGAGCAGGAAATCGATATTGAGACTGCGTTCGTGCGCCTCGTCGATGATGATCGTGTCGTAGCGGCGCAGCAGCCGGTCGCGCTGGATCTCGGCGAGCAGGATGCCGTCGGTCATCAGCTTGATCAGCGTGTGCTCGGAGGCCTGGTCGGTGAACCGCACCGTGTAGCCGACGACGTCGCCGAGTTCGGTACCGAGCTCCTCGGCGATGCGTTCGGCGACGGTGCGTGCGGCCAGCCTGCGCGGCTGGGTGTGTCCGATGGTGCCGCGGATACCGCGGCCGAGCTCGAGGCAGATCTTGGGGATCTGGGTGGTCTTGCCCGAACCGGTCTCGCCCGCGACGATCACGACCTGATGTGCCGCGATGGCCGCGGCAATGTCGTCGCGGCGGGCGCTGACCGGCAGCTGCTCCGGATAGCGGACCTGCGGCACGGCCGCGCGTCGCGCCTCGACCCGGAGTTCGGCCGCCGTGATCTCGGCTTCCACCGCGCTCAAGTCGCCATCGCGGGCCCGGTCGAGCCGACGCCGCAACCGGTGTTCGTCGCGAAGGGAGAGATTCGCCAGGCGGGTGCGAAGTTCGCGGGAGTCGGTTGCGGCTGTCCTGGTCATTTCCCGACCAGCCTAGCGAAGCCCGCCACCGGATTTTTTTCCCAGGCGGCGGGCGCGGTTGCCGAGCGGGTGCCGGGGGGCCCGCTCGATCCCGGTCGCTGGTCGCCGATATGCGAAGATCCGCCGAGGGAACGCGGATGCGGGCACGCCGCCGCTGCTTGCCGTAGGCCGTGCGGCTCGAGAACGTTTGCCCTGGTGAAGGTGCGCCACGGCAGACACCCCGAGCCTGAGATCCGGGGCGTAGCGAGCGGACCATTGGCATAGCCGCCTGCGCGGTCATGGCGGCGCCGAGCGTCAGCGAGCTGTGCGGTGTTCGCCGCGCACGCACGACCGGTGTTCGCCCCGACGCTGCGCCGCCTCTTTGCGAGGTCAGAGCATGCGGGTCATGAAAACGCTGTTGGGGTCTGGGCGGTAGTCACCGAAGGGTGCGCAGTAGTCGAAGCCGTGGGCCGCGTAGAGCCGACGGGCTGGCCGGAAGAAGTCGGGCGCCCCGGTTTCCAGGCTGAGACGCCGGTAGCCGCGGGCGGTGGCCTCGGCGATGAGATGGCGCAGCAGGGTGGAAGCGACGCCGCGGCGGTGGTGCGTCTCGGCGGTGCGCATGGATTTGATCTCCGCGTGCTCGTCGTCGAGACGCTTCAGCGCGGCGCAGCCCGCGAGGGTCTGCCCGTCCCATCCGGTCCAGAAGGTGATGCCAGGGTGGCGTAGCGCCGCGAGGTCCAGCGCGTGCATGCTCTCGGCGGGCGAGTGCGCGGCCATCTCGGCGAGGTGCTCGGTGAGTAGAGAAATGACGGCGGGGCCGGTCAGGTCGTCGACGGTGATGCGCAGCCCGCCGTTCTCCGTATCGGTAGCACACTGCTCGATCTGGCCGGACATTCGTCCATCATGGCGCGCCGTCCGGCCCCGCGCCCAGTCGGGGTTGGGTCGACCTGTCGATGCAGAGGCCAGGCCAGCTGAACCGCCGCGCGGTAGTGATCCCCCGTCAGGTGTAGTGCCCTTCTGGAAACGTTGTCGCGCACAGGAAATCGGGTCGTTACGGATGAGTTTTCCTGGCGTCGTGGGGATCTACCGTGCGCTGCTGTTCGGCTGCGAGCAGCGTGACCTGCCGGCACGGCGCCGGCCGCACCCAGCGAACCTCGGTTCACCGGCTGCGAGCGCGTCCAAGGTTAATGCGGCGCAACCGAAAAGGGCACCCTAACCCCCTCGGGATGCGAGCATGGAAGAGCGACGACCGGTGGTCGCCGTGATGAGAGGTGGTGGGGTGTGGCGCAATTCGTGCAGGAGTATGCCGTATTGCGGTGGATGGCGGTGGCGGCGTTCCTGATCGCGGCGGCGATCGTGCTGGCACGGGTGACGGCGGTCGCGGTGTGGCTGCCCGGTCGTCGGGTCGACCTCGCCGACGTAGCCCCGGAACCGCCTCCGCCACCGAGTACTTCGGGCGAGCATGCCGAATCCGACGCCGCCCATGTGGTGATGTGCTTGGTCATGCTCGGCATGCTGCTGTTCCCATCCGGCGCGAGCCCGCACGCGCTGCGCGGTGTGCTGACGGCGATGGCGGTGGTCTTCGCCGCGCTGCTGGTCACCCGCGCCGCCGAGCACGCCGCGCAGGAGCAACCCGTGCCGATCGACCGGTTGGTCCCGCTCGGGTACCACATCGTGGCCACCGCAGCGATGCTCTACGCCATGTCCGGTCACACCGCCGGCGGGCACGCGGGCGGTCCCGCCACCGGTCCTGCGCTCGGTCTCGCCGCGCTGTTCCTCCTGGACGCGCTGCTCGTCGCCTTCGCAGCCCGCAGCGGGTGGACGCTCGCGCACCAGCGGGGACCGCTCGGGATCCTCATCCGTTCCGGTGGATGCGTCGCCGCTCTCACCGGACCCGCCAGGCCATGGGCGGCGGTGCCGCACATTGTGATGGACGCGGGCACCGCCTACATGCTGGTCGCCGCGGTATCGGGTTGACCAGGGCGACCAATCCGGCTCCTGGTGCATACCGAACCCCTGTTTATGCAGGCAGGGGATTCGGCGATGAGCAACGAACACGGTTCTGCTTCACCACACGGGTCCGGCTATCCGGCGCGCGAGCGGGACGAACCCGACGACCCGATGCCCACGTGCCCGGCGCCCGCCGTGGGCGACCGGGCACGGGCGGGTCTGGCGAGCCGTGAACTGGCCGCGCTGCTGGCAGCGGCGGGCGCGGGCGACCGCGGCGCGTTCACCGAGTTCTACCAGCTCACCAGCCCGCGGGTATACGGGCTGACGGTGCGCATCTTGCGCAGTCACGCCGCCGCGGAAGAGGTGACCCAGGAGGTCTACCTCCAGGTGTGGTCGATGGCCGACCGTTACGACCCCACGCTGGCCAGCCCGGTGGGCTGGATCATGATGCTCGCGCACCGCCGCGCGGTGGACCGGGTCCGCGCGGAGAGCTCCGCCAGCAGCCGCGAGCTGGTCTACGCGCATGAGCAGCTGGGCCGCGCCCACGACGTCGTCGCCGAATCGGTGGCCCAGCGCATCGAAGAACAACAGGTGGCAGGCTGCCTGGACATGCTCACGCCCACCCAGCGCGAAGCGATCGTCCTGGCGTACTACAGCGGGCACACCTACCGTGAGGTCGCCGACCACCTCTCGGTCCCCCTGCCCACGATCAAGACCCGCATCCGCGACGGGTTGAAGCGATTGGAGAAATGTTTGTCCGGGGAAGGCACCGATGGTTGACACCTCGCCGCGCGCGGACGCGGACCTCATCGACCTCGCCTATCCGTGTGCACTGGACGCGGTCGCCGATATCGAACGCAGGCATATCGATGCTCGGCTGGCGGCCGCCGACCCAGCCGTGCGTCAGGCATTCTCCGACACCGTCTGGCAGGTGCGCGAGATCATGGGACGGCTGGCCGTGCTCGACGAGCACGCGCCGCCACCGGAACTGGAACGCCGCATTCTGGCGGCGTTGCCCGACCGTGGCACCGGAGAACCGGTCACCCGGATCTCGTCGTGGCGGCGGCCGCCGCGGTGGGCTGTCGCGGTAGCCGCCGCGGCATGCCTCGTGCTCGGCACCACCGTGGTGACCTCCCGATTCGTCGACTCGCCGCCGGCACCGACCGCGGCGAACCAGGTCGACGTCCAGCAGGATACGCAGACCGTGCGCGGGTCGGTCGCCGGTGGCGGCACGCTGCTTGTGAACGTCTCGCCGGAGCTCGGGCGTGCGGTCGTCGTTTTCGACCAGGTCGCGCCGCCGCCACCGGGGCAGGTGCATCAAGTGTGGCTGGTGGGCTCCGACGGGCAGCCACGGTCGGTCGGGGTGCTGAGCGACACACCATCGGCCGATCGGCCGTTCGTGACGGAATTCCGGTCGGACGAGCTGCTCGCGGTGAGCATCGAACCGGCGGGCGGTTCGGACGCGCCGAGCGCCGAGCCGATCGTCGGCGTGCCGCTGCCGTGAGCGAGCGTCAGCGAGTGAACCGGGGACGCAGCGCGCTCTCGCGGACGACGG
>NZ_BDBA01000118.1 GCF_001612745.1 Nocardia amamiensis NBRC 102102 | reverse complement strand
GAGCGTCAGCGAGGTGGAGTCGTGAGCGAGCGTCAGCGAGTGAACCGGGGACGCAGCGCGCTCTCGCGGACGACGGAGCCGAGCGTCAGCCAGGTGGAGTCGTGAGCGAGCGTCAGCGAGCGAGCCGAGGGCACAGCGCGCTCTCGCGCACGACGGAGCCGAGCGCCAGCGAGGTGCAGTCCTGAGCAGGCTCTAGATCACGACAGGCTGGTCGGCGACGACACGCCCGCCCAGGCGTACCCAGCCGTCGGAATCCCACTGGGTGAACAATTGGGAGCCCTTGCCCTGGACGATGACCAGGCTTTTGCGCAGCAGCGCGGTCAACGCCACGGCCGCGGCGCCGGTCGCTTCGTCCTCGACGATCCCCATGGTCGGCGCGAACATGCGGGAGCGCAGCGTCCCGCGATGTTCGTCGGTCCAGCTCCACAGATAGTGCGGGCCGCCGGGAAACTCGTCCGCACGGAGGGTGGCGAGTTCCTCGGGGTCTTCGAGCTGGTGGAAGGTGAAGGCAGGCGCCCATTCGCCGCGCGCGGTGATCCAGGTCAGCCCGTCGTTGAGTTCCACCGCCACCGGACCGGCGGGGACCTCCAGCGTCCGCACCGGAGTTCCCTGGGCGGCGAACCACCACGCTGTCCCCACCGACGGATGCCCGGCGAACGGGAGTTCCACCGTCGGCGTGTAGATCCGGACCGCGGCGATCTCGTCGACCGGTGGTTCGACCACGACGGTTTCGGCGTAGCCGGCCTTCGCCGCCAGTGCCTGCCGGTCGGCCGTGGCCACGTCCGCGGCCCGGGCGATGCCCAGTTCGTTGCCGAACCGGCCTGCGGCGTCGGTGAACACTCGGACCACGTCAAGCTGGGTGCCCATTTCGCCGAGCCTACTCGGGTGCCCCGGCACCGAGCTGTGGTCCAGGCCACACCGGGAACGTGAAGAGGCCCCGATCCGCGGATCGGGGCCTCTCCACGACGACCTCAGATCGCGGCGGTGGTGAGCGCCTCCGTCGACTGCACGGCCTGACCCACACCGGCCACGATGGCCGCGGCGCGCAGCGATTCGAAGATCACCTCGCGGGACACGCCCGCCTCGCGCAGCGTGTGCTCGTGCGCCTCCAGGCAGTGCGCACAGCCGTTGATCGAGGAGACCGCGAAGGACCAGAGCTCGAAATCCGCCTTGTCGACGCCCGGCGAGCCGATGATCTGCATCCGCAGCCCGGCGCGCAGATCGTCGTAGCGGCCGCCGAGGAACGCCTTGCCCCGGTAGAACACGTTATTCATGCCCATGATCGAGGCGGCGCCGAGCGCGGCGTTGTACGCCTCCGCGGTCAGCACGTCGGCGGCGGCCTCGGCGATCTCGCGCAGCGTGGTCGCCGACCGGGTCGCGGCCGCCGACGCCAGCAGGGTGCCCCACAGTTGCTGTTCGGTCAGCACCGTGGTGCGCGCGATCGATGACAGGTTGAGCTTGAGGTCCTTGGCGTACTCGGGAAGGGAGTTCTTCAGGTTCTCAATGCTCATGCGGCGATTCCTCTGCTCAGGTCAGCCCCGTAGGGGCAGGTCGTTTCTCGATGACAAGATGACGCACCGGAAACCCTGGTGCGCCGGGATGTTTCAGACGCTGGCCGCGAGGAGCTCACCGGCGTCGATGGTCGGGTCGCCCTTCTTCCAGTTGCAGGCGCACAGCTCGTCGGACTGCAGCGCGTCCAGCACCCGCAGCACCTCGTCGACGTTGCGGCCCACCGAACCGGCGGTGACCGAGACGAACTGGATCTCGTTGTTCGGGTCGACGATGAAGGTGGCGCGGTCGGCGACGCCATCGGCGTTGAGCACGCCGGTGGCCGTGGCCAATTCACGCTTCAGGTCCGAGAGCATCGGGAAGGGAAGTGTCTTGAGGTCCTCGTGCTGCGCGCGCCACTGGAAGTGCACGAACTCGTTGTCCACCGACACGCCGAGCACTTGCGCGTCCCGGTCCTCGAATTCGTCGTTGAGCTTGCCGAACGCGGCGATCTCCGTCGGGCACACGAAGGTGAAGTCCTTGGGCCAGAAGAAGACGATCCGCCACTTGCCCGCGTGGTCGTCGCTGGTGATCCGGGTGAAGTAGTCGTCAGGCTGCTGAGCGTCGACCTTCGACAGATCACCGCCGATGACCGCGGTGAGGTGGTACGCCGGGAATTGGTCGCCGATGGTCAGCAGGGCCATGCTCATCTCCTCGTCAGGTTTGTTTTGTAGCGCTGTTTTCGATGTGCGGTCTTCGCGGGCCCTTCGTGGTCACGGAAGCTACCGCCGCCGGGCCCGGTGCTCAGACCGCGGGCAAAAGCTCACCGGTGATCTTGCCGGAAGCCCAGATAAAAGGTAAAGGTGATCAGTCGCACTAGACTGATAGGCGTGACTGATCAGACTTATCAGCCCACCCTGTCACAGCTGCGTGCGTTCGTAGCGGTCGCGGAATACCGCCATTTCGGCACCGCGGCCGCCCGGCTCCGTGTGAGCCAGCCCACGCTATCGCAGGCGCTCGCGGCGCTCGAACACGGGCTCGGGATCCAGCTGATCGAGCGGAGTACCAGGCGGGTGCTGGTCACCGCCGCCGGAATGCGCTTGCTGCCCAAGGCGATGGCCACGCTGGAGGCCGCCGACCGCTTCGTCGCCTCGGCGACCGGCGACGGGCTCGGCGGTAGCTTGCGGATGGGCATCATTCCGACCGTGGCGCCCTACGTGCTGCCCGGGTTGCTGCCCGAACTGCGCAAGCGGCTGCCCGCACTGCGCCCGCAGATCATCGAGGACCAGACCGCCCGGCTGTTGGACGGACTGCGCACGGGCGTCTTGGACGTCGCCTTGCTCGCGGTTCCCACCGACCTGTCCGGCGTGGTCGAGATCCCGCTCTATACCGAGGAATTCGTGCTGGTCACCCCGCGTGGCCACGAACTGGCCGGGCGTACGGACCTGGCCGCGTCGGTGCTCGACGCCCAGCCGCTGCTGCTGCTGGACGAGGGGCACTGCCTGCGCGACCAGACCCTGGAGGCGTGCCGGTCGGCCGATGCCCACCCCGCCGCGGTCGGCGATACCAGGGCCGCCTCGCTGGCGACCGTGGTGCAGTGTGTCGCGGGCGGGCTCGGTGTGACCTTGATTCCGCAGATGGCCGTCGCGGCGGAAACAGCCGGCGGCACACTGGATGTCGCGCATTTCGCGGACCCGGCGCCCGGGCGCACCATCGGCCTCGCGTTCCGTGCCTCCAGCGTCCGTGCCGACGACTACGAATATCTGGCCGCCATCATCCGCGCCCAGCGCCCGATGTAGGGATCGGGCGCCCCTGCGTCGAGCGCGCGGGACGGGCACAGTGGGTAGCGGGTGAGAGGAGCAGTGGACATGGAATCGGCGGCGCTGGGTCCCGGGCGGCTTGGTGGTCTGTCGGGGCTTGATCACGCGCTGTTCGTCTACGGCACGCTGCAATTTCCCGAAGTGCTGGCGGCGCTGCTCGGAAGGATTCCGTCCCTCGAACCGGCCGAGCTGCCCGGCTGGCGCGCGGCCGCGCTACCGAGGCGGATCTATCCCGGATTGGTCGTCGCGCCGGATGGGCTGACCAGGGGCGCCGTGCTCGATGGTCTCACCGCGGCGGAATGGGCGATCCTCGACGCGTTCGAGGACGACGAATACGACCTGCGCCGCATACTCGTCGGCGACCGGGTGGGTCCGGTGTGGACCTACGTCTGGACGGCCGCCGCCGATCCGGTTGATTGGCAACGGGATCGGTTCGCCGCGGAGCATCTCGGGCATTTCGCTGCACGATCCGCGCGGTGGCGCCATATTCCACCGGCCGCGGAAGGCACTCCGTGATGCCTCGTCGAGGTGTGCGGGTTGCAATTTCCAGACGACCGGTCGTATAGTCGGGTCATGGCGCGACCGAGACGTAGTGAGGACACCCGGCGACTTCTGGTCGAGGAGGGCGCTGCCGGGTTCCTGACCAACGGCTACCACGGCACGGGACTCAAACAGGTCCTGGACAAGGTCGGAGTGCCGAAGGGGTCGTTCTACAACTACTTCGACAGCAAGGAGAGCTTCGGGCGCGCGATCATCGAGCATCACTCGCTGTGCGTCCAGCGCAATCTGACCGAGGCGTTCGCCCCCGCGCCGGATCCCGTGAGCGGGCTGCGGGCGTTCTTCGGGCGGCTGATGGACGATTTCGTCGCGGCCGATTTCACCGGCGGCTGCCTCATCGCGAACCTGGGCGGCGAACTGGAAGGCAGTGAGCTGCTGCGGGAATCGCTGTCGGCCGCGTGGGGCGCTTGGCGCGACCGCGTCGCCGAGCAATTGGCACACGGGCAGCGGCTCGGCATGATCCGCGCCGATATCGACGCCACCGAGCTGGCCGACCTGCTGCTCGAATCGTGGGAGGGTGCGGTGATCAGGATGAAGATCGATCGCACCCTCGCACCGCTGAACAAGTGCTTGGATCGCCTGCTCGGCGACTATTTCCTGCCCTGAGTCAGGGTTGTTCTGGCCGGCGTCTTTCCTTTACCCATTCCAAGACGACCGGTCGTATATTGAGAGAAGGAGAGAAATGACGAAGACGGTCATCGTGACCGGTTCCTCGAGTGGAATCGGCCGCGATATCGCACGCGCGTTCGTGGAACGCGGCGACAACGTGGTGCTCAACGGGCGTGACACTGCCAAGCTTTCGCGGGTTGCCGCCGAACTCGGCGCGCCCGGGCAGGTAGCCACGGTGGTCGGCGACATCGGTGCGCCCGCGACGGGTGCCGCCTTGGTCCAGGCCGCCGTCGAGCGGTTCGGCGGCGTGGACGTGCTGGTCAACAATGCGGGCATCTTCGGGGCCACACCCTTCGTGGACGTCACCGAGCCGGAACTGGACCGCTATGTGAACGGAAACCTCAAGGGCACTTACTTCACCACGCAGGCCGTGGTGCGACGGTTGCTGGAGCAGGCCACCGGCGGCAGCATCGTGAACATCGGCACGGTGCTGATCGACCACGCCCTCGCCGGGCTGCCCGCGTCGGCGGCGCTGATCAGCAAGGGCGGCGTGCACGCGCTGACCACCAGCCTCGCCGCCGAACTCGCGGCCGACGGCATCCGGGTCAACGCGGTCGCGCCGGGCATCATCCGCACTCCGTTGCACGGCGACGGCGACGAAGCGGCCGCAGGCAGGTTGGCCCTGCTCAACCGCATCGGCGAGGTCGCCGAGACCACCGCCGCGGTGCTATATCTCGCCGACGCCGCTTTCACCACCGGACACATCTTCCCCGTCGACGGCGGGTTCATCTCGGGAAGGGCAGCCTGATGCCATACGTGAACATCAAAGTGACCGATGAGGGTGTAACTCGCGAGGAGAAGGCGCGACTGATCAAGGGCGTGACCGATCTCCTGCACGACGTGCTCGGCAAGGCGCCCGCGAGCACCTTCGTCGTCATCGACGAGGTTGCGCTGTCGGACTGGGGCGTCGGCGGGATGAACGTCGAAGAGTGGCGCAAGCAGCAATCCTGAACCGCGAAAAACATTACCTGACGGTATGATTCGGGCGTCGTCGAGCTCGTGCTGAGCGGCGGCGCCCGAACTCGGCACACGAGTCACACCGAGGCCGTTGCGTTTTCATCGGTGTCCGAGATCCTGGTACGACCGACACAGCTCGACGGAGGGGAGCTGCGATGCCATCGCTGCTGGAAATCTCGACCCACTTCTTTCTGCAAATCGTGGTCATCCTGGTGACCTACCGCCTGCTCTGGCCGCTGCTGCGGCGGCTGGGGCAAGTGCAGGTGGTCGCCATCATGATCGCGGGCTTCCTGCTCGGGCCATCGGTGCTCGGCTGGGCGTGGCCGCAGGCGCAAGAGTGGCTGTTCCCGACGAAGCTCGCGGTGGGAGGCACGAGCATCGTCCACCCGAACCTGACCGCCATCTACGTGGTCGGCCAGATCGGGCTGGTGCTGTACATGTTCCTGGTCGGTAGCTCGTTCCAGCTCGACATCTTCGGTAAACACCTGCGCCAGGCGGGGGCCACCTCGGCGACCGGCGTCGCGGTGCCGATGGTGCTCGGCGGCGCGGTCGGCTGGTGGATGGCCGTGCAGGGCGGATTCTTCACCGACGGGGTGGCCGACTGGCAAGGCGCGCTGTTCCTCGCGGCCGCCGTCGCGGTCACCGCCTTCCCGATCCTGGCCTGGATCGTCTACGACTCCGGACTGATGAACACCCGGCTCGGCACGATGTCGCTGGCCGTCGCGGCCGTCGACGACGCGTGCGCGTGGGTGCTGCTGGCCGTGGTCGTCGCGACGGCGAAGGACAGCCCGGGCGGTGTCTACCTCGCGGTCGGCGGCGGGCTGGTCTACCTGCTGTTCATGGTCTTCGTCGCCCGCCGGTGGCTGGCGCGGCTGGAGACCTGGACGCCGCGGCGCGGTGACACCGAACGTGCGGGCGGAGTGCCGGTCGGTCAGCTGACCGTGGTCCTGCTGGTGGTGCTGCTGGCCGCCTGCGTCACCGACGTCGTCGGAATCCATTCCGTGCTCGGCGCTTTCGTCGCCGGTATCGTCATGCCCCGCGGCGAGCTCCTGGACCGGATCCGGGACCGCTTCGAGCCGCTGGTCGGCTACCTGCTGCTCCCCGCCTTCTTCATCTACACCGGCCTGAACACGAAGCTGAGCCTCATCTTCGAGCCGCAGGTGCTGGTGATGACCGTGGTGGTGCTGGTCGTGTCGTTCGCGGGCAAGTTCGGCGCGGTCGGGCTGGTGGCCCGCTCCCAGGGCATGGGCTGGCGGGAGGCGGGCGCCATGGGCGCGCTGTCCAACGCCCGCGGGCTGATGGAGCTGGTGTTGCTCAATGTCGGATTGTCGGCGGGGCTGATCACGCCCGAGCTGTACACCGTGCTCGCGATCATGACGACGGTGACCACCTTCGTTGCCACGCCGCTGCAGCGGATGTTCGAACGCAGCGCGTGGAAGAACGGCATGGTGTTCGGGCCCAGCGGCGAGGAGCCGAAGGGGAGCGCACCGCCTGAGCAGCCGAAACTGCCGCCCGTGGACTCGGCCCGGGTCTGACACCGCCCGGATATGCCGAACGCGCCGGATTCGACCGGCGCGTCCGGAGTCGATCTGCCCTACACCCGCAGCGCGTGCGGTTCGATCGCGCCGCGCACCAGCGCGCGCGCGTCGATGGTCTGGGCCTGGTACGGCAGCAGCGCCAGACGATCGGTCATGCGCTCGACCGGGTCGTCGATCGGGTCGACCATGCCGAACAGGAACGACCACTCGTGCTCGTCGCTGCCGTAGTGCACGACGGTGCCGAACTGCTCGTGGAAACGCTGCCAGGACCGCTTCAGCGTCTCGTTGCGCCACATGGTCGCGCATCCGGCCTGCGCGCTCAGCACACCGCCGGGCGCGAGCAGCGCACGACATCGGGACAGGAACTCCGCCTCGTAGAGCCGGTTGTGCTGCGCGTCCTCGACGCGCTCGTCCGGCAGGTCGATCACGATGACGTCGTAGCGGGTGCCGGCCTTGGCTGCCGTGGCGAGGAAATCCCAGCCGTCGGCGTAGTGGACCGTGATCGGCCCTTCGCCCTCGACCGCGGCGGCAAGCTCGGCACTGGTGTAGCCGTAGGGCAGGTGCTGGGCGCACAGTTCGACCTCGAGCTGGTCGATGTCGACGTGATCGACGCGGGTGGCGCCCGCGGCGACCGACATCTGGCTGGCCACGCCCTCGCCGGAGCCGATGATCAGCACGTTGTCCAGCTTCCCGGCCAGTGCGAAGGCCGGGACCATCATCGCCTCGTGGTAGGTCAGCTGGGAGAACTCGGTGGACTGGCGGTCGTCGTCGGAGAACAGGCTGATGCCTTGCTCGGTCCGAGCGATGACCATGTGCTGGAACGGCGTATGTGTGTCGACGATCACTTCGTGCAGGTCCCAGATGCGGGTCAGGCCCGCGCCGACCGGTTCCTCGATCCGCTGGCTGCCGTGTCCCCTGCGGATGACCTGCATGCGAACATCCTTCGGGGACAACGCGTCCCGGAGCAGCTCGACCGCCTTCTTCGCTCCCGCGCCGATGCTGCCGCAGGTGAAGACGTCGACGAAGATGTCGCCGGACTCCGGATAGGTGTGAATCGAGGCGTGGGACTCCGACAACAGCGCGAGGACGGTCACCCCCTGCGGTTCGAACTTCTTGTGTACGACATCGCAGATGGTGACGCCCGCCGCGATCAAAGACTCACGCAACGCCGATTCGAGTCGTTCGAGATCGTCGCAGAGGGCTGCGTCGACACCACCGAACTCGGCCAGCACATGCCAGCCGGTGAATTCCGCCGTCATGGGCAAACTCACTCTCGCTCAGCGCCCGAGACATGAACGGTCAAGGGCGGAAAACCATTGAAGGACACCGACGAATAGCTCGCGGTATAGGCGCCGGTGTCGGGGATTCGAATGCGATCACCGGCTCGCAACGTGGTCGGTAGGAGGACTCGCGTGCGTTGATACAGTACATCGTCGCCGTCGCAGGTCGGACCGGCTACCACCGCCTCGTCGACGGGGTCGCCGTCCCGATCGGTGTGGAACCGGTAGGCGATGTACTCGTTCTCGGTCTCGGCCATGCCGTTGTAGCGGCCGATATCGAGATACACCCAGCGTCGTCCGTCCGGCGCGGTGCGGACGCCGACGACCTCGGCGTGAATCGTGCCCGCCGAACCGACCAGCGCCCGGCCCGGTTCGACGACCAATCCGGTTTCCCCGGAAAGGAATTCGGCCGCGGCGTGGTTCACCACCGCGGCGATCTCACCCAGTGCGGGCGCGGATTCGGCGTAGGAGATCGGCAGCCCACCGCCGATGTTCACCCAGCCGACCGGAATGTCCTTGTCCGACAAGGCTTCCACGATCCGGCCGGCCTGTTCGATGCCGATCCGCCACGCGGTGGGGTCCAGTTGCTGGGAGCCGACGTGGAAGTACGGCCCGCCGACCACCAGTCCGAGGTCCCTGGCCCGGACCAGCAGCCGCAACGCCTCGCCCGGGGCGCAGCCGAACTTCGTGCCGAACGGCGTGCGCGACTCCGGCGCCGCGGCGAGGAAGCGGCACTCCACCTCGGAGCCGGGCGCGTGCTCGACGATGCGCAGCAGGTCTTCTTCGGTGTCGAAGGCGAAACGGCGCACCCCCAGGGCATATGCCCGAGCGATGTGGGCGGCTTTCTTGATCGGGTTGCCGTAGCACAAGCGTTCCGGCGCCACCCCGAGGCCGAGGCACAGGTCGATCTCGCCGATGCTGGCGACGTCGAACTCCGCGCCCTCCTCGTCGAGCAGGCGCACGATCTCCGGCACCGGGCTCGCCTTGACCGCGAAGCGGATCCTCGCCGCGGCGCCCCGGTCCGCGGACAGGGCGGCATCGAGCGCGCGGTAGTTCTCACGGACACGCTCGGGATGGATGACAAGGTACGGCGATTCGGGCATAGTAGATCTTTCGCTTGGGCAGCGGGGGAGAGAGTATCAGCGGCCCGTACCCAGAAACGAATCCGTCAAACCTTGGATTCGCCGCATGGTCGCCGAACCCCGTCCTGCTCCCAGGGTGGGTGTGCTGACCTGCGTGGATGCGGAACCGGCGTGCGGTGCTGGCTCAGCCGGCGGATACCGTGACGTCGTCGAAAACGACTTCGCCCGCGGCATCGGACTCGGCGAGATCGACCACCGCGTCGATCGACCAGCCATGGTCGCCCGCCGGGTCGTCGAGCACCTGCCGCACCCGCCAGAATCCCGGTCTTCGTTCCACCTGGAACAGCTGCGGTCCCCTGGCGTCGGGACCGGTGCCGATCCGCTCGTACTCGGCGAAGTAGTCGGCGAGCGCCTGCGCCCAGTCCAGGCCCGGGCTCAGTTCGCCCAGGTCGTCCCACCGCCGCAGCGCGGCCAGTTCCACGCGGCGGAACATCGCGTTGCGGATCATGACCCGGAAGGCACGCTCGTTCGCGGAGATCGGGCGCACCGTCTCCGCGCCGAAGGCGACCTGGTCGGCGTCGGTCTCTGCGCCGGGATTGGTCAGCTGCTCCCATTCGTCCAGCAGGCTCGAATCCACTTGGCGGACAAGCTCGCCGAGCCACTCGGTGAGGTCGTCGAGTTCCTCGGTGCGGGCGGACTCCGGCACCGTGCGCCGCAGCGCCCGGTACGCGTCGGCGAGGTAGCGCAGCACCACGCCCTCGGAGCGGGCCAGCTCGTAGAAGGAGATCAGCTCGGCGAAGGTCATGGCGCGCTCGATCATGTCGCGCACCACGGACTTCGGCGCGGGCGCGAACTCCGACACCCACGGATGCCCGGACCGATAGGTCTCGTAGGCCGGTTCGATCAGCTCGGCCAGCGGCTTGGGCCAGGTCACCTCTTCGAGCAGCTCCATCCGCTCGTCGTAGTCGATGCCGTCGGCCTTCATCTCGGCGATCGCCGCGCCGCGCGCCTTGTGCTGCTGGGCCATGAGCAGCTGGCGCGGATCCTCCAACGTGGATTCGATGAGCGACACTACGTCGAGGGTATAGCTCGGCGAATCTTTGTCCAGTAGATCCAGCGCGGCCAGCGCGAACGGCGACAGCGGCTGGTCGAGGGCGAAGTCGCGTTGCAGGTCGACGGTGAGGCGGGCGCGGCGGCCCTGCGCGTCCGGTTCCGGCAGCTGCTGCACCACCCCGGCGTCGCGCAGCGCGCGGTAGAGCCGGATCGCGCGCAGGATGTGCCTGCGCTGGGCGGGGCGCGGTTCGTGATTGTCCTCGAGCAGATGGCGCATGGCGTCGAAACAGTTGCCCGGCCGGGCGATCACGTTCAGGAGCATCGCGTTGGTGACGGTGAAGCGCGACACCATCGGCTCCGGCTGGGCCGCGACCAAGCGGTCGAAGGTGTCCTCGCTCCACGAGACGAAGCCTTCCGGCGGCTTGCGCCGCTGCACCTTACGCTGCTTCTTCGGGTCGTCGCCCGCCTTGGCCAGCAGCCGGGTGTTCTCCACCTCGTGCTCGGGCGCCTGCACCACGACCGTGCCCATGGTGTCGTAGCCCGCCCGGCCCGCGCGGCCGGCGATCTGGTGGAACTCCCGCGCTTTCAACCGCCGGGTGCGCACGCCGTCGAATTTGGTCAGACCGGTGAGCAGCACCGTGCGGATGGGCACATTGATGCCGACGCCGAGGGTGTCGGTGCCGCATACCACCTTCAGCAGGCCGTCCTGGGCGAGCCGCTCCACCAAGCGGCGGTATTTCGGCAGCATGCCCGCGTGATGGACGCCGATGCCGTGCCGGATCAGCCGGGACAGGGTCTTGCCGAAGCCGGCCGCGAACCGGAATTCGCCCAGCGCCTCGGCGATCGCGTCCTTCTCCGCGCGGGTGGCGAAGTTGACGCTGGTCAGCGCCTGGGCACGCTCCAGCGCGGCGGCCTGGGTGAAGTGCACCACGTACACCGGCGCCTGGTGGGTGGTGACCAGCTCTTCCAGGGTCTCGGTGATGGAGGTGCGCGCGTAGGAGAAACTCAGCGGTACCGGGCGTTCGCTGCCCGCGACGACCGCGGTGGAGCGGCCGGTCCGGCGCTTCAGGTCGCGGGCGAAGAAGTCGACGTCGCCGAGCGTCGCCGACATCAGCAGGAACTGGGCGCGGGGCAGCTCCAGCAGCGGGACCTGCCAGGCCCAGCCTCGGTCGGGATCGGCATAGAAGTGGAATTCGTCCATCACGACCTGGCCGACGCCGGCGTCCGCGCCCTCGCGCAGCGCGAGATTGGCCAGGATTTCCGCGGTGGCGCAGATGATCGGCGCGTCCGGGTTCACCGCGGCGTCACCGGTGACCATGCCGACGCGCTCGGCGCCGAACACCTCGCAGAGGGCGAAGAATTTCTCGCTCACCAGCGCCTTGATCGGGGCGGTGTAGTAGGTGCGCAGGCCCTGGGTGAGGGCGAACAGGTGTGCGCCGACCGCGACCAGCGATTTTCCGGAGCCGGTTGGGGTGGCGAGGATGACGTTGGATCCGGAGGCCAGCTCCAGCAGCGCTTCGTCCTGCGCCGGATACAGCGGGGTGCCCTGCTCGGCGGCCCACATCCCGAACGACTCGTAGAGTGCGTCGGCGTCGGTCCCCGGGATGTCGAGCAGTTCGGTCAGATCCACTCCGACCACCCTACGGCCTCGCTATCGGCGGCGTGGGCAGGGGCGATCGGTCCTCCGACCGCGCCAGGAGTCAGTCCCGCTCGCCTTTGTCGTCGCCGTTGTAGCCGCCCTGCTCGGCGAGGAATCGTTCGAACTCCGCGCCGAGCTCGTCTCCGCTGGGCAGCTCGCCGTCACCGGCCAGCAGGCTCGACTGCCGCTCCTGCGCGGTGACGAAGCTGTCGTACTGCCGCTCCAGGGCGTGCACCACGGTCTCCACCTCGGTATTGCCCGCGATGTGCTCGTTGACCTGTTCGCGCACCCGCGCGGCGGCCTCGCCGAGCGCGGCCAGCGGAAATTCCAGGCCCGCGTTGTCGGCGACGTTCTCCAGCAGGGTCTGCGCGGCCTCCGGGTAGGCGGTCTGCGCGAGGTAGTGCGGCACGTGCACCGAGAAACCGACCGACTCGTGACCGTGCTGGGCCATGCGGAATTCCAGCAGCGACGACGCGCTGCCCGGCACCTGGAGTTCGCCCGGCCACCGCTGATGCTCGGAGATCAGGTCGCGATCGGAGGAATGCGCGGTCACCCCGAGCGGGCGGGTGTGCGGAATGGCCATCGGAATCGCGCTGAGCCCGATGCTGCGGCGCACGCCGAGTTGTTCGGCGAGCAGGCGCACGGCGGTGGTGAACTTCTCCCAGCGGAGGTCCGGCTCCAGGCCCGCCAGCAACAGGAACGGGGTGCCCGCGGTGTCGCGCAGCGCCCAGAGGTTGAGCTCCGGCTCGGCGTACTCGGAGAAATGATCGGTCTTGAAGGTCATGAGCGGGCGCCGCGAGCGGTAGTCCAGCAGCTCGTCCACGTCGAACGAGGCGACCAGTTCGCTTTCGAGGCTCTCGCGCAGGTGCGTGGTGGCCAGCCGTACCGCGTGTCCGGCGTCGGTGAAGCCTTCCAGTCCGTGCACCAGGACCGGGCCGGAGCCGTCGGCGGACGACAGCTGCGGAGCGGGAAACTCCAGTTCGTACATTCGCGACTCGTACTCCATCGCGTACTCCTTCCTGCGCGGTTCCTGCGGCCCGGACGCGTACCTCACGCGCCAGTGTGGTTGCCTGCCCGATCGTTCGCCACCGGTGGTGGTAGTCGTGTGACGAGCAGTCGTCCGAGACGGGGACCACCGTCCATTGTCCCTCATGCCGATGACGGGCATCGCGCACGGCCGGACATCGACCCATACTCCGAGGCAACAGCATCGGTGTTCCGCGCATTCCCGGCCCGGCGGCGTGGCATCTCCGGCTGGGCTCCGGGAGTTTGGCACAGTGAGCGTGTGACGGTGCTGGATTCGACGTGCGGGCGGCCGAGCTGGACGGTGCCGGTCGTGTGCGCCGTGCTGCTGGCCGGGTGCGGGGCGACCGTGCCGGGCCACCCGCTCTCGTCGGCTCCTGCCACGGTGACCCGGCAGGTGAGCGCGGAACTGCCGACGCTGCTGCCGGATCCGGCGCAGTTTCCCGCCCGGTATCCGGCGGTGGTGCTGCCGCAGGAGGCCGTGGCCCAGGCGGCGGGCGATCTGGACGGCATGGGACGCGGTGCCGACGTGCAGCCCAGCCGGTGTGTGCCGCCCCGCCAGGACTTCGGACCTGATCGGGCTGCGATGGCGGTGGGCACCGATGAGCAGACACGCGCCACGCTGACCGTCGAATTGGCGCGCACCGGCGAGGCGTTGGCGTCGTTGCGCGCCCGGTTGATGCAGTGCGGGTCGGTGCGGGTGACCCGCGCGGGCGCGACGACCACCGTGCTGACCGAGTTGGACGCGCCACCACCTGCCGACGCCGACGACGCCGTCGCGTTGCGCAGAACCGTGCGGCCGGAGGCGGGCGGCGCCGGGCTGACCCAGTCCATGCGTACGCGCGTAGCCCAGATCGATGATGTACGAATCTCGGTGACATATATGTCTTTCGACGACGAAGAGCCGGATACGGCGGCGCTGGACGCACTGTTCTCGACGGCCGTGCGCAAGGTGCGAGAGGGGTAGGCCCGGCCCATGCCGGACCCCCGGCGGCACGGTATCAGCGGGTACCGACATCGATCGCGGTCGCGACGGCCGCACAGGTGATTCATGCACAGTGTGGAGTGAATTCCCCAGACCAGCCGAAACATGAGGTCGGCATCGAAGACTCCAGGGCGCGGACCGGCAGACTCGGCGCATGACCACTTCCGCGACACCCCATCCAGCTCCTGAGCCCGTCGACGCCGAGCACACGGGCCGGAGCAGCGCGCTACGCCCTGGCCTGCGTAGCCGACGTGCATTGCCCTGCTCGGCCTCCTCCGTTGCCCGGCGACCCGATGACGTCAGAGCACTTGCGCGAGAGTCGGTTTCGAAGAGTACGAAAGGAAAGGCGAGCGCGGGGGAGGAGCGGCATACCCGTCTCGACCCGGCTGGAAGGGCCCGATGCTGCGACGAGCCTCCGCCCTTCGGCCGGGATACGTCGCAACACGCCGTGTCCGTGGATGATCCGGGTGAGCTGATCGCGGCCGTACCCGCGATGCTGGGGTTCACTCCCGAGCGGTCGGTGGTGGTGCTCGTCCTGCGGGGTGCAGCGGGGGACGCCGCGGTGGTCGACGCGGTAGTGCGGTTCGACCTGGACTCGCCTGGTGGACGGCGGGTGCGATCCGGACCGCTGGCCGCCGCCGTCACGCGGATCTGCGGGTCCGAGGCGGCCGAAGTACTTGCGGTCCTGGTCGACGATCGCGCTGCCGAACCGGACTCGCACGCCGACCGGAATCACTGCGCCGCAGGACGATTCGACGTGCTTGTCGGCGAGCTGGGCAGACGCTTGGCGTTCGCCGGCATCGCGCTCGGCGGAGTGTGGGCCACACGCGAGATCGCCGCCGGGCAGCGCTGGTGGACATTGACCGGGCCGGACCGGCGTGGTGTGCTCCGGGATCCGGCCGCCTCGATGGTCGCGCTCACCCACGTGCTGGACGGCAGGCCGATCCGCGGCTCCCGCTCCGAACTCACCGACCTGGTCGCGGTGGATCCGCTGTCGTGCACGGAGGTGGCGGCGCACTTGGACAACGCGGTCATCCTCGCCCGGGAGCGGTATGCGCGGGCCGCACGCCGCGGTGACCCGGACGAATACAGCAGGCAGGCCCTCGACTACGTGCTGTGGCAGATCGCCAACGTCGCGTCCGGCACGGCACTGATGGCGCCCGAACTCGCGAAACTGGCCGCCGCTCTGCGGGATCGGGCGGTCCGGGACGCGATGTTCGCCTTGGCTGTCGGCGACCATGCCGCCGCTGCCGAGGCGCTGTGGGGCGCGCTCACCCGCGCACTGTCCGGTCCGGATCGCGCGGAGGCCGCGGCACTGCTCGGCTACAGCGCCTACGTTCGCGGTGACGGCCCGCTCGCGGGCATCGCCCTGGAGGCTGCGCTGGAGGCGGATCCGGGACATCCGATGGCGGTGCTGCTCGATACTTCACTGCGCCTGGGCATGCGTCCGGAACAGTTGCGGCGGCTGGCCAGAAGCGGCTACCAGACCGCCGCGGGGCTGGGTGTCGACCTCGGCACGCCGGCGCCGTGAACGGGTTGCGCGGGGCGGATGCCGAGTTGGCGGAGCGTCATTCGCAGAACGAGGTTTACCGCACCGTGGATGACGCAGTCCGCGCTTCGCCCACCACAGCCGCATCCGTACACCAGCGGGACGCTCGCGCGGTGGTCCGGGCAACAGATACGCCGCAGCGAGGGCCGGCCGGACGAGGATCGTTGTCCTCGCAGCGGCGTCGGCTGGGCCGAGATGGTGAGGTTGTGCCCGCCCGAGCCGGGGCATGGCCGACTCGGGCGGCGCGGCGCCGACTACTGTGCGCTGTGCGCGCGCGAACCGAGCGACTGGAAGAAAGCCCAGGCGTCGGCCACGATTTCGTCGAGGTCGTTGTGTTCGGGTCGCCAGCCGAGTTCGGCGATGGCGCGCGTACTGGAGGCGATCAGCGTCGCCGGGTCGCCGGGGCGGCGCGGCGCGTCCTGTGCGGTGATCGGCAGACCGGTGACGCGTTCGCACGCCGAGATCACTTCGCGGACGGAGAATCCGGTACCGCTGCCGAGGTTGTAGATCCGATGGGTGCCCGCCTCCGCGGTCGCCAAGGCCAGCAGATGGGCCTGGGCGAGGTCGCGGATGTGGATGTAGTCGCGGACCGCAGTGCCGTCCGGGGTGGGCCAGTCGGTGCCGAAGACCGAGATCGCCTTGCGATGCCCGGCCGCGACCTGCAGCACCAGCGGGATGAGATGCGTTTCGACCACGCGGTTCTCGCCCAGACCACCGTAGGCGCCCGCGACGTTGAAATACCGGAGGCTGGTCGCCGCAAGCCCGTGCGCGATCGCATAGGAGGTGATGGCATGGTCGATGGCCAGCTTCGAGGCGCCGTACGGATTGGTCGGGCGGGTCGGGGCGTCTTCGGTGATCGGCACCTGCTCCGGTTCCCCGTAGACGGCCGCGGTCGAGGAGAAGACCAGCCGCGGCGTTCCCGCGCGCCGCATCGCCTCCAGCAGCTCGAACGTCTTCACCACATTGCCGTGCCAGTATTTCTCCGGCTGCTGCACCGACTCGCCGACCAGCGACTGCGCCGCGAAATGCAGGACCCCGTCGAAGGTTTCGGCAGCCAGCAGCGCGGGCGCGGCCACCGCCAAGTCGCCCTCGACGAACCGGGCGCCGGAGGGGACGCCGTCGGCGTTGCCGGTGGACAGGTCATCGACCACGACGACCTCGTGCCCGGCTTCCAGCAGAACCTGCGCGCAGACGCCACCGACGTAGCCCGCGCCACCCGTGACCAGAAGTTTCACGCGTCAGACCAGCTTCACCTGGACGGCGTGCGCCATCTCGTCCGACAGCTCGAAGCCGGCGTGCCCAGGCACGGTGATGACGACCGAGCCCGGCTTGTTCTCGACCGTCACGCGCGCGTCCGGCACGACGCCCGCTTCGCGCAGGCGGCCGATGACCTCCGGATCGGTCTGGATGTGCTCCGCGAGCCTGCGCACGACCACGGCGTGCACCTGCCCGTGCGGCAGATCCGACAGCCGCACCAGCTTCTCGTCGGTGGTGGCGGGCGGTACGACGCCCAGTTCGTCCAGACCCGGGATGGGGTTGCCGTATGGGGAGGTGGTGGGGTGGTTGAGGACCTCGACCAGGCGTCGTTCGACGTCCTCGCTCATCACGTGCTCCCAGCGACAGGCCTCCGCGTGCACGTTCTGCCAGTCGAGCCCGATGATGTCCACGAGCAGCCGCTCGGCCAGCCGGTGCTTGCGCATCACTGCCACCGCCATGCTGCGCCCCTTCTCGGTCAGCTCCAGATGACGGTCTCCGGCGACCAGCAGCAGACCGTCACGCTCCATCCGCGCCACGGTCTGGCTCACCGTCGGGCCGCTCTGCTCGAGGCGCTCGGCGATCCGGGCGCGCAGGGGCACTACGCCCTCCTCCTCGAGGTCGTAGATGGTACGGAGATACATCTCCGTGGTGTCGACCAGATCCTTCACCTGTTACCCCTTCGTCGGCACGAATTCTACCCACGCACGCCGACACCGCCGTGTGCCGGATCGTGTCGCTCCGCGCTGCGCCCGGCATCTCCGATGGCACCGCGGCAGCCCGGTCGGCGCACGGCGGGCAGCCGTGACCGCACCTGCTTGTATTTGTACTGCATAGGAACGTTTCGCGGGGTCCCTTGCTTCCCGCTAGCGTTGCGAATATGGCCACTGCACCCCCCGGCGGACTTCCGGCGTCTGCCTCATCCGGGACGAGCCGGCCGGGAACCGTCGTCTGGACCGATCGGTTTCTGGATTACGCCTGGACCCCGGAGCATCCGATGAAACCGGCGCGCCTGAAGTTCACCATGGCGCTGGCGGAAAGTCTCGGATTGCTCGAGGGTGTCGAACTGCTCGAACCCGCCGGCGCGGAACGCCAGGACCTGCTGCGCATTCACACGCCCGACTACCTCGACGCCGTCGAACACGCCGTGCCGCCGATCGGTTCGCCCATCGCACCGCCCTACGGCTTGGGTTCGCCGGACAATCCGGTGTTTCCGCGCATGCACCAGGCGGCGTCCACGATCGTCGGCGGCACCTTGACCGCGGCCAAGGCGATCGCGGAGGGGCGCACCAAGCGCGCGGTGAGCATCGGCGGCGGCATGCATCACGCGATGGCCGATTCGGCCGCCGGGTTCTGCGTCTACAACGACCCCGCGGTGGCCATCTCCTGGCTGTTGGACCACGGTTTCGACCGCATCGCCTACATAGATGTGGACGTGCACCACGGCGACGGTGTGCAACGGGCCTTCTACGGCGATCCCCGGGTGCTGACCATTTCGCTGCACCAGCATCCGGCGACCCTGTGGCCGAACACCGGTTGGCCGGAGGAGACCGGCGCGGGCGCGGCCGAGGGTACGTCGATCAACCTGGCGCTGTTGCCGGGCACTCGGGATGCGCAGTGGCTGCGCGGATTCCATGCGGTGGTCCCCGGCGCCGTGGCGGCGTTCGGTCCGCAGATCGTGGTCAGCCAGTGCGGGGTGGACACCCATCGGGAAGATCCCCTGGCCGACTTGGAACTCACCGTCGACGGTCAGCGCGCGGCGTTCCGCGCGATGCGCGACCTCGCCGACCGATACGCCGAAGGACGCTGGCTCGCCGTCGGCGGCGGCGGATACGGACTGGTCCGCGTGGTGCCGCGAGCCTGGACGCATCTGCTGGCCACCGCGTTGGATCGCACCATCGACCCCGCGACGCCGATACCGCAGAACTGGATCGACGGAATCCGCGCCGCCGCGCCGCAGTCCGATCCGCCGCGCACCATGGGCGATGGCGGTGACGTTGCTTACCGTCCGTGGGATGGCCCCGGCGGGACCGGGGAGACTGGGGACGTGCGGCTCGACCGCGCCCAACGCGCCGTCGACATGGCCGTGCTGGCCACCCGCCGAGCGACTTTCGGGTTGCTGGGCCTCGACCCGGAGGACCCTCGTGACTGACTTCCCCGACACCGGCGTCCCCGCCGTCCCGCCCCCGCCGCCGCAGCACTGGTTCGCCGACGTGCTTGCCTCCGACGGCGGCGTCGTGCGGCTGCGTCCGATCACCCCCGACGACGCCGATCGCCTGCAGGAGTTCCACAGCGTGCTGTCGGATCGCACCAGGTATCTGCGGTATTTCGGTCCGTACCCGCGGATCTCGCCGAAGGACCTGTACCGGACCACGCATGTCGACTACCACGACCGGGTCGGGTTGGTGCTGGAACTGGGCGAGGCGATCGTGGCGGTGGGCCGCTACGAATTGCTGGACCGGGTCGGCCCGCGGGCGGCGGAGGTCGCGTTCGTGGTGGCGGACGGGCATCAGGGGCGCGGGCTCGGCTCGATTCTGCTGGAGCACCTGGCCGGCGCCGCCGCCGAGAACAAGATCGAAACCTTCGTCGCCGAGGTGCTGGCGGAGAACACCGTGATGGTGACGGTCTTCCGGGACGCGGGCTATCAGGTCGAGCGAAGCAGGGATGGGTCGGTGCTGCATCTGGAGTTCGCCATCGACCCCACCGAGGCACTGCTGTCGGTCCGCGATTCGCGCGAACGTGCCTCCGAGGCGCGCAGCGTGGGCAATCTGCTCGCCCCGCGGTCGGTCGCGGTCATCGGCGCCACCCCGGCGGCGGGGCGGGTCGGCGGTGTGGTGCTGGCGAACCTGCTGTCCGGTGCGTTCCAGGGACCGGTGTTCCCGGTGAACCCCAACCGGAAGTCGGTGCGCGGCGTCCGCGCGTACGCGACGGTCAGGGAGATCCCCGACGAGGTCGATCTCGCCGTGGTCGCGGTGCCGCCCGCGGCGATCGGGTCGGTGCTGGACGACTGTATGGCCAAGGGCGTCAAGGGCCTCGTGGTGCTGACCGCCGGATTCAGCGAAACCGGCCAGGACGGCGTGGCGGCCGAACGTGAGCTGGTCGCCGCCGCCCGCGGCCACGGCATGCGCGTGGTCGGGCCGAGCGCGCTCGGCATCGCGAACACCGACCCGAGTGTGGCCATGAACGCGACATTGGCCCCGGTCCTGCCCGGCCGTGGGCGGATCGGATTCTTCTGTCAATCCGGGCCGTTGGGCGCAGCCATCCTCGGCGAGGCCGCGGCGCGCAATCTCGGCCTCTCGACGTTCGTCTCGGCGGGTAACCGTGCCGACGTCTCCGGCAACGACCTGCTGCAGTACTGGGACAGCGACCCGGACACCGACGTGGTGCTGCTGTACCTGGAGAGCTTCGGTAATCCGCGCAAGTTCTCCCGGATCGCGCGCCGGGTGGCCAGGACGAAACCGATCGTGGCGGTGAGCAGTGGCCGCTCGGTCGCTCAGCAGGCCGGCGACATGGACCGTTCGATCGTGCGGGATCTGTTCGCGCAGGCGGGCATCGTCCAGGTCGACTCGATTTCCGAGCTCTTCGACTGCGCCGCCCTGCTCGGCTATCAACCGCTGCCGCGCGGCGAGCGGCTGGCGGTGGTCGGCAACAGCACGGCGCTGAACTGGCTGGCCGTCGACGCGGCCAAAGGCGAAGGTCTCCAGGTCGGCGATCCGGTGAATCTTGGCCCGCAGGCGACGCCGGGCGCGTACCTGGACGCGCTGGTCGCGGTCCTGCGGTCGGACGAGATCGATGCCGTAATCGTCGTTTTCGCGCCGCCGGTAGCCCTGCCGACCACCGGGTTTGCGGACGCGATCCGCGCGGCGGCAGTCGCGGTGCCCGAGGCCGAGAAGCCGATTCTCACCACGTTCGTCGCCGAGCAAGGGATTCCGAACCTGCTCGCCGTCCGCGGCGCGGGCGCAACCGCGGTGCACGGGTCGATTCCGTCGTATCCGGACCCCGAGCGCGCCGCACGGGCACTGGCCCGGGTCCGGCGTTACGCCGAATGGCGCACCAGGCCGGTTTCCGCTGTGGTGCGGCCACGGGGCATCGACAGCGACCGGGCCCGCCAATTGGTGGCGGACTGGATGGCCGGGTCGGGCGGCCGCTGGCTCACCGATCTGGAGACCGTCGAACTGCTTGCCTGCTACGGCATTTCGGTGGTGGAGTTTCGCGAGGTGCGCACCGCCGACGAGGCGGTCGCCGCCGCGGAGGAACTCGGCTACCCGGTGGCGGCCAAGGCGACCGGCGAACTGTGGCGGCGCAGGCCGGATCTGACCGGAGTCCGGCTCGACCTGTGGCGGCCGGAGGCGGTGCGGCAGGCGTACACCGATCTGGCCGAGCTGTGCGGTGATCCGCTGCTGCACATCCAGAAGATGGCCACCAAGGGTGTCGGCTGCATCCTGCGGGTGCAGGATGATCCTTCTTTCGGGTCGGTGATCGAGTTCGGCCTGTCCGGCCTGATCATCGAACTCCTCGGCGACCGCGCCTACCGGGCGCTGCCGCTGACCGCCGACGAGGCCGCCGCCTTGATCGACGCGCCGCGCGCCGCCCCGCTGCTGTCGGGCACTCCCGCCAGCCCGCGCGTCGACAAAGCCGCCCTCGCCGAACTCGCCCAGCGCATTTCGGCCCTCTTCGACGACCTACCGGAGATGCGGGAACTGTCCTTCGATCCGGTACTGGCGTCACCGAGTTCGGCCGAGATCCTGTACGCGCGCGGCCGGATCGGTCCGGAACCGAGCCGATTCGACACCGGTCCGCGTCGGCTGGGCTGAAGTCGGTCGGGCCGGCCGGGCACAAGCGCACCGGCGACGAGGGCGATCGCGCGCCTGAGTCGTCGGCTCGCACAGGCCATGTCGCGGGTGGGCGTGACCTTGACCATGACCTCGGTCGATGGCGACACCGTCGAGTACGACATCGCGTGGCCCAGAGCTGAGCACGGCCGTAGCCGAGGAGGGGAGAGTGCGAGACCGCCGACCGGCTCGCGCGACGCCCGGAGGGCGGGCACGCGCGTCACCGGTCGGCGCGGGAAGATGACCGCGGTGGTCACCGAGCCGAACGCCGGAGCTGTCTGCGAACTGCCGGCGCCGGGGAGGATCAGCTGGCGTAGGCGCGCAGCCGGTCGGCCCGCTCGCCCTTGCGCAGCTTCGCCATGACTTCGCGCTCGATCTGGCGCACCCGCTCGCGGGAGAGGCCGAAGAGCTTGCCGATCTGGTCCAGGGTGCGCGGCTGCCCGTCGTCCAGGCCGAAACGCAGCCGGATGACCTGCTGTTCGCGCTCGTCCAAGGTGGCGAGCACACTGCGCACGTCGTGGTGCAGCAGACCGGCGATCACCGCGGATTCGGCCGAGGTGGCCTCGGAATCCTCGATGAAATCACCGAGCGGGGCCTCTTCATCGTTGCCGACCGGCATGTCCAGGCTCACCGGGTCGCGGCTGTGGTCGAGCAGATCGGAGATCTTGTCCACCGGGATGCCCGATTCGACGGCCAGTTCCTCGTCGGTGGCCTCCCGGCCGAGTTGCTGGTGCAGTTCCCGCTTGATCCTGGCGAGCTTGTTCACCTGCTCGACCAAGTGGACGGGCAGGCGAATGGTGCGGCTCTGGTCGGCCATGCCGCGGGTGATGGCCTGGCGAATCCACCAGGTGGCGTACGTGGAGAACTTGAAGCCCTTGGTGTAGTCGAACTTCTCCATGGCCCGGATCAGTCCGAGATTGCCTTCCTGGATGAGGTCGAGCAGCGGCATTCCGCGGCCGGTGTAGCGCTTGGCGAGCGAGACAACAAGGCGCAGGTTGGCTTCGAGTAGATGCGACCGGGCGGCCTGACCTTCGCGCACGACGAGGGCTAGATCCCGCTTCCGGCCTGCCGACAGCCGCTTACCGGTTTCCAGCAGATGCTGCGCGTAGAGGCCCGCCTCGATGCGCTTGGCCAGCTCGACCTCGTCGGCAGCCGTGAGCAGCGCGGTACGGCCGATCCCGTTCAGGTACACACGTACCAGGTCGGCGGCGGGGCTCTGGGCGTCGAGGTCCGAATCGCTGGTGCGCACACGAGTGGTGGCGGGGCTTGTCATGACTTGCCTCCTGTCGGTGGTGTCTCACTCCGATCAACGGACCCGACACGGAGAAAGTTCCCCGTTACGGCTGACATAAACCGCTCTGAGCTGCGGTTTTCCGCCCTCTCGTCTGAGAAGTTCCTGAGAAGCACCGCGTCTCGGAGCGATCCCCCGGCCGGGACCCGCACCGGCCGCCGCGTCGTTGCCGTACGGTTATACGGGCCGTACCAATCCGTGACGTACCAGTCCGGTGACTACGGACAACGCGTCGGCCGCGAACTCGACAGTCACCTCCTCGGAGCCGTGGGCGAGCGCCAGTAGTTCGACCAGCTGGTACAACGGCAGGCCGTCGGCTCGCATTCCCGCCAGCAGGGAGATCGTGGCCTCGTCCACTTCGTGCTGCCAGCGCGGGCCGTCGCCCCGGTGCAGCCGCGCCACCTCCGGTGCCCAGCCGTCGGGCCCGGGCAGGTACACGCGCTCGAGCGCGGTCGCGGAGTCCACCGCGAAACGTGCCGACCAGGCGAGATCCTGATCCCCGGCGACGGAGCGCAGCCAGGCCGAGCGCTCGAAATACCGGACGGCCTCCTCGCCGAGCGGGTCGTCGAAGCCGTGCGTGAGGTCTTCGGCGAGCAGCTCGGCCGGACCGTCGATGGCGTGCAGGTAGACGAAACCGAAACCGATGCCCTCGACGTCGGCGGAGGCGAAGGCGTCCAGCCAGCTCTCCGCACGGGCTTGTGCGGCTGGATCGCGCGGGTCGAGGCCCGCATCGCGCAACCAGGTGCCGACATAGAGGGCCGGATCGGCGACATCGCGCTGCACCACCCAGGCGTCGACACCATGCGCGGGCAACCACGAGGAGACTCGTTCGCGCCAGTCCTCGCCGTCGACGTGCACCCACGCGGCCAGCATCGCGGCGGTGCCGCCGGGTGCGAGCAGGTCGGCCGCCTGGGAGATCACCAGTTCACTTGCTCCGTCGAGCGCGAGACCGGAGTCGCGATAGGTGTGCTCGACGCGGGCGGGGCCGACGACGAACGGCGGATTGGCCACGATCTGGTCGAAGCGCCTTCCCCGGACGGGCTCGAACCAGGAGCCTTCGAGCAATTCGATATCCAGGTCGTTGAGCGCCGCGGTGGCTTCGGCCAGCCAGACCGCGCGAGCGTTGACATCGGTAGCCGTGACGTGCCCGGCATAGGAGGCGGCGTGTACTGCCTGCACTCCGCAACCGGTGCCGAGGTCGAGCACCGTGCCGACCGGGCGCGCCGGGGTGGCGCGCAGGAGCGAGAGCGAGGCGTGGCCGACGCCGAGCACGTGGTCCTCCGTCAGCGTGCGGCGGCGCATCGAGTCGTCGAGATCGGACAGAATCCATCGCGTGCCCGCGCCCGCGTCCAGCGGGCGCAGGTCCAGCGCCGCCCGCACGGCGTCGCCGTCGC
>NZ_BDBA01000117.1 GCF_001612745.1 Nocardia amamiensis NBRC 102102 | reverse complement strand
CAGCGACTGTCATGCTGACATCGGCGGCAACCCGGCGCTGTCCGGTTTCGATCCTGGTGAGCAGAGTCCGATCCATCCCCACGTCCTTGGCCACCTGCTGGATCGAGAGGTCCTGATCCTGGCGCAGGCCGCGCAGGGCATCACCGAGGTGAAGCCTCCGACTGTAGGGCGAAACCCGATCACCGTTGGCTACGACCGATCCTTGCGACAACGGTCACACCTCCTTCATCGCACAGTGACGAGTTGTCACACCAGACTGCTGTCACAGCATACAACCTCGGGTTTTCCCGTCATTTCGCCGATTCCGTTGCACGCTGCTTGTCACTGTGCCACTCTGACACAAAGCAATGCAGCGTGATTAGCGTTATGCAAGTCACTTTGCTGGGGATCGCTCGGAGTGCAGGTGGGACTGATGGCGGCAAAATTCGTGTGCGACATCGCTTGGGGCCTTGCGCCTGCCCGCTCCGCCGCAGGTGTGATGGCGGGCGTCGGCCTAGACCGCGATCAGCGGATGGATCGGGGTGTGTGATGGCAGTCGCGACCACCACCACCCGCATTGCTAGCGACCGTTCCGGGGTGTTCGCCGTTTCGGTGGGTCACGGCAAGTGGGTCACCGAGCGCCTGCGCGGCCGGACGTTCACCACAGATCAGGCGCTTAGCGTTGTCCAGTTTGCGGACGAGGTTGTCTTCGGAAGAGAGTTGGCGCCGTTCGACAATCCGATCTGGGCTGAGGCATTGGATTGGGTTCGGATGGTCGGTCTGTCGATCCGCGAAGCTGTGATTCTTCTTGAACTGCCGTGCGACCCGCGCGAATTGCCAGCGGTGTTGCCGCTGGGTGGAGATATCCCGGAGCCGCCGGAACAGTCGGCTGTTACGCAGGGGCGGCGCTTCAGAATCGGACGACGGCGATGAGCGCGGTCCGGGGCGTCGAGGACCTAGAGCAGGTGAGCCAGACGCTCGGGATCTTCGGCTACCTGCGGTATCCGTTGGTTGGGCAGCAGCGAGCCGAGTTCGTGAGGGCGATCGAGGAGCGGGCGATGTCCTGCGGTGGGCCGCTGCGCGATGTGTATTTCGAGGCAGCGTCGCCGGTGGCGATGTTGTGGACGCTGCTTCAGGGTCTAGATCGCGACTGGGGCGGGGACGTGGTGTCCGCGGTGACGGAGTACGCGCGGGCCGATGGCGTCGATGTGCGGGATGTGCTCGACGGCGGCCGGGTGGCGCCGGTGCAGTGGCGAGCGCTGGTCGCTGAGCTTGATCGGCTCGGCGGGGGCTGGATCATCATGCCCTCTCCTCGCGATCTCGACGGGCTCGGCGAGCCGAGACATGTTGTGCTGCAACGACTTGCCGCGATGAATGTGCACGTGGCGTATCTGCGCGGCGGCGCCAGTGCTCCGGAGCCAGGTCAGCGGCGTGCACCCGCGCTGGTGAGCGAGGGCACCGAAATCGGTCAGTTCAGGGTGAGCGCGTTCGGCTTGGCGATCGAGGTGGCGAAGCTGAGCGCGCAGATGTATCTGAACCGCGCTGGTCTGGCGTACCTGGTCGACGCGGTAACGGATCTGCTAGGCGATCTGATCGGGCGGCGGGTGGAAGACACGCTCGTCCCGGGCCGAACGAACGAGATGACGGTGCAGCTGCTGCGGAGGTCGGACTCGTTGGTCGTCGTGGTCAGTGAAACTCATGACCATCTCGGCGAGCCGGTCAGCGCGACGGCCCGCGCGGTCTGCGGGTTGGACGGCGTCGAGCAGGCGCAGGCCCCCGACGGGGGCACGGTCACTCGTTACCGGGTGGCGTTGACCGAGCCCGTCGCTTTCGAGTCGGCCGCGATCCGGAGGCCGGCATGACCATCGTGCGGGCGTACGGGATCGTGCGCAGCGACTTGTCCGGGGATGACACCGAGCTGGATGCCGCGCGGGTTCGAGACCTATCGGGGCGGCGTGGATTCGATCTGTGCGCAGTGCGGATCGAGCATGGTGATGCCGATTTCGGGTTGTTGCTGGCGACGTTGGCGCCGTCGCACATCAGCGTGCTGATCGTGCCGACGGTCGCGCATGTGACCGGCTGGCTGGATGCGGTGCGGCAGGACGCGAGCGTGTGGACGGTGCGGCCAGCGGGCTGCTGGCCGCGTTTGGATGCGCCGGGCACGGTCTCGGAGTTCGTCCCGGCGGGGTCGGCGTGAGTGCCGGGGTGCGGCTGAGATGGCCGCTGGGCGATCCGCCGACCGATGACAGGGAACGCTGGGGGACCGGCTCACATTTTGAGTCCGATTGCAGCACAGCGGAATCCGGTGTCGTCATCGCACATGAGGTGATTGGCGTCGTTGAACGCTGCTGGTCGGGCGGCTTCGAGGAGGCTGCTGAAGGACGAGCCTTTGAGCTCGAAACGGCCGGGAGCCGATTCGGTCGACAGCCATTCCCAGACATTGCCGCAGAGATCGACCACTCCCCACGGCGAGACGGAGGATTTGTAGCAGTCGACCGGTGTGGTCGTGCCGGATTGGTCGAAGACTTTGCAGTTGCATTTGGCCGGCGTGACCTGGTTGCCCCACGGCCAGGTGGCGCCGGAGGTGCCGCGGGCGGCTTTCTCCCACTGCTGCGCCGTGGGCAGTTGTTTGTGGGCCCAGCGCGCGTAGGCGGTGGCGTCGTCGTGGGTCACCCATACGACAGGGTGATCGGCAATGGCGGGGGGTGGCTGGCCGTTGTCCCAGTGCCGGGGTGCTGGATACCCGGTCGCGGTCACGAATGTGGCGTAGTCGGCGTTGGTGACCGGGTAGGTATCGATGTGGAATCCGGGCAGCCAGACGGGTTGGTCCATCGGTCCGGACAGGAAGACGCCTTCGGGGATCCAGGTCATGGAGCGGCCGTCGACGGGGTGGCGGATGCGGTCGGGCTGGATGAGCTGGTCGCTGTCGGGGGCCTCGCCGATCGCGTCGGCGGGGACGACGGTGAGGAATCGCGTCAGCTCGTCGGGGGTCAGTCGCGACAGGGAGGTGTCGAGCGCGGCCTGATTGACCGGCCGGGGCTTGATGTCGGCTCCCTTTTTCTCCCACTTGGAGACCATGCGTTCGCTGACGCCGAGGTGTCCGGCGAATTCGATCAGAGACATTCGCCGGGCCTCGCGCAGCGCGGCAACATCGGCTCCCGTCCACGGCCGAACCAAGCTTTTCATCTACAGCGTCGCCCCTTCTCGATCTGGTGGGGACCGAGCCTACTGGGAGCCGGGGGCAGTGGTGGGCTAGAGCTGTTGCGGCGGAATGGATTCGTACGCTTTCCGGAGGATCGACACCGCGTCGTGCTCGGGCCATTGGGTGTCGTCGATGCAGGACACGGCGCGCACACCGGTCGCGGCGTTGGTGGCGACGACGCCGGCGTAGTCGCCGAGCTGGGCAAGGGTGACGCGTTCGGTCACCACGTCTTCGTCGAGAACCTGGTTGAGCAGTCGCATCGTGGTGCCGGGGAGAACTTCGGCGCGCGGCCACACCAGGTGACCTTCGCCGGTGATGAATCCGATGTTGCTGGTGGCGATTTCGCTGATCGAGCCGTCGCCGGCGGTGAACACGACGTCATCGAATCCCTGACGCTGGGCGGCTGCGCGCTGCGCGAGGGCACCGAAGAGTCCGATGTGCTTGACCCTGGGCAGATCTCGCGAGTACACGACCGATTGCAGGCGCAACGGCGTCGACGGCACGGCCGGTGCGTGGCGCATGGAAACCAGCACGTGCGGGTCGGCGGGGGCGCCGGGTTTGGACAGTTCGAGCGCCGGATCGTAGATGGTCACTCGGATGACTACCGGCCCGTCGGCGTCGCGGATGGCGTGCCGCACGTAGGCGCGGACGCGCTCGGGATCGAGTTCGGCGTTGAAGACCGTGAGGCTGTCTCGGGTCAGCCGATCGAGATGCAGTTCGAGGCCGCGAACCGCGCCGCCTTCCTCGACCCGCATCGAAGTGAAGTGGCCGAGTCCGACCAGCGCCAGCGGAGCGAGGTCGTCCACCGTGACCGGCACGCCGTTGAGTTCCATCATGCCGCCAGTGTCCCACCGGCTAACCGATGCGCAACAAGGGCCCGGGCGCGAAGTTCGGTGAAAGTTCAGTGCAGTTCGGTGCCGGTGCAGTTCCGGCTCACACCCGTTGTGCCGATGCTGAAGTGCATGAAAATCGCGGAGCGTGACGCCCGGGAGGCTATATGACTACCCGCGCGCTCGTCCCGGGGAATCGAGTCCTACCGGATTGGCACGAGCTGTGGGCGGCGGTGCGCGGCAGTCGCGGACTGGACACGCATCCGGTGACGGCCATCGCCTCCGGCTTGGCGCGGACGCACCGTCTCGCGCTCACGAGGGACAGCGCGCTGGTCGCTCGCCGCCGTCTGGGGTTGATCTGGGCGATTGATGCGTGGGTGGCCGAGCACGTCCGCACTGCTGACCGGCGGGTCTCTATCGGCACCTACATCGACAAGCTGTCCGCGGCCGCGGTCGCTGCCGATGAAGCGGTTCGACACGAAGGCGCAACAGGCGATGTCCTGCACGAGGTCTTCACCGAAGCAGCCGAGTGGGCGGCCGGCTGGACCGAGATCGTCGATACTGCGGCGCCACGTACCTACCGGGCGGGTTCTGGATGAACGGACTACACCTGCCCGAGTCCTGCCGGATCTTCAAATCCGTTGTTCTTCTTGCCATTTCATGCATTCGTTGATGGAGGTCTCGTGACAACAGCAACAGTTCCGCCACAGCTCGATGTCGGCGTGGAACCTCACCCACGGCCGGGCGCGGGTAGCGCGCTCGCGACCGGTGAGTCCTTCGCGGAGTGCAAGCGTCGATACGACCAGCTCTACGGCCCGACACATCTCGACAGCACCTTCAAGGCGATAACCGTTCGCGCGAACCGCTTCGTGGCGCTGATGGTGCGCGGCGAGATCGCCGACGCTGTGGCGGAAGCCTTACCACGGCGGCCGTTACCCATCTTCGGACTGCGCCGGGGAATGCGGGTCGTGATGACTGCCCCTCCGGCACTGGATGACGACCTGCGCAGGTGTGAGGCGGTCCTGTTCGGTGCCGAAGTGACGATCGTCGGACACGGGGCGGAGTTGGCGTTGCCGACGCCGGGCAACGAGTCACGCTACTGGCTGGACGGCCTGCCGGTG
Source organism: Nocardia amamiensis NBRC 102102 (assembly GCF_001612745.1). Taxonomy (GTDB): domain Bacteria; phylum Actinomycetota; class Actinomycetes; order Mycobacteriales; family Mycobacteriaceae; genus Nocardia; species Nocardia amamiensis. The sequence goes on along the minus strand of NZ_BDBA01000117.1, from coordinate 35,455 downwards.
GATTCCTGGTTGCCGTCTTACCGCGAGGTTGTCGACGCGATCGGCGCCAAGACTGCCCGCACCCGCGGTTTGCCGGCGGCGTCGCGGTGAGCCGCCCTCCTTCGGTCGTCGGCCGCGGCATCGACTCGCGCAATTCGACCAGATTGCGGCGGTAGCTATCTCTTCCAGCTTCCGCATCACTGTGCGCTGAACGATCTCATCGACACATCAGCCGCTGCGCACAGATTTCTTTTCCCTCAACACGTTTGGAGTATTTCTGTGTCCACACCACCTGGCTCCGGCCGGTGCCCGATCGAGCACGGCCCACCACCGAGGAGCGCTCCGTCGTTTCCGATCGCCGGGCAGGAATTCGCCGCGGATCCGCACGCCGTGTTCCGGAACATGCGGTCGCGGCACTCGCATCTGGTCCCGGTCGATGTGGGTTTCCCGGCGACGCTGGTGATCGACTACCGGCTCGGGTTGGAAATCCTCAACAATGAGGATCGCTATCCCACCGAGCCGGTGGCTGGATCGCCGGCGCTGGCCTGCCTCGGGCCCGGACGCGATGCCTTGCATACCCGTGGTGACGGTCGTCGGCGACTTCGCCGTGCGATATCGGACAGTCTTGCCCGGGTCGACACGTTGGCGTTGGAAAAGACGGTTGCCCGCGCTGCGGTCGGGCTCGTCAACAGCTTCTGCGAGGCCGGTGAGACGGATGTGGTGGCCTGTTTCGCCATTCCTCTCGTGGCCGAGGCTTTGCATGGTGTGTTCGGGATCGCCCCGGAGGTCGGCGGGAAGATCATCGATGCTCTGCTGGCGTTGCAGTCCGCCGATCCTGCAATCGCCGCGCGGGGCCGTTCGATGCTGCGTGAAGTGGTGGTCGACACGGTGCTGGCCAAGCGTGCGTACCGGGACGCCGATGTCACCTCGTGGCTGATGGAGCATCCGGCGGAGCTGTCGGACGAAGAGATCGTCGAGCAGCTGCTGTTGTTGTGCGAGTTCATCGCACCGACTTGGGCGTTGATCAGCAACGCCGTGCTGCTGGTGATGACCGACGAACTCGGCGGCGATGTGCTCGGCGGAGCGCTGTCGGGTCAAGACGCCATCAATGAAGTGCTGCACAAGAATCCGCCGGTAGCTGTCGCGGCGCCACGGTTCCCGCGGCAGATGCAGGTCCTCGACAACATCGGCACGCTGCCCGACAACTGGCCCCTTCTGGTCGGGCTGGCGGTCTGCAACGCCGATCCCGCGGTGATGCGCGAGGACCGCAGAGGCAACCGCGCGCACCTTGCGTTCGGCGCCGGAGCGCACATGTGCCCGGCCGAACCGATCGCGACCTTGATTGCGCGCTCGGCGTTGGACCAGCTGCTGGATGCACTGCCGGATCTGGAGCTCGCCGTGCCCGAGAACCACCTTGTGTGGGTGCATGACCCGTTCAGCCGGGCTCTGGTCTCACTTCCCGTGCAGTTCCCGCCCTCGAAACCCTTCCCGCTTGCGTAGAGAGCGTTGATGATGCAGCAACAGCCCGCGGTCGACGGTGCCGCTTCCCTCTCGATCGAACAGGTCGGGCCCCGAATCAGTTTGCACACACCGGAATTCGCCAGCAACCCGCACGAAATCTACCGCTACATGCGAGACAACTTCGGGCCGCTGGTGCCGGTGCTGCTTGCACCGGGGGTCCCGGCGACCCTGGTGATCAGCTGGCACACCGCCAGGCAGATCCTGGGCGACGACGGCCATTTCCCCGCCGACCCGCGCGCCTGGCAGGACGGAGTGGCCGACGACTGCCCGATCAAACCGATGACGCTGTGGCGGCCCAACGTGCTGCACGCGGTCGGCGCGACCCATTCTCGTCTGCGCGAGGCGATCAATGACGCCCTGGCCGGTGTCGATCCGCACGCGGTGCGGACGGAAGTGATCTGGAGATCGGAAGACCTGATCGATGGGTTCTGCCAGCGCGGGCGCGCGGATGTCCTCGGCGAGTTCGCGCATCCGATGGTGTTCGGGGTCTTCAACAACCTGATCGGCTGCTCGGACGACACCGGTGCACAGGTCGCCGACGCAATGGCGCGAATGTTCAACGCCACCAACGACACCGAGACCGTCGAACAGGACCTGGCACGGGCACTCGGCCAAGTCGTCCGGCGCAAACGGATCCAACCCGGGAACGACATCACCACGCGCCTGCTGACATTCCCCGCCGACCCGAGCGAGCACGCGCCGCTGTCGGACGAAGAGACCATCCATCAGCTGGTCCTGCTCTACGGGGCAGCAATCGAACCGACGGTCAACCTGATCGCCAACTCGGTGCTGCACATGATCACCGACGACCGATTCACCGCCAGCACAACAAATGTCAGCTCCACGATCACCGACGCAATGACCGAGGTCCTGGCCTTCGACCCGCCGATGGCGAACTTCTGCCTCACCTATCCACCCCGACCCACCCTCGTCGAAACCCAGCCAGACGGGCAGCGCATCTGGCTGCCAGCGAACCAACCCGTCCTGATCAGCCTCGCTGCGTGCAACAACGACCCACGCATACAGAAGGACCGGACAGCCAACGACTCGCACCTGGGATGGAGCACCGGGCGACATGCATGCCCCAAGGATGCGCGAGACCTCGCGAAACTCATCGCCCACACCGGCATAGAGAGGCTGCTCGACGCCGTTCCCGACCTCGTTCCGGTCAATCGTGAACCGGTCTGGCGCCCCGGTCCCTTCCACCGCGCAATGGCCGAATTCCCAGTCACCTTCCTGCCCGCACCCCCGATGCACCCCACCACCAGGAGCCATCATGACCGCTGACCAATCCCTGACGGCCACCCTCGACCCCGCCGGCGTCGGCATGACGCACGAGACCATCGACACCTACTTGGCCACACTCACGTTGACCGCCCCGCAGGCGTGGACCCTGTGTGACATCCTTCCGCCCGCCCAACAGCTGGACCACCGGTGGTGGGACGACGCACCCAAGCAGCTGGCGGCCGTGACCCGCGCCAGAGCCCTCGAACCGCATCACAGTGAGCGGTGGGGAGTCGATCACGCCGATCTCGCCACGGTCTGCGAAAGCCTCGCTCCACCACAAGCAGTCGCGCTCGTGGACGCCGTTGTCCGGGCCCGATCCGCCCCAGGGGACTACGTCGAGGCGCTACGAGCAGTCGGGCTGCTGCGCTGACCTCGGGGCGGACTGGATCGCACCGATCCGGCGCGCCCGGCTTGCCCACCATTCACATCCACACGAAGCCATGGGGCTCACAGCAATTCGGCGACACACCAACCGGCCACCCATACCGGACGTGGCGCCGGCAGCACCGCGAAGGGAATCGACATGACCACCACCGATCCCACCACAACCACCGACAAAGCCGACACCACCTCCCACGGCTGCCCCGTCGACCGACACACATCAGTCATCAGCGCGCTGGGTGCTGCGTTGTTCGGCCCGACCACGCAGAGACGAGCAGAGGTGCGTGAGGCCGCCGCCGCGCTCGGCTACCGGCCGAAGCCGAACCAGACCTACATGCAGAAGGCGGTGCGCGGGCCTGAGCAGTTGCGGCAGGTGATCTCCGACATCGACGGATCCGCGGTCGCGGTCGCCACCGACGACGAGCTGCGAGGTCTGCTGTGCGAGGAAATCGCCGTGCTGGCCCCGCAAGGGCTGACACCGCTGACCGGACACCTGGATCTGGCGATCGGCGCGATCGCCGCACTCGGCAACGGATCGGACTATCAGCAGCAGATCCTCGACGATCTCGATCGCGGTGCTGTTCTCGGCCTGGCCGGCATCACCGAGGTCGGCGGCACCAACGGAAACGACTGCCGCACCCTCGCGATCTGGGATTCGGGCTCCGGGGGCCTGTGGCTGCGCACCCCGGATCTGCGGGCGTGCAAGTTCAAGCCCAACGGCAAGTATCCGGGGTTGCCGACGATCATGGTGGTCACCGCCCGCGTGATCGTCGACGGCCGCGACGAAGGGGTGCTGCCGATCCTGCTCCGTCTGCACGACGGCACCGACTTCGCGCCCGGAGTCGAGGCGGTTTTGCTTCCGGAAGGCATCTCGACACTGCCTCACTACATGTTCCGGTTCCTTGACTTCTGGGTGCCGAAAGACGCTGTGCTGGGCGGTGATTGGGTACGCATCACCGACGACGGACGGTTCGAATCCGACGTGCCGGTGCCCGAGCGGTTCCACCGTGCGAGCATCCCGCTGGGAGCTGGGCGACTCGACCTGGCCCGCGCCAAACTCGCCGCAGCCCGCGCCGCGGTCTGGGGACTGCACAGCTTCGCGTCGCAACGTGGCGGTCATCAGTTCGATCCGCCCCAGCCGGGGCGGCAGATGATCGACCGGGATCCGGTCCAAGCCGATCTGGTCACGGCCGTCACCGCGCTGTACCCGGCGACGATCCTCGCCCGCCAGCTGGGCACCATGCGATCTGCCGCCGGCGCTGACGCGATCGAGACGATGGTGTGGGCGATGATCGCGAAAGTCTCGTGCACCGTCACCGCCTACGAGCAGGTGCTGATGGCCCGGCTCAACACTGCCGCTCACGGCGCCACCATCAACAGCCGGCTCGGCGAATGGCACGCCAACACACTCGGCGCCATGATCGCCGAAGGCGTCATCCAAGCCATGCAGGTCAAAGCCGGACGCCTGCTAGCGAAGACCGGGCAACTTCACCTCCCAGGAACCCCGGACCAGCTGCCGCCCCTCACCCAGGCACTCACCGAGCGGGAGCGCGTGATCGCGGCGGCGATCCGCGACGGCGATCTCTTGGTTGCCGGGCCGGTGCTCGGATCGGACTCGGCCGCCATCGCTTTGACCAGCGCGGCCGCCGAACGCGCTCTGGCCACCGCCCCCTTGATCGCGGCCGCCGAAACCACCGATCCCGACACCCGGCACCTGCTGACCACTATCGCTGCCGCCTATGCCGCCGACCGTATCTACGCCCACCACGGCTGGTTCAGCGCCCACCGGCATCTGACCCACGCCGTGGTCCCCGACTCCGGCGCCCTCGCGCTCGAGTTGGTTGAGCATCGCCGCACTCTCGCCCGACGGCTCGCGGACCTGGTCGGTGCCTTCGACGTCCCAGACCTTCCCGGGTCGCCCCTGTCGGGCCCCGACTACACGCGCCCCTGGCGTGAACTCAGCGGCTGGACCGAGGACAGCTTCATTCCCGCGGACGCACCCCTGCCCAGCAGTCGAATCGATTGAGACTCAGGAGATTCCATTGATTGATATCCATTCCGCGGCGCCGCCGATGACGCGGCTGCCCGTCTGCATCTGCACCGACCTGGGCTACGACCCGGACGATTTGCTCGCGTTGGTCATCGCGGCCGCGGCGTTGCCGCTGCGGCTGGTCGTGACGTCCGACGAATTCGGTGGCGGCGAGCGCGCGCGGTTGGCGCGGTATCTGCTCAACCTCTGCGGGCGGACCGGCGTCGTTGTGATCGCCGGGGAAGAAATCGAGGGCGCGGAGGCTCGCTGGGTGTGTGACGGGCTGGTTCCGTCGGACTTCCCGCCGTCCTCGATGCCGATTACCGGGTCGACGGTCGAGGCGGTGCGCACGGTGCTGGGCGAGGGCCACCGCGCGGCATGGATCGGGCAGGGCCCGGTCTCGAACCTGGCGTGGCTGTACAAGTGCGCCCCGGAGCTGGCACGGCGGCTGGTGATCACGTTGATGGGCGGCGGACCGGCTCACCTGTATCGCGACCCGTCCCGCGCCAGCCACAACCCGCGGATGGATCCTGCGAGCGCGACCGCGATCTGGACCGCGCCGGACCTGGATCTGCGATTGGTGACCTCGGATGTCACCTTCACCACCGAAACCGAGATCACCCGCGACAGTGAGGTCTATCGGCTGCTCGCGGCCGACAACGCGCCGAAGTGGGCGCGGCTGGTGGCCGACGGGTACAGCAGGTGGTTCGCGCGCAAACGGCCCGGATCGAAAGCGGCCGATCCCATGGCGGTCACCGCGGCGGCGGGGCTGCCGTTCGTGAAGTTCGAACCCGTCCGGGTAAAGATCGGCTCGGATGCCCGAATGCACCTGGACCCGAACGGGACTGAGCTGCGCCTTTCCACGGCCGCGGACTACGCGGGCTTCCGCGGTTGGGTGACGATGGTCGTGCGACACGCCCTCGAGTCCGGGATGGGGTATGACCCCTCGCTGATCGGGCGGCTGCCGAGTGCACCGGGCCCGGCAACGGCAGGGGCGGCATCGATCGGTAGCTGGTCATGACCGCCGGCGAGCTCCAGCGCGATTACCTGGACCAGGCGTTGCTGCCGCACGTGAGGTCCAACCTCTACGACTGCTGGACCGACCCGGGCGTGCTGTCACTCGAGCGAGCCGAGCGCGCACATCAGCTGCACCTGCACTGCTCGTCGGACTGCCGTGTTCGTACCCGAGCAGATCAGTGCCTCAACCCGCTCGCTCGGCAGGGATCGGAGGACGCCGGATGAGCAGCCCACAGGATGTCCAGCCCCGGCGTCCAGAGCCGATGGACATTCACGACCCGAGCCGGGCGCATTGCGGGCGGGTCCACGATTTCCTGCTGAACGGCGGGAAGGATTCGTACGAGGTGGACCGGGAGGTCGGCGATCAGATCGTGCGCGAGTGCACCGTCTTCCAGCAGTCCGCCCGCGCTGCCCGCTTGTTCCTGGTGCGCGCCGTGCACCACTTGGCGGCCGAGTGTGGAATCGGTCAGTTCGTCGAACTCGGCTCGGGCTATCCATGCCCACCGAATCTGCACGAGGTCGCGCGCAGCAAGGTGCCCACGACGCGCACGTTGTACCTGGACTCGGACGCGGTGATCGCCGCGCACGGTCGGGCGCTTCTCGCGGATGAGCACAACGTGTTCGTCCATGCGGACTTGACCGACACCAGCACTGTCGTGCAGGAATTCGCCAAGAATATGAATCTCACTGCGCCCGTGGCAATTTGCCTCGGATTCGTCGCCGAGTTCATCGCGGATCCGCGGACTGTGGTCGCAGCCGTGTCGGCGGTGTTGCCAGCGGGGTCGTACGTGATTCTGAGCCATGTCACCAGCGACGTGGACGCCAAGGAGGTCACGCGCGCCGCGGAGATCTATCGGGATCACGGCATCGAGTTCTGGCCCCGTCCGCGTAACGAGATCGGCGAGATTCTGTCGGGCTGTGAACTGATCGAGCCCGGCTTGGTGGCGTCGAATAAGTGGCGACCAGATCCGGAGGTCGATTCGGCGCATGCCGCGCGGCTCGGCTGGGATCCGGCCTCGATCGGTGAGATCTGCTTGGCGGCGGTGGGGAGGGTCCGATGACCTGCCTTCACATCCCGCGATCAATCCGTATCCAGCGCGAACAACGGCGGGCGAACGACGCGCCGGCGACCGAAGGGGAGTTGCACAGACGCATGCTCAAGGGAGCGACATTGGACAGCCCGGACGTTCTGGTGGTCGATAACGGCCACTTGAAGGCGACGTGGCCATTCCTGGGTGATCGACTGCGTAATGGTCTGGTCAGCCGGGATTTCACGGTGATGTGGGAAAGCCTGCCCGCTGGCAGGTCGTTGCGCGAGATCGAGGGGATTGCGGAGGCACCCGCGCTAGTGCTGCTCGACGTCGAGCCCGGTGCCGAGGACATCGCGGCGATGCCGCGGCTGGGAGTCGTCGCGGGAGTTACCGGGACCGGCCCGGCGGTGGCGCCGCAGCTGGCCGCCCGGGGCATCCCCTACGTCGACGGGTCGCGCGGTCACAGCTATTCGCGGGCGGAGATGGCGGTCGCGTTGACGCTGTCGGCGCTGCGTCAGCTGCCGGGCTGGCATGTCAAGGTGGCGGTCGAGGGTCCTGCGGCGTGGCCGCTTCCCAGCTGGCAGTTTAGCGATCACCTCGGTTACGTGAGCGGCACCTTGCGCGGCAAACACGTCGTCGTGGCGGGTCTGGATCCGGTGGGAATGCACGTCGCCGACCTGTGTAGCGCGTTCGGCGCGGTGGTGTCCGTCGCCGATCCAGCTGCCGAGGACATCGACTTCACCGTCTGCGATGTGCAGCGGGTAGGAATCGACGAGATACCCCAGACCGGCGACATCCTCGTGGTGGCCTCCAGCGGGCCGGAGCTGCGGGTGCCCGCCGGCGTGGTCAACCGCATGACGCCGGGCTCGCTGGTGGTCACCATCGACGGCGCCGGGATCGACCTGGCCGCGGTGCGCGCCCGCGTCCTGCATGACGAGCTGGCATGGGCGACCGACGTGTACGAGACCACGCCGGTCGCGTTGGATGATCCGATCCTCGGTCGCGACAACGTGATTCACACACCGGCGGTGGCCGGGCGAACCCGCGACGCGAATCATGGTGTCGCTGATGTTCTGGCAGAAAACGTGATTCGTGTTCTGCGCGGCGGCCAGCCGTGGCCGTGGGACTGCATTCCTGCTGCCCGGTCAGCCGCGGAACGGACGGACTCGGCCGGTCCTCCGGAGGTTGGGGCCGTCTCGTTGACGAATATCGTCCCCGGGATCGAAGCAGGCCGATGGTAGGGGCGGCGGTTCTGGAGCGGTCTTCTCGGAGCGGTGCTCTGTGTCAGCGAGCTGCTGATGTGCCGTCCAGCGGGGTCGCTAGTTCGGCGGGTTTCGTGCTCAGCGGGGTTCAGGTGCTGGTTCTGCGCGCGCTGGCCAGTGCGGAGGGCGGCCTGACCGCGGGGGAATTGGCGGCCGCGACCGCTGGTGCCCGCACGATGCCGGTCGCGCCGGCAGTAACAGCGCTGGAGGCTCGGAGCCTGGCCTGTGGGCACGAGGGGTCAGGTGCCGGGCGGCATACGGCGTGGGCTTGGTCGCTGACGGCTCTGGGGCGGCGCACCGCGCAGGCGATGAGGGTGGTTGAGGGCTCCGGCGCGGTCGTCAAGGTGGAGTCCGTGCGGACGAACTCGGCGGAGGCGAGGCAACGGTGAGCGCCGACATGGCGGAGCCGCCGTGCTCGCAGCCCCAGCAGCAGATCACTCGAGACCGTCTTCTTCGCTCGGCGGGTCAGTTGTTCATGGCCGAGGGGTTTCACACGACCTCGGTCGACCGGATCGCCGCCCATGCCGGGTATAGCCGCGGTGCGGTCTTCGGGACCTTCAACGGCAAGGCCGAGATGGGTGCGGCGGTGCTCGACGAGATGTACCGCCACGTCACCGACTGCATGCGTTTTGTCCGCGTCAGGACGGTGGAACAACTGGTCTCCACCGTGACGACGTGGGGGTACCTCGCGGTGAGCCGGCCCGGCTGGATCCGGCTGGAACTGTCGCTGGCCGGGCCGTCGGCTCCCGCCCGATCGGTGCCGCTGACGCGACTGATCTCGGCGCTCGGCGGCTGGTTCACCTGCGCCGCCGAAGACATCGGCGTGCCCGCGACCGACGGCGAAGAAGCGGCGTACGTGCTGATGAGCACGCTGGCCGGCCTCCTCACGAACTACCCGGATCCAACCGACATCACGACGGGCTTGGTACGCCAGCGCGTCGAACTCGTGGTGTTGAACACCTTCATTCATTACGCAGCAGCCGAACTGCGCGACAGCGGCTGCGCCAGCGAGGTCGCCCGTGTGATGCCGCGCGGGTGCGTCACGACAGGACGAGCCTCCCACCGAGCCGACCAGCTCGGCCCCGAACCAGACGTCGATTGGATGGAGACCAAATCATGAGTAACACAACGAATCTCACGAATCCGCACAAGCCCTTCGGTGATCCCGGCCGATCCAGCGGTCCCGAAACGCCGACGGTGGCCGCGGTAGCAGTCACACCGCTGGGGATCGGACTGGTGTACGTACGGTTCGACGCCCAGCAACCGCACGACCTCGGCGCGGATCATCGCGGTTTCACCTTCGGCTATGAATTGCTGGTCAACAGCACTGCCGAGCAATTCGGTCCTACCCTCGCTCTCGACGAGCGAATGGCCGAGTGCGACCTGTACGCGGAGGTGATCACCGGCCACGATCTGGCAGGCGCTCTCAAGCCGCTGTGCACGGCAGCAGTCGAAGGTCAGATCGAGCTGGTGAGCGTGGACAACTACGCGATGTTGTGGCCGCATCGCAGGGAGCTGCCGGACACCGACGATGTCTCCGCGTTGATGGTCGACACGGCATTCGATCTGGACATATCAACGCCGGACCTGCGCGAGACCTGCGCAGCAGCGAAGTTGTCGAGCTGGTATCTGGATCCGGCACGCGACAGCTGGCGCGGACCGATCACCGCGGCGTTTGGGTCGGCGTTGTTGACCGCCCGATCGCTGGGCTGGTGCTCGTGGCAGACGCTGGACCTCGACCCGCTGGTCACCGAGTCGGCACGCGAGTCGCGGTAACAGATCGTGGCAGCGCAACAGCGACGCCTCGAAGTACTCGGCCCGGTCGCCCTATGGGAGCCACTGTCTGTGGCCGTCCGGAGCGCGCAGCTTCGTGATGCTCACGGACGCGATAGACGCCACCCACCCATAGTGGGCACCCCAGCTCGCCTCTTCGTCGGCATGAAGGTGGTCGTCCAGGACGCCGAATTGATCCGTCAGCGCACCGAAGACGTCGTCCCCGTGGAGCCAAAGAGCATGGTCACAAGCTCGGACCTACTGCCGAGTGGTGGATTGCACTGTGGGTGCGGCATGTCGCTGCCGAGCGAGGGCGGAACACCTACTCGCAGTGAGTTCTTCGCAGGGCGGTTCGTTCCTAGCCTCGAATGGGACCGCATCTCGAATCGTTGGGGAAGCAGGGCGGCATGAAAACAACTCCCGATAAAACAGGTCGCTACACGATCGCAAAAGCCTTCACGTTCAGCGCAAGTCACGAATTGCACCACCTCCGGCCGGGGCACAAATGCGCTCGCAACCACGGCCACAACTACACGGTGACGGTGAGGGTGAGCGCGGACCGGCTCGACGAATTCGGTTTCGTCACCGACTTCGGTGACCTCGCGGCCTTCGGCGGCTATCTGACGGAGCACTTCGATCATCGCTTGCTCAACGACGTCGTGCCGTTCCCGCCGACCAGCGAACTGCTCGCCGCTCATCTGGGCGAGTGGTTCATCGAGCATGTGGAACCGACCATTCATGGCCGCCTCGTGTCGGTGCAGGTCAGCGAGACCCCGACCTCGTTCGCGGTATGGGAAAGGACAACCTCCGATGACGCATGACACGATGCTGCCCGATCCGGCGATCGGGCCCGGCGAGGTGAGCGTATTGCTGGCCGAGAACTTCGTCTCGGTACAGGGCGAGGGGCCTTACACGGGCCAGCACTGTGCGTTCGTGCGGTTTTCCCGCTGCAATCTGTCGTGCTCGTGGTGCGATGAAAAGCGCACATGGGACTGGACGCAATACCGGCCCGACGAGGTGAGCCGCCGTATGCCGGTGGCGGCAGTGGCCGACTGGGTGCGTGAGTCGGGGGTAGATCTGCTGGTGATCACCGGCGGCGAGCCGATGATTCAACAACCCGCCATGATCGCTCTGGCCGAACAGGTCCGCCCCTCGGTGCGGGTACAGGTCGAGACGAACGGCACGCAGGCACCGACACCGCATTTGGCTCAGCTGGTGGACTTGTGGGTAGTCAGCCCGAAACTGGCGCACTCCGGGGTGGCCTATAGCCGCCGAATCGTTCCACCAGCACTGGAGGCACTGCGGGATTCGGGCCGCCGAGTCGCGTTCAAGTTCGTCGTCACCGACAACCCGGCGGCGGACTTCGCCGAGATCGACGCTCTTGCAGCTGATCTCGGGCTCGACCCGGTAACGATTTGGGTGATGCCGGAAGGCGAGACCGCCCACCGCGTCGCGGCCGGGGTGGAGCAGCTGCGCGAGCCGGCCGCAGCACGCGGCTGGCAGGTCAGTACCCGGCTGCACATCTTGCAGGGGGTGCGGTGAGCAGCACGGGAACCGCCGAGGTGGCGTTGGATCTGACATGGCCTGCGCTGGAACACCATACGGGCGCGATGGCAGACCGGATCCGTGCCGATGGCGTGCCCGAGGTGATCGTGGGAATTCTGCGCGGCGGCATGGTGCCCGCCGTGATGCTGGCTCATCACCTGGGAGTGCGGGATGTGCGCGGCGTCGAGGTCACCCACACCCTGTCCGACACACCGAACGGCGCCAAGTCTGCGATCCCGCAGATCGCGAACCCCGCATCACTGGGCGCGCTCGCGCCCGGCACCGATGTGCTGCTCGTCGACGACGTGGCCGGATCTGGTGACACCGTCGAGCACGCTGCCCGTCTGCTGCCGGACGCGGGACGGCTGCGGCGGGCGATCGTCGTGGTGAACACAGTCAACTGGTATGCGGCGCACCCGGATTCGGTTGCGCCGGAACACGTTCAGGACTACATCGGCTGCACATGCGCTGGATGGGTCCGTTTCCCCTGGGAGGTCCGATGAACACGATCACCGACACCGCGGAGTTCGAGCGCGAGTTCGGCACCCGGCCCGGCACGCCGATGATCGGCCCATACAGCGTCAACCAGATGGACGACTTCTATGCCGCGCTGGCGCGGGGAGAGGTGAAACCGACGGGGGTGATGAACTACCTGCAACGGTTGTTCATCGCCGAGCGCACCCGCCCCGGTGACCGGGTCGTGGATGTGTGTTGCGGCCGCGGCCTGCAACTGCCGCCGCTGTATCGGTATTGCTCAGCGCTGGGCAGTTACGTCGGCCTCGACATCAGTGCCGCCAACCTGGAGCAGGCCCATCAGCGAGTGGACGAGCTGAACAACCTGTATCCGGAATCGCGGTTCCCGATCGAGTTCTACCGAACCGATGTCGCGGAGCCGTGGCCGGAGCTGGAGCCCGCCGACGTCGCGGTGTATACCTCTGCGCTGGAACACCTTCCGCGCGAGCTGGGCGTGGCCAGCCTCGAGCGCACCGCCGCGGCACTGGCCGACGGCGGGGTGTTGTACCTGTCCACCCCGAACACCCCGGGGGATCCGCCGCGCCGGTTGCAGCACCGGGTCCATGTCTACGAGTGGTCGCACGAGGAGCTGGCGGCCGTGCTCGAGCAGGTCGGGCTAGTGGTGCGCAATATCGTCGGGATCTTGCCGCCGGCGACCACCGAGGCCGCCGAGGAGGCGGTGAAACAGCGGTGGGGATCCGGAGCGCTGGAGTTCTACCGGCACATGGCCGACAACACCCCGGCCGCGCTGCTGGGCCCGGTCACAGCGACCGCGCTGGACACTGCGGCCAGCGAGGTGCTGTACGTATGCGCACGGAGCGAGCAATGACCGCATCAGCGCACAAGCCGTTGTGGGTCAGTCTCGAAGGGCGCAGCGGTGTCGGGAAGACCACAACGGCCCGCGCGGTCGCCGCCATGCTCGGTCCGCGATGCCTGCTGGTGGACGAACTCACCGATCAGCCCGGCGACACGCTCCCCGGGCTGGTGATTGCCGCGCTGGGGGCGGGCGGCGACGACGTCTTCCTGCGCACAGGCCACCCGGTCGCTGAAACTCTGGCGTTTCTCGCATTGCAGGTCCATAAGGCCGAGCGTCTGGCGGGCCGTGACTTGACCGGAGTCGAGGTGATTCTCGAGGATCGGGGTGTCGATACCGTCGCTGCGTGCCAGGCCGCGATTCTGTGCTCCCAGCCCCCAGAGGTGCGGCCGGAATCAGTTGCGGCGCATGTGTTGTCGAGTCTTCGCCGGTGGACTGTGTTTCCGGACGCGACTCTCCTGCTCACCGGGGATCCCGTGGTGTGTACGGCGCGGTTCGCCGAGCGGATCGGCCATCCGCTGACACCGCAGGACGTATCGCTGCTCGATCAGATCGATGCCCTGTACCGCGTCGCGGCGGCCGAGGATCCCGGGCGATACACCTTCGTGGACGTGAGCGACCTGTCGCCGCAGGACAGTGCGGCGGCCGTGTGCGGCATCGTGACCAGACTGCTGGATCGGCGGGTCGCTCATGCCTCGTGACATCACGCTGTTGTGGGGCCTGCGGTCCCCGTGTGCGTTTGCGTGCCCGCACTGCTATTTCGGCACCATCGAGGAGCACAAGACCAATCCACCGGAGCAGGCCGGTGTGCTCTCGCACCTGTCGCGCACCGATTTGCCCGCCGAGGCGATGACCGCGTTCGCGCGCACGTTGGCCGGATCGGATGTCGAGCGGGTGGTCATCGCGGGCGGTGAGCCGCTGGACTGGCCCGGCACTCTCGGACTGATCTCGGTGATCAAGGATGCGGGCTGCGAAGTAGTCGTTGCGACGAACGGTGTCCCGCTGACTCGCCCCCAGGTGGCCCAGCGTCTGGTCGATCTCGGGGTCGACGGGGTCTCGGTCTCGCTGGACAGCGCCGACGCGCACACCAACGATCTGATGCGCCCGTCCCGCTCGGGCCGGTTCGGATTCCGGGACGTTGTGGAGGGCATCGACATCCTGCTGCGCCTTCGCGCCGGCGGGACGGTGCCCAGGGTCGGGATCTACACCGTGGTCACCCGGGCACGTCCGCACGAGATCACCTCGATGGGGCAGCTGGCTGCCGATCTCGGTGTGGACTACTTTGTGCCGCAACCGATCTCCCTTGCACCGGACCACGCCTTGTTCGGCGAGATGTGTCATACCCCCGGCGATGTCGCCGATGTCGGTGAGCACCTGACGCGCCTGTATCGCGACCCGCAAGGGGTGGCGCTGCCCGATCCGTCGTACGTGCGGCGCTTCCTGTCCTCGATCACCACCCAGGAAAACGGCCGCGTCCCGGACTGTTTCGGCGGTGCTCGCCTGTTCTTCGTCCAGCCTGACGGCTCGGTCTGGGACTGCCCGTCCGATCGCCGGATCGCCGCCACCGCACCCGAGCAACACCGCACCATCCGGGGCGCCGACGCGCGCACGCTGTTTGCCACCCGGCCGCCGTGCACGGACTGCTCACTGTTCAGCCGAGACTGTGTGAACATGTGGCCCCTGCTGGATATGCCGCATCTGCTGAACCAGGGAGCGCCCCGATGATGCCGCAAACCTCCACAGGTGCAGGGCCGCTGATGGATCAGCTCGGCCCGGTACTCGAGCAGATGCCTGACCCGAGCGGCGGCCCGGTCGCTGCGGACCTCGAGCGTGAACTGGCGGCCGCGTTCGGTGTCCAGCACGCGGTGTCGGTCTCCTCCGGCACCGCGGCGTTGCACGCCGCGCTGTCCGCGTGCGGGATCGGCCCGGGTGACGAAGTCCTCGTTCCCGCGCTGACCGTCGTGATGACGGTGGCGCCGCTGCACGCGCTCGGGGCGCGGCCGGTGTTCGTCGACAGCGACCCGGCCACCCTGGACCTGGACTACGCCGATGCCGCAGCCAAGCTCACCCCGCGCACCCGGGCGATCATGCCGGTGCACCTGTGGGGCCGGATGGGAAACCCGGAAGCTTTGGGCGCGTTCGCCTTCGCGCATGGGCTCGCCGTCGTCGAGGACGCCGCGCAAGCCGCTGGCACCACCCGCGACGGGCAGTGGGCGGGAACCGTGGGCACGGCCGGCTGCTTCAGCATGAAGGACGGCAAGATCCTGTGGAGCGGGGAAGGCGGGTTCCTGCTGACCGACCGCCGCGAAGTGGCCGAGTATGCCACCGCGTTCCGCAGCCACTGGCTGCCCGCTCCCGCCGGGCAAGCCCCGCTCAGTCGCCTGGCCACGAACTCCCGCCTTGCCGCGCCCTTGGCGGCGATCGCTCTGGCCAACCTGCACCGGATCTCCCACCTGGTGCAGCTGCGCCAGGAACAAACCCGGCACCTGCTCAACGCTGTGGAACACATCCCCGGCCTGACCGCCCTGAGCCCGGCCGCAGGCGAGCAGTGGAACGGGTTCGCTCCGCTGCTGCGTATCGACCTGCCCAACCCCCGGGGGTTCGCTGAACACCTTGCCCGGCGGGGAGTTCCGAACTCCACCGGGAGTTTCCGGCTCGTGCCGTGCGACACCCGGCCGATGTTCCCCAGCCCGGACCGGCCGTGCCGCGGCGCCGCGCAGATCTTGGACCACACCCTGGCGGTCGTGCTCACCGAACGCGACACCGACACCACGCTGGACCAGTACGCCGCGGTCATCGCGCGAGAGGCCGCCACATGGGCGCCGTGACCGACATCGGGCAACCGGCACCGGACGATTCGTCTGAAAGCTGCTCTCAACACCGTATTGTCTCTGCCCCCGAACGGATTCGGATGCCATGACGATCACACCGATACACCAGCATCGCTACTGCACTCGCGGACCGCTGATCTCCATCGAGGGCATCACGGGAGTCGGCAAGACGTATCTGACCCACCGCGTTTTCGACACCCTCGAGGACACGCCGCTGCTGCTCGAGGGGTTCTCCCAGCGGATCGACGGGCACCCGGGACTGGGCAAGGCGCTGCTCGGTGCGTTGCGCGAGGCCAGCGGCGGGGATCCGTTCCTGCGCGGGGGCGCTCCCATTGCCGAGGCCCTGATCCTGCTGGCCATCAAACGCTGTGACCTGGACACCGTCGTGGCCGAGCTGGCGAGCGGCCGGACCGTCGTCGAGGGCCGCAGCGTCGACTCCACCGCGGTATGCCAGGCGCTGCTACTGCACCCCGACAACCCGGACGCGGCCCTGGCGACTGCGACCGACCTACTGGATCTCGCGGCCTCCTACCGGCCACTGCCGGACCTCACGATCCTCATCACCGACGACCCGGCCCGCGCCGTCGCGCGCACCCAGCAGCGCGACGAGTGCGTTCTGACCAGCGAACAGTCCACGTTCATGCACCACGCGGCCGGCCTGTACGAACGAGTCGCGGCCGCCGACCCGGTGCGCTGCCGGGTCCTGGACCGGCGCACCGTCGATGAACACGACGCCGCCGAACAGATCCGGGCATGGATCCACCATGCCCGAACTGATCTGGACTGCGTGCGCGAGCCGTGGCAAGGCCCACGGGCCCGGTGCCTGTGCTGCGGCCACTCCGCGCAGGTGGTCCCGGTATGAGCCCGGCCCCCGCCCGCGCGGCGACCCCGGGTCGGGCACCCGACTGTGGCTGCGTGCCCGTACTTCCCGGCGATGTCGGGGCGCTGATCGTAGATTTC
This sequence comes from Nocardia amamiensis NBRC 102102, assembly GCF_001612745.1. Lineage (GTDB taxonomy): Bacteria > Actinomycetota > Actinomycetes > Mycobacteriales > Mycobacteriaceae > Nocardia > Nocardia amamiensis. The sequence goes on along the minus strand of NZ_BDBA01000117.1, from coordinate 18,512 downwards.
GACGGCACCCTCGCGGACACCAGTGCCGATCATGAGCAGGCTTTGCGAGAAGCGTTGCAGCCGTACAGCATTGATCTTAGTCACCAGTGGTATCGCGACCATATCGGCCTGTCGATCCGCGATCTGCTGTCCCAACTGCCGGGAGCCGGGCACCTGCCGCACGAGCAGATCATCCGGTGGAGCCGGACCCGTCTGCTGGCGAGCGTGCACGCCATCACCCCCATCACCTGCGTGGTGACGCTTGTGCATGCCGCGCGCCGCGCTGGACTGCCCTGCGCGGTCGCCTCGGGCGCCAGCCGGGTGCTGGTCGGTCCCGGACTCAAGGCGCTGGGCCTGGCCGGTGAATTCGCGACCGTCGTCGCCCGAGAGGATGTCGCGCACGGCAAACCCGCCCCTGATCTGTTCGCCGAAGCTGCCAGCCGTCTCGGCGTCGCGCCGAGGGTCTGCCTGGCCGTCGACGACGCCCCCGAGGGCGTGGCGTCCGCCCGCGCGGCTGGAATGCGAGTGCTCACGGTGATCGAAGGCCACCTGGCCCTCCTCGAGGACGGCTCCGAGGCCGCCGCGAACGACGGAATGCCGCAGCACCGCCACGATCAGCACACTCCACCCCATGACGGCACAAGGCCGCCGGACCAGGGAGCATGATGCCCGTACTTCATTCGACCAAGAACCTGAAGATCCTGGATCCGCCCACGCCAGCGCGGGAAGGAGTCGGCGTCTTCGAGTACACGGACCACTTCTCCGTCTTCCACTTCGGGCGCATGCCGGACACCATCCCCGGCAAAGGAGAGGCGACCTGCCGGATGGCCGTGTTCAACTTCGCGATGTTGGAGGCGGCGGGGGTGCGCACGCACTTCCGCCGGTTCATTGCACCGAATCGAATCGAATTCGCGCTCGCGCGTGTCCCGGACCAGCACACTCGGGCCGCCGGGAGCTATCTGATTCCGGTGCAGGTCCTCTTCCGCAATGAGCTGCCCGCGGGTAGCTCCGTGCATCGACGGATCGCGTCCGGCGAGCTGACACCAGCCGAACTCGGCCTGGACGGCATTCCCGCTATCGGCGAAGCGCTGCGGCGTCCGGCTATCGAGTACGCCACGATGCTGGACGAGGTCAACCGGTTCATCCCACCAAGCGAGGCGCAACGCCGCGCGGGTCTGAGCCGGGCGCAGTTCCAGGCGATGCGCACGATCGCGGTCACCGTCAACGACGTACTGACCAGGCGCGCACGCGCTGTCGGGCTGAGCCACAGCGACGGCAAGGCCGAGTTCCTGGTATCCGGCGACAGACGGCTTGTTCTCGCGGACAGCCCCGGCACACCCGATGAGAGCCGCCTTATGTACAACGGGGTGCATTGCGGCAAACAGGTCCTGCGGAACTGGTACGTCCGCAACGGATTCGAAGTTCCGGTCAGCACACTGATCGCCCAGCACATACCCCGGGATCAGTGGCCGCGACCGGCCCGCCTTCCAGCCGAATTCGTGCCGGTGATGTCGGACCTGTACCGCTCCCTGGCTGAGACCTGGACAGGCGAAAAGCATTGGGGCGCACCAGATCTACAAGCCGCGACCCAGGCGGTTGCTCGTCTTATCGGCCGATGAACCAGCGGTCCCCGGGCCCGCCCGCGGGCGTGCTCTCCTCGATCCGGCCGGCGCAGGCCGCCACGACACCTACGAGAACGGTGGACACATGGGCTTGACCGAAGACCCCGCCTTCGCGGCAACGACGTTCGTGGTCATCGACTTCGAAGCCACGACCCCCACGGGCTACCCGGCCCAGCCCATCGAAGTCGCTGCGCTCGCGCTGCGCTACCGGCACGGCGAGTGGGCCACGGTCGGCCGGTACGAATCGCTCATCCGCCCACCGGATTTCGCGCCGGTGACCCCCGCCGTGACGGCCCAGACCGGCCTGACCCCCGAGCAGGTGAATAGTGCGCCCAGCCCCGCCGAAGCGCTGGGCGCACTCGACCGGCGATTCAGCGCAGACACCCCGTACCTGCTGGTGGCGCAGCACGCTGCCACCGAGGCGAACCTCATTCACAACCAGCGGGCACACTGCCCAGCCCTGGCCCGCGTCGACCTGCTCGACACGATTCCGTTCGCCAAGACGATCGTTCCCGGTCTGCGCAACTACAAGCTCGACACCTTGCTCAAGCACTTCGCCGTCCCGATGCCCCCAGACCGCCACCGGGCCGCTGCCGATGTCGAGGTCACCGCACAGGTCTTCGCCCGGCTCATACACGCCGCCGCCGGAAGTTCCCAGATCAGCGATCTCGCGAGCCTGGTGAAAATCGCCGGGCGCACAGCCAAATGCAACATCCCGGTCCAGAGCGGCCTGTTCGACATCGAAGACGTCCCGCAGGAACAAGCCCTTGCGGACCCGAGCTGACAGGAAGGAACGCCGTGGTGATGATTGAGGAACAACCCGAGCGCCAAGGCCGCCAGGAGGTGCCGTTCTGGTTCGATCCGCTGTGCCCGTGGGCGTGGATCACCTCGCGCTGGCTCCTGGAAGTCGAACAGGTGCGTCCGGTGCGCGCGGACTGGCGGATTATGTCGTTGAGCTACCTCAACCTCGTCCAGCGCGAAGGCCAAGGGCTCAGCGACGAGTACCGGGAACTGATGACCACCGCGTGGGGGCCGGTGCGGGTCTGCGCAGCCGCCGCCGCGCACCGCGGCCGTGGCGTCCTCGGCCCGCTGTACACCGCCATCGGCAGCCGCCTGCACAACCAGCGCCGACGCGATGACCCCACGGTCATCACCGAAGCACTGGCGGAGGTGGGCTTGCCCGCCTCGTTGGCGTCAACGGCGACCAGCACGGAATTCGATCAGGGCATTATCGACTCGCATCACGAAGCATTCGACCAGGTCGGCCTGGATGTCGGCACACCCGTGCTCCGTATCGGCGGCACAACGCTGTTCGGGCCGGTGATCACCCCGGCCCCGCGCGGCGACGCCGCCGGACAGCTGTGGGACGGCCTGGTCATGATTGCGAGCACTGATGGCTTCTTCGAACTCAAACGCAGCCGGGACCGCAAACCGTCCTTCGAGTAAACGCGGTGATCGACCGACCGACCCAACGGGGCGTGGTCAGCGGGCTGGAGTGCTGATCGCTCGCGCGATGCGGGGCCCGACACGGCGTTCGGCCTCGGCGAGCGGGTACCACGCGGCGCCGGTTACCTCTGATGCCTGGAGATCTCCGATATCGGCCTGCGTCGTGGTGAAGGCGAATCCGAAGTCCAAATGGAAGTGCGGCGGCTCGTCTTTGTTCGGGCGGGCCGGCACCGCGCCGAACTCGATGTAACTCGGGATCGGCGAGGCCAGCACGACGTGGCTGGGGTCCAAGCCGGTCTCCTCGGCCAGCTCGCGCAGCGCGGCGTCGACGAGCGAGGCATCGGACTCCGGCTCGAGGTGCCCGCCTGGCTGAAGCGTGAGCCCGTACGCGCGGTGTTCCACCAACAGGATCTCTCCATCACGGACCAGCAATGCCCCTGCGGTCGCGTGCATCGGGAATGTCCGGCGCCACGCGAAGTTCTCGCCCCGCCCGAGGAGTTCGATCGGCTCGGCCAGATCCGCGGCCTCGTCCGGATAGATCTCGAGATAGGCCGCGATCGCCTCCGCGATGTCCGAGTCACTGATCGCCACGACGCACCCCCGTCACAGCCGCAGGTCCCTCGGGATTTCCTGCCCGGATGTGAGCATTGAAACGCGACACAGTCAGCTCCGTGGAAAGCGCTTGGCGTACAAGGTCGCCCGTACTGTACAAGCCTGGATCTGGCGGCGTGCGGATACCACGCCGGACACCGATCGAAGGACCCGCAAACGGGGACATTCCGGCGTGGTCACTCGACTGCTGCCAGGCGGCCACGTCACCGCACACTCGGCGAAATCGGTTGGCGCAAAGCAAGACCCGTGATACTTTCTGTGCCCGCTGCCGTTCGGCTGTGACCTCATCGGACCGCGGTGTGGAATTCCTCGCGTCGGCTCGGCTCGTCGAGCAGCAGACCGCGCCACGCCGAGGTCAGAGTGGTCGCGCCGGGCGACTGCGCGCCGCGCATCGTCATGCACAGGTGTTCGGCGCGAACCACCACGCCGACGCCGCGGGCGTCGAGCTGATCGTGCAGCCACCCCGCGATCTGCTCGGTCATCCGCTCCTGAGTCTGCGGACGCCGGGCGAACATCGTCACCACCCGCGCTAGCTTCGACAGGCCGACGAGGCGATCGCCTGGCAGATATCCCACGTGCGCGACGCCGACGAACGGCAGGAAATGGTGCTCGCACAGCGACCTGAACGCGATGTCGCGAGTCAGCACCAGCTGCTGGTATGCCTCGCTATTCGGGAACACCGTGAGGTCGAATTCGGGCGGGCTGAGCATCTCCTCGTATGCCCGCGCCATCCGCAACGGGGTGTCGCGCAACGACTCTGCCGACACGTCCACCCCCAGCGCCGACAACATGGCGGCGGCCGCCGCAGTAGCCGCGTCGAGATCGCGTCCGGCGGTCTCGGCTGCGGTGACGCGCCGCCGTGACGTGCCGGCGGCGGCGAGGTCGACCACGGGTGCGGATGCGAGGTGGTTGAGCATCTGATCTCCTAAACAGCAGCACACGGCACAACGCCCGTGATGAGATGAAGGTGCAGCGTCCGTTCCACCCTAGGAATTCGGAGCGGACCGAAGAACTCACTGCGAGTAGGTCTTTCGGGCGACGAGGAGCGCGACATGCCGGACTCGGCGGGTAGATCACCTACTGCCGGGAGGAGTGCGCTGTCCGGACGGGTGGCCGGGGCGATGCTGGCCACGATCCGCCGATCCCTCGGCCACAGCCAATTCCAGCTGGCCCAACGGTTCGAGGTGGCGGAAAAGACCGTACAAGGCTGGGAATTGGGCACCAAACCCCTGATCCACCTGTCCTTCTCGCGACTGGGGGCGGTCAAGCGCACCCTGGTCGGGCTCGGCGCATCGCCCGAGCTGATGTCGTTGTGGGACACCGCGCTGGCCGTCGATGACCTGCTCAGCGCCTTCGACACCAGCGACCCCGAACAGCACCCGCTGGCCTTGACCGTCCCGAACCGCGTCACCAGTGACCTGATCTCCTGGGCGCTCACCGGACGGCTACCACGCGAATTGCGTGAGACCACCGCGGTCCTGCACATCCCGGACAGTGCTCGCGATCAGGTGGTGGACAGCCTGCGCGAAGTGGCCGACTCCGCACGGCCCGGCGGCGCGACCGCAGCCCAATTGCGCCGTCAGACCATGTATCTCGTTGCCCGGCACGACGGTTCGCAGGACTGGATCGCCGACCAGGTCCGGCGCACGATGCGACGGCCGCACAGCGAGCTGCGGCAGTGGTCCCCAGAGTGGGCGCTGACTCGCTCCGCGGCGGTGAGCGCGGCCGCCGTCGGTGACACCGAGCCGTTGGAGCGGTTCATATCGGCGGGCGGCATCGAGGACCGCAACGCGCTGATCAACCTGACCTACTGGGCGTATTGGGCCGGTGACATCGCAGGCACCTGGGACCGGGACTCTGCGATGTTCCTGGCCAGCACTGATACCTGGTCTGGTGACCGCCTGCTCGCCGGTCTCCTCGATGGCATCGTGCACGCGCCCTATCGGGAGCTGTGTATCCACACGCTGACCGCTCTGCTGGCTACCCGGCGCCGACTCGCGACCGATCCACGATGGCGGGGACGAATATCGTCTACCGTCGAGACCGCACTGACCAGCGAGGGATTCAGTCCGAACGCGCGGCGGTGCCTAGACCAGGTGTTCTACCTTGTTAGGAGCGAATGACGATGTCGGACAATGAGTTTCAGGGCATCGCGGTGTTCGGCTACGAGACAGGGCGCCTCAAGAAACTGGCCCGCGACGGCTGGGAGAACGCCCTGGTCCCCAACCCTGAATCGGTCGCCGAGCACAGCCACCGCACCGCAGTGCTGGCCTACATCATCGCCCTCCTGGAAGGCTCACCCAACCCCGACCGAGCCGCCACCCTTGGCGCGTTCCACGACCTCCCGGAAACGCGCCTCGGCGACAAGAACGCCGTCAGCCGCAGGTACGTCACAACCGCAGATGCACGCGATGTCATCCGCGACCAGACCAAATGCCTTCCGGACACCATCGCGGCCAGAATTCGCGAGCTCGTCGACGAACACGAGTCGTGCAAGGGGGCAGATGCGACGCTGGAAGCCCGCTGCTCCCATGACGCGGACAAACTCGAATGCCTACTCCAAGCCTGCGAATACGAAGCCGCAGGCAACCGGAACATGCAGGTGTTCAAAGACACGATGCTCGACGCCCTGCTCACCCCGACCGGCAAAGCGCTCGGCCAAGCAGCACTCGAAACGGACCCCGCTACCTGGTGGCTGGAGTTTTCCGCCAACATCGGCCGAATCGGCCGACACTAGCAAGGGACGACCTGATACCCCCCACTTGAAAACTCCCTCGGTAAGCGTGCTTTGGATTCTCGCATTGTGACCAGAAAGCAGGCCCTGGGCTGACAGCCGTCGATATCGTAGTGCACGGCCCGGGCATGGCAGCCGGTGTTCAGGTCGTCAGCTGGACTACCCGTGATCGGCCTTGACGACGAACACCCAGCATGGCGCCGGTGGCCCGACACGAGCAGGAGAACCGCACCGATGACCCGCCCCGTGATCAATCCGCCGGCGGTGACGCCGGACAGCCGCGTCGCGATCGTCTCCACCTCCTCGCCCATCCCCGCCGACGAACTGGATCGACTCGTCGCCTACTTCGAGGGGACCGGTCGCCCGGTCACCGTGGGGACGCACGCGCGGGCCGCGACCGGCTACCTCGCCGGATCGCCCGCCGACCGAGCCGCCGACCTGATGGCGGCGTTCGCCGATCCGAGCGTCGATCTGATCGTGCCGGCCACCGGCGGCAAGGGCGCCGCGCAGCTGCTCGACCTGCTCGACTACGACACCATCGCCGCGAACCCGACTGTATTCACGGCGCTGTCGGACCCGGTGGTGCTGGCCAACGCCATCACCGCCCGTACCGGGCTGGTCACCCTGCACGGCCCGACCGGGTTTGACTTCTCCCGGCCCCAGGTCAACGAGGCCACCGCGGAATCGTTCTGGCAGATCGTGTCCGGCCCGATCAAGGACATCGTGGTACCCGGACCGGGCTGGCGCATCCCACGCGGGGCGGGGGCCTCGTTCTCTGGGCCGGTGGCCGGCGGGCATCTGGGCACGATCCGGGCACTGATCGGAACCCCGTGGATGCCGGACCTGACCGGGGCGGTGCTGATCCTGGAAGAGGTGTTCGTGCCCTGGGTGCAGGTCGACGCAGCCCTAACCCATCTGCGCCTGGCCGGGGTGTTCGATGCGATTGCGGGCCTGCTGGTCGCGGTCCCGGTCGACAGCCCCCGCGAGGACGCTCCGGATGCTTCCTACGACGATCTGATCCTGCGCTGTGTCGGCGGCGGCTTCCCGGTCGTCACCGGCGCCGAATTCGGGCACACGCCAACGAAATTCGCTCTACCGCTGGGCCTGGATGTCCAACTCGACCTGACCGGACCGCGCCCGGTGTTGCGGTACCTCGAGAACCTGGTGACCGCATGAGCCCGCCACAACGCCCCTGGATCTGGCCGCCGAGTTCGTCGGCCAGCGGTGGGCGAACTCGGCGAGGTCGTCTTGGACTTCCTGACCACCGATACCTGGGTCGCTGAACTCGGCACACGGGTGGTGGTGCGCTCGGGCGCCCGTGGCTTAGCCGTTGCGCGTCGCGATCGACGCCCGCTACTGGCGCTCGAGTATCCAAACCGGGGTCGAGCGCTACATCTACCTGCTCACCGAAGCCGACTCTCGGCTGCGCGCGACACGTGGCCGTACCCCTGGCGGCATCCGCGAAAACTAGGGTGGGATGATGCTGAGTTGCGGTCAGGCGCCGGCGTCGATGGTTTCGATGGTGGGTAGCCACGCTACGGCGTTGTCTTTACAGGACTGGTGTACCGGGGTCAGCATGCTGTGGTCGTCGAGGGCCATCATTGTGATACCCATGTCGGTGCCGTCCTCGTCGATCGCCGCGACGAGCGAACCGCAGTTGGGGCAAAACCCTCGCTTGGTTGTGGGGAAGGTGTGGTACCAGGTGGGCTCGCCGCCATCGCCGGTCCAGGTGAAGGTGGCCAGCGGGAAATCGACCCAGGCTGTCACTGGGCCGCCTGCTAGTTTCTGGCAGTGCTCGCAGGAGCACAGATGCGGCCAGTTGGCCTCACCGTCGGCGCGGAACCGGATTCGTCCGCACAAGCAGCCCCCTTCATACATCTGCGTCCTCTTTCTAGTCGAATTTCGTTGTGGTTAATGCCTTTTGGGTACCATCGCAGGCCGCGGTGAGCTTCGACCCGGCCAGCGTAGACCAGCATGACCAGCCCGCCCCCAGGGCGTGCGGCGTGTTGCGCTGCGAAGCGCCGACCGATGAGCGCGGTGCCGCGCTGCGCTCGCAGGCCATCATGACGCCTTGGCCCCGGCGGGTGTAGTCCGCGCACGAGCGGGGATCATTTCGGTGTGAACCGGGATGTTCGAGCGAAGTGGTGGGCTGAGGCCGTTGGGTGTGGTGCAGGCGCGTCGCGCGTCGGCTTCAAGATGAGCGGGCGCGGACTGTGCGGCGTAGTCGCGGGGATCATGCTCCGGCGCGCCGGAGATGTTCGAGCGTCAGCACGTGCAGCGTCTGCCGATGAGACTGCGGGGTGTCGTCCCAGCGGTTCGCTGGCTCAGGGTGAGATGGTTTGCGCTGGCCAGCCGTTTCTGTCCGGGCGTGCATAGTCCGCCCCCGAGCGGGGATGACTCCCGCGTGAGCTGTGATGTTGAAGCGAGGTCGGAGGCCCTGGACCAGGGGTTGTTGGGTCAGGTACAGGCGCGTCGCGCGTGCGGTTGGCTCCTGACCGGTAACCTGGTGCCCTGGTATACCTCGACGATGAGCGCTAACGCAGTGGCTGGCTGGCCTGATCCTGCTTCAGGGATACCGACGGACACAGGTAGGTTGCGGTGACGTTCACACAAGATGACGCGGTTGTGGTCTTCAACGTGGTTGGCGGCCTGGCTGACATGACCTTGTTCAGTACGGTGTTCGCGGATGGCCGCACTCCGGCGGCTTGGCGGAAGTTCTTCGCGCGAATTGTGGATGCGAAGGTGATCGAGGAAAACCGGGATCTGGTGCACGCAGTCGCAGGTCTCGGTTATACCGTGAGCTATTCCAGCACCTTCCCCGATGCCACACGGATGGATACGCTCGGTTGGCTTGCTGCCCACGATTTCCCCGACGGTGACCTATTTCTCCGGCCGGATGACAACCTGACGCATGCGCGTCGAATCAAATATCAGCATTGTCGGGCAATTCCAGAATACAAACGACGGCTGCGCGCATTCGTAGACGACGACATTCGTGCCGTGAATTTCTTGCGTAATCGGCGGATCCCCGGGCATACGTTCGAATATCTGCTGGGTTTGCGTGTTCGACAGATCCGTCATGAATTCGACGTACTGGCGTCCAAAACCGATATGTGTGAGATGCGCCCGTCCGTGGCCTGATCGTCTCGCGCGCACCTTCCTCGCGGCTCACCTCCAGCGCCGATGGGTGTTCTCGTGGGTGGGCCTAACAGCGTTCCCACGAGAACACCCATTCGAGGGTCAAACCGCGTCGGCTGCGACGGGTGGAACCCGTTTCGGCATGATCATGCCGCCTGTGCGGCGGGTGGCCTGGCCGGGTTCCGGATCGGGGGTAACCGGCACCAGCCGCGGCGGCTGAACGGTGTGTGCTGAACGGTGCACACGAGGCGCGGAACGCGGCCGGGTTGGCGGAGCCGTAGGAGGTGTGGGCGGTTCAGCAGGCGCAGATTCAGCCTGGGGCACCTCATTCTGTGCCGGATCGGCAGGCGGTTTGGCTACGGCGGCGGGCGTGGTCTTGGAGATTGCAGCAGGAGCGGGCGGAGGGGGCATGGTCGCCGATGCGCTGGCAGGTGCTGGCGGACCTACAGGTGTCTGCGGTGTAGTCGTGTGCTGCGGAACCGGTGTGAGCCGTCGGTTTTTGCTGCGCTGCTGGCGCCGCGGCTGTTTAGGAGTGGGAGATTCGGCGGGTTCGCGGTGGTCAGAACGCTCTCCCATGCCGGTTGCCGCGATGGATTCCGCGACGATCGCTACCGCGCTGGCGATCACGGAGAAGTCGATGATGAAGGGAACGAGGCCCGCCAGACGCGGTGTGACTCCGCACATGATCGCGAAGTCACGCACGGCGGCGAACGACATCGCGAAGGCTGCGGCGCCGATGAGCATGGCGATTGCCAGCGACAAGAACAACGTCGCCACCACAACCCAGGCCAGACGGCGGGTGTACTGGCTCAGTCGCACCAGGCGCGCGACCAACTCGGTGATTCCGATAAGGGCGATCGGTGGGATCACGCCGACCAGGGTCGTAGCCAGGGGCGGCAGCGACGCGGAGGGCACGAGGAAGGCGTGAAAGCCGTTGGCGGCCACGCTGACTGCCGACCAGAGTACCAGCAGCAACCATGCCCACTCCCGAACCGAGGCGAGAGCGGATCGGTAGAGCTGGTCGTCATCGACCGGTGCGCCGGCCTCGGCGGGTGCGGGCATGTAGGCGCGGACGCGACGTATGAGCGATTGGGTCATCCCGTGGTCTTCCGTGCTGGGGGCTGGCTGAGTGAGGGCCTTCTTGAAGGCGCCCTGAAAAAAGGCGGGCCCGGACCGTCGATGGTGGTCAGGGCCCGCTGAGTGGATGTAACCGGCGCTCAGGGCAAGCCGAGAGCCTGCTTGATCTCGTCGGGATCGAAGGTGATGCCGTTGGCCTTGGCCTCCACCATCTGCACTTCGGCCTGAAGGCGCAGGATCGGCAGGCCAGCCGCCTTGGCCGCCGTGAGGGTCTGGAGGAACGAATCCTGACGCTCGAGCAGCTTGCGTGCGCTCGCGGCCCACGCGCCACCAGCATCGGTCACCGCCTTGAGGATTCGGTTTTCCTCCGCCGGGTCGATCGTCTGGACAGGCACAGCCGAACGCGCTGCACGCCCAGCAGGCGGTGCCGAGGCGGCCTCCCTCTCCCCAGCAGCGTCCGCGGCCGCCACAGCAGCGGGCTGAGCAGCTGCCGCAGGCGCCGACTGCTTCTTGGGTGCTGGCTGAGCCGCGGCCGGTGCAGGCACTGCGGTCAAGGTGGGAGGCGGGGCCTTCGCCGGCTCGACCTGCGGCGGCGCAGACTCCGGTGCCGGTCGACGCCGGGCCTCCTTCTGCTGTTTCATGGCGTCCAGCCCGTTACTCATGCGACACGCTCCCCTACTTCTCGTGCTATCTGAACCAGTGCCGTGATGTACGGTGCCTTGGCCCTGGAAAGCCGCTTGGCCGAAAGCACGGCGTTGAGTGCCGCCCGGGTAGGAGCCCAATCCGCTTCGGGAATCGGAAGCGACACCGGCAGCTCGTATTTCGCGCAAATCTGCTCCAACCAGCGCAACTGCCGGTCAGGCGGATTCTTCGGAATCTTGTTGGGCGTGATGAGGATTTCGTGTCCGCGCATCTCCTCGCACCAGCCCTCGAGCGCACGCAACACCCGATCGGCCAGCTCTACCGGCGAAACGAGCAGGTGCGACACGGCCGCTGCCCCGTAGACGGCCGCGCCGGTGCCGGGGTGGGTGTCGACGATCAGGCACCGACCAAGCTCTTTGGCCCATCGCGCGAGGCTTTCGGAGATCACTTCCTGGGCGGGCTGCCCAATCTCGAAGTCCGGGCCGCAAGGAATCAGGTCGGGCCTTCCCAGCTTCGCTCCGAGGTAAGGCCGCGGCAACTTACCGCTGGTCAGCGCGGTCAGGATGGGCGAGGACGGATAGTCCTCGTGCCGCCATCCCAGCGAGCGACTTCCATTGCCCTCGTTCCAGTCCATGTCGACATAGACGGCATCGAGTGCGTACGCCAGGTCGATGGCTTCTTGCGTTTTGCCGACCCCGCCCTTGTCCGAGCAGACGGTGATGATCCGGCCGGCAAGGTTGTCTCGCCCCCACTGCCGCAGTGCGGCAACCATCCCGAGTACATCGAGTTCGTTGGCGTCGTCGTCGGTGCCGTCGTAGTCCTCGGCATCCGCCAGATCCGCTGTCACCCGGCAGACAGTAGTGCGCGCGCCCGCTCGGGGGCAAGCACCCGAGCACTCGCGTGTCGCTCGCAGGCCCTGGCGCACATGCGATCCCCCGCACACGAGTGCGTTACGCACCCCAGTCGCAGCGCGCGCACTACCGCGCTTACGTGTGGTCGCCTCTGCGTGCTCTCGATCGGGAGCACGCGCGCTCTCACTCCCCCACGCGCTTTCGCGATCGTCTGCGCACGCTACCGATCGAGCACACCCACACGGGCGTGCCATCGCCAGCAAGTGCGCAGGCGCGATCGCTCCAACGAACGCACGCTCTCACGCGCGCTAGCACGAACGCTTGCGCTTTCGTGCGTTTTCGCGTACGAGCGTGCGTGCGCATGTACGTGCCTGGGTTCGTGCGTGCGATAATGCGCGCCAGCTACCGCGCTGGCGGTGGTACGTGATCACGTACTCGCTTGCTCTCCCGCTATCGCTAGCACGTGGGTACGTGATCACTAGCGCCCCTGAGCACGTGATCAGTTGCGCACGTGCGTGAGTGCCTAGCGTCAGCACGTCAGCACGTTGGCGCGATGGCACGTACGCACTCACGGTCGAGCGTTCGCACGCCACCACGTGTGTTCGTGAGCAAGAGCGACCGGGCGCACCCACTTGCGTTCGCGCTTTCGCTCGCATTCGCGCACGCGCCCTCGAACGCACTCGCGTCCGTTATCGCGTCCAGGTGTGCGAGCAATCGCACCTGCGCGCTGGCCATCGCACGCACCCGGTTTCGGGCGCCCGCACGTAGCCTCGAGCGCGCTCACGCTCTCGGCCAGGCGCGCATCCCTGCACGTGCCACTGCGGGCACCTCCCTGCGTTGGGGATCGCGTGGGTGGGCTCCCGACATGCTGGCGCCATGCGCGCGCCCGCACGGTGGCGGCCACGTGCCAGCGCGCAGCCGATCGGCCTCGGCGGAGAGCACGGTCGGCCCGGGGGGCGGACCCGGGATCGTGGCCCCCTCCAGAGGTTCGTGAGTCCACGGCACGGGGGAGGGGGCAGCGGGCGGGATGCCGGCACGGCGCCCTCGAAATGCCCGCCTCCTGGAGACAGTTTCAGCGTGCCCGCTTTGCCGCCCAGCAAGCCCGATGAGCTATCAAAACCATGCCTCGCGCAGTTGTACTCGTTCCCCTTTTATGTCACGTGACATAAAGGGGGAGCCATAGTGCCCGGTCACGCTCGCACGCGAGCACGCTCGCGAGCACTGGAGCGCGGACGTGATCGCGCACGTTACGACCTGGCTCGAGCAGGTTTTCGTAATCGGTTTTCGTGTTTTCGTATTTTCAATTTCGTGTTTTCGACGTGTGTTACGATAACCGCGTGAGTGAGCCGATCGGCAAGGAAGACGCAGCTGGCGCGTCCACCGCGGAGCAGGGCGGGCGGTGCAGGTTCCCGGTGGGGTGGGACACCGAAGCGAACGATTTCGAGGGCTGCGGCCGGCCGACGGTGCCGGTCAAGAGCGAAGACGGGCGGGGGCGCCCGACGGGCTATTGCGATGACCCCGACCACAGGCGCGAACGAGCCAGCGCTGCACGGCGCCGCATCCGTCGCAGTCTCGCGCAGGCGATCCCCGACGATCTCGGTCGGCCAGTCACCCAGGCCAGGGCAGCGGGGGAGCACTTCCTCGACCAGGTGCGCCGGGTGGCCGAGCCTCTGCACGACACCGTGGGCCGGTTGCTCGACGCATTGGACTCGATGACGGATCCGGACCTGGTGGCCGAGCAGCTGACCTTGACGACGCAAGACCATCAGGTCGAGAAGGCCCAACTCGAGTCGCGATTGAGCAAGGCCGAGCGCACCGAGAGGGAGTTGCGCGCTCGGTTGGAGGAGGCCGAGGCCGAAGCCGAGGAATCCACCGCGCACGCGGATGTGGTGCTGTGGCTGCATGCCGAGACCGGCTACCGACTCGCGGTGTCGAGTTGGTTGCACGCGGAGACCGCGTGGCAGCTGGCCCGCGAGTCCGCCAGGGCGGCCGACGCCGAAGCAGCCACGGAGACCGCCCAGGCGAAAAACCAAGAACTAGCCGCCGAGGTCGAGCAGAAAGACGCGCGAGTGGCGGAACTCGAGCCACAGGTTGCTTCGCTGACGGCCGAGGTCCGGGCAGCAAACGAACGAGTCGAGAGTCTGACCGAGCAGCTGTCCACCGAAACCTCTCGCGCCGACCATAACGAGAGGGCCGCGGCGTGGCTGGTCGCGGAGGCACGGTACCTGGCCGGCGCGGAGGTGGAAGCAGCGCAGGAAGCGGCACGAACCGACATCGAGCAAGCTCGCGAGCAGGCCGACCGTCGCGTCCAAGACGCTCAGCAGGAAGCGGACCGAAAGGTTCAGACCGCGCAGGAGGAGGCTGCTGCGCGAGTGCGCGCATCAGCCCAGGAGCGCTCCGACGCGGTGGAGGCCCAGCGGGCAGCCGAGCTTCAGGCGGCGACGGCGACGCAGGCAGCTGCGGATCGACAGCGTGAAGCCGAAGCCGCGACCGCGACGGCCGAGCGGTTGCGTGAGGAATTGACCGAGCTGCGCAGTTCTCACGAACAACAGCTCGAAGCTCTGCGGGAGGGCAGGGACCGCGATCTGCGCGTCGCCCACGAGGAAGCGCGTGCAGATCGCGAGCAGCTGGCAGCGACCTACAACCGTCAGATCGAGGGACTGTCGCAAGCACTCGCGTCGACACGTGCGGCCCTCGAGTCACTGAGTCGGCGCGAGCCGACCACCGAAACTGACGACGACCCGCAGCGATAGCCGCCTCCGCCGGCGGCGGAAGTTGCGGCACCACCGCCGCAGGGGTCCGCAGGCCGCCCAACGAGCATTGGGGGGCCGAGGTCTCGCGGGCCTGCGCGGTCAGGTGATCAGCACAGCGCCGAGTTCGCGTTGGAGGAGCGCTAGTGCCTCGACGTCGGGGTCGACTGCTACCGCGACGGCGGCGGAGGGTTCTTCTGCCGCCGTTGGGGGCCAGCTGGAGCCTGGTGGGCTGTGTTCGCCTACGACGGCGGCGATGTATGCGGGCGTATCGCGCACGAGCTCGTCGATCGTGGCGTAGCCGCGGAGTTCTCGGGGAGTGAACGCGGCGGTGATGATGTCGATGAATTCCCAGAACTTCCGGCGTTCTTCCTGGTGGCGCGCGACCCGCTCAGCGTGTCTTTCGTCGGCCTCGGTGGTGGTTGCGCCGAGGCGACGGGGAGGCCGGCCGGTGCGGGCGATCCATCCGTGTCCGTGGTCGACGAGACCGTGTTCGGCGAGCGTGCGGACTGCGCGATGGACGGTGCTCAGACAAACGCGGGCCGCGGCCGCGAGTTCCGCTGGGGCGATGGTTTCCCCTGGTCCCGGCTCGATGGCGCGAGCGATTTCGAACACCCACCAGGCGCTGAGCCCGAGCAGGCTCCATACCGGGTCGATCGGCTCTATCCGCGCGGCATATGCCTCCCATTCCGCCGCTGCCACGACCTTCCCGTCAAGCCGAGGTGTGACCAGAGTGTACCGATCTCCCGTATGCTCCTGAGCGTTCCAGCGGGCGAGAAGCCTGACCGGCGATCCTTCGAGGGATTCCAGTTTGCGCAGGACCCGCCGCGCCGCCGGTTCGCCTACCAGGCCAGCCGCTACCGAGATCCATCGACCGCCGTAGGCAACCGATCGTCCGTCGCCGAGTGAGATTCCATAGGCCAGCGCGGTGACACCGGCCAGTGCGGTGGTCAGCTCCCGACCGGTGAACTGGCCGCTGAGCAGTATCCATTTCCGCGCGGCGGCGAGTTTCCAGCGAATCTCACGGAGCCCCCCATCCCCCCCTGTGTGCTTTCGGTCGGGTTCATGCGACGAATGAGACGATTTTTCCGCCTTCGGTGCCAAACGCTTCTCGGCACGCTCGTAGGCCCGTGACCAGTCGATTTTTAGGCGCTTGTCCGCATCGCGGCGGTCGGCGTAACCGGCCCAGAACCCCTGCCAGGCCGGATCAGTGCGAGTAGCCCGGATCTGTGTGAGGCTCCAGCCGCGGGCGGCGTGCTGTTCGAGGACCGACAGGCGTGCATGGCTGGGCGTCCACGGGCGGCCGTCGCTGGCGGTGAGATCGGGGACGGTGCCGGCGGTGAGGAAGGGATGCACCCAGGGCCGTAGCGGCGCGGTAGTGGCCAGGGTTGCGGGGAGGCAGGTGTCCTCGTGTGGGCCACTGGCGTAGTCGGTCGGTTGGGGGCCGCCGAGACCGGTGGCCGTGAGGAGGGTGCGTTGAGGGTCCAGCAGAGCGACGAGGTTGGCGACGAGTCGCGGCGCGGACCGGGTGGTCAAGGCCGCGATTGCCTGATCCATGGTCATGCCGACGAGCTGGCGGAAGCCGCCGGTCTTGCAGCGGGCACCGGGCGGAGTGATGCACCCCTTGTCCGGGTTCCTCATCGGTGCGATGTCCAGGGTCGGCAGCTTGGCCTTGAGCAACGTGAGAAGGGGCATCAGAGAATCGCGGCGGAACTCTTCGCCGTGAGCGAAGGGAACAAGCACGTGGATGCCGCCGCGGCTGGATCGGTCGGCGACCGTCACGCCGCCGCACTGGTGGACCCAGGCGATGGCCTGGGCGGCGTCGCGCTCGACGTCGGCGAGGTCCTGCGCTTCAGCTTCGGGTGTGTTGTCGCGTGGAGCTGGATCGAAGTCCAGCACGAGCATGCAGGTCCGCCACCGGGTGTTGTAGACGGGCACGGCCGCCGGGCGGTCAGGAAGTCGTTTGCTGGTGAGCCGCGCAACGTCGTCATACTTGCGACTGGCCGTGACGTACAGGCGCATCGAGCGCCGCGCCGCAATGTAGGTGACGAGGCCGCACCACAATCTTTCGGCGGCCGCCAGGGCACCGGGAGTGTCGTTGTCCGGCTGGTTGCCGGATATGTGAGCAGCAAGCGTCAGGGTACTTGCAGGGGATTTGGAGGACAGATCGCCGACACAAGCCGATTCGGTTGAACCGGCATTTGGGCGTGCGCTATCCTCAATCTCGTGGCCTTTCAGCACGGGACTGGTCCTGTTTCTGGTAGCGGCTGAGGGCCACACGGGGATGAGGTGAGAGTCATCCCCCTAAAGCTTTTCCGAAGGCTCTCGGCGGGCAGGCCGAGGGCCTTCGGGCTTTTGTGGGGCCCGTTTGCCTGATTGAGTTGTTAGCTAGCCGCCCTTCGCGGCGCGATCGTCTGCGGTGCCTTAGTCCCGGCCATCAGGCGGACTGCGGCAATACCTCCTGGTCGTAATCTCGCTTGAGTTCGTCGAGTGCAATGCCTGCTTCGCGGGCCAGCAAGGACATGAGGTAGGCGCCGACGGGCTGTTTGTTCTTCTCCGCGAGCTCCTTGAGCAGGTCGCGCCCGGGTTCGGAAACCCATGCCTTTGCCTGGACCGGCGTATATCCCAGATACGGATCTGGTCCACGCTTACCTGTCCCTCTAGCCATGGCGATCATCCTGGCACGAGGGAAGTGATCGACGCTCGCCGACACGCGCAACAGCGGTACCGCAGTTTCCGAAAACTGCGGTACCGCTGTTGTAGGCGCGCCCACAGGCACCAAGCACGCTCGTTGCATGAGGCGAATCTAAAGCGAATCGAGGGGGTGTGTCAACGGGACGTTGTGTGTGCAACCCTCGGCCGCAACGCAGCCCGGTTAGGGTTTGCCCAGGTCAATCGACTCGAGACGTGTTCGCGGCGTGCAATATTGCGTTTCTGGCGTGTCGCGACTCGCGCTGCTACGTGCGGCTTACGCATGATCGCCCGGACCGACCCCGCCGGAGTGGGGGCTCAGGCCGGGGACGAGTCGCGGCGCGGCGCGCGCGCGGCCCAGGTGGCGACTGAGCCGTACACCGCGATCTGCACATCGGAAAACGCTGCGCGCAAGGCGGTTTCCAGGCCCGCGAGGTCGTCGTCCGTGTTGTGGAAGACGTGCAGAACGCGGTTGTAGAGCGTGCTGATTGCGTCGGCGAGAAGGTTGGTGGCGACGCCGCGGCCGAGGATGGTGGAGCCGAAGAACACGCCGTCGTCGGAGGTGGCTTCCGCGATGTGTTGGAAGGCAACGTTCTTCTGGTCCCAGCGGCCGGGGACGCAGTGCATGAGGAAGTTGGCTGCGACGGAGCCGAATCGGTGGTTCAGCGGGAGCGGTTGCAGGACGCTGCCCAGGTGCCGAGCCGGTTCGACACCGCGTCTTCGCAGCCGCCTGGTGGTCATTGCCAGGGAGTTGGGGTTCATGTCGAGCAGTGAGATGGCGGGATGGGCCGGCAACGCCGTCTTCGCCAGGTACCACCCGCTGCCGGGCCCGATGTCGAGGTGGTCGGGGGAGATGTGTGCGTTGTAGAGATCGAGCATTTTCGAGGTCGGACAGCGCCACGCCAGGTAGTTGCTGAAGCGGAGTACATACAGGTCGTAGACGGCGAGGACGGCCGGTGTGTAGATGGGG
>NZ_BDBA01000116.1 GCF_001612745.1 Nocardia amamiensis NBRC 102102 | reverse complement strand
GGGCAGCCCGCGACCGACGCCATCATGCTCGGTCTCGCCGCCGCGGCGCAGGCCGTGCGCGATGTCGACGTCGCCGATGGTCCGGCTCCATCGTGCACCTATGTGTCCGCCATCGTGCGGTACAGCGGCGCCGATACCGAGATCACCGTCGCCAATGTCGGTGACAGCCGGGCATATTGGCTGGCGGAGGCGGGCGAGCAGTCCGCGCGGCGGTTGACCGTCGACGACTCCTGGGCGCAGGCCCTGGTCGATGCCGGCGCGCTGGACGAGCACGCCGCGATGGCCGATCCGCGGGCCCACACGCTGATCCGCTGGCTTGGTGCGGACAGTCCGCGGGAACCCTGGGCGGACAATTGCGTGCGGACGATGCGTGCCATGGGTCCGGGCATGCTGCTGCTGTGCTCGGATGGGTTGTGGAACTATCTGCCCGCTGCGTCCGCCTTGTCCGGCAAGGTGGCCGGGGCCGCTCCCACAGCCGCGGCCAACGCGCTCGCCGAGTTCGCATTGGGTTGCGGCGGCGGTGACAACATCACCGTTGCGCTGGCTCCGGTGCCGTGGCGGGGCCACCGGGATGACGACCGGTGAAAGCCGCCAGAAGGTGGCGAAACACCGTTTCCCAGTTCCATAGACAGTGATGTTCATGGTTGCGTATGGTCGTCGACTATGACGAAGTTCGGCGGTAAGACCTGTTTGATCACCGGTGCGGCCAGTGGCCTCGGTCGGAGTACCGCACTCGCGGCCGCGGCCAAAGGCGCCGCGCTGGTCCTCACCGACATCGCCGCCGACGGACTCGCACAGACCGCCGCCGACGCGCGTGCGGCGGGCGCGACCGTGCACGTGGCCACGGCCGCGGACGTCAGTGATTACGACCAGGTGGTCGCGCTGGCGGCGGAGGCGCACGCCGCGGTCGGCAGTGTCGACATCGTCATGAACGTGGCCGGAATCGCCACCTGGGGCACCGTGGACCGGCTGACGCACGCGCAATGGCGGCGCACCATCGACATCGACCTGATGGGCCCGATCCACGTGATCGAAGCGTTCGTCCCCCAGATGATCGCCGCCGGACGCGGCGGGCATCTGGTGAACGTGTCGTCGGCCGCGGGATTGTTCGGACTGCCATGGCACGCGCCCTACAGCGCTGGCAAGTTCGGCTTGCGCGGCGTGTCGGAAGTACTGCGCTTCGACCTGGCCCGGCACGGCATCGGAGTGAGCCTGGTGTGTCCGGGTGCCATGGCCACACCGATGGTCGACAGCGTCGACATCGCGGGCGTCGACCGGACGACCGAGGCGGTGCAGCGCGGGATGTCGCTGTTCATGCGGCACGCGGTGACGCCGGAGGCGGCGGCCCGATCGATCGTGCGCGGCGTCGAGCGGAATCGGTATCTGATCTTCACCTCGACCGACATCCGCGTCGGCTTCTGGGCCCAGCGGTACTTCCCGCCCGCCTACACTCTCGCGATGCGCGGGCTCAACTGGGCGATGACCCGCTACGTCGAGCAGAAGGCCGGCGCGCCCGCCCGCTGAGGACGCCGCAGCGTCAACCCTCAGAACGCATCGCGCGGCACTTGTAGTGGAGTAAGGGATCGGGTCGCCGGACCCTCGAGCAACGTGCCGTCGGGCGCGAACCGCGAGCCGTGCAGCGGGCAATCCCAGGTGCGTTCCGCATCGTTCCAGCTCACGATGCCGTACAGGTGCGGGCAGATGGCCGAGACCCGCGTCGTGGTGCCATCCACCGTGCACACCGCGGTGGGGTGCAGGCCCTCACGCAGCACTGCGCCGCAACCTTCGGCCGGGGCGGCGCCGTCGTGCCGCGTCACGGCACGCAGCCAGCCCGCGGAAAGATGCTGGGCCACCGCGCCGTTCAGCTTCGTCGCCGTGGGAAGCGCCTTCAGTTCACTCGGGCGCCAACTGGCCAGCGTGCCCGCCCAGTCCGGCGGATTACCGACGCGCCGACCCGCCAGCGCGATGGCCGCGGCGACGCCGTTGGTCAGCCCCCACTTGGCGTATCCGGTGGCCAGCTGGATGTCGTTCTGCCCAGGGAGCACCGGTCCCACATAGGGCAGTTGGTCGACCGGCGCGTAGTCCTGGGCGGACCACTGGTGCACCGGTGCCGCGGTAGGGAACCAGGTCCGCGCCCAGCTCACCAGGTCGTCGGCCTTGCGCCGAGTCGATCCGCCGCGGCCGACGACGTGGCCGTTGCCGCCGACGAGCAGCAACTCGCCGTCCGGTCCCTGCGCGCGGCGCAGGGACCGCGTCGGGCTGCCCGCGCTGATGTACATGTCGTGCGGAATGGGCTCGTCCACAGCGAACGCCGCCAGATAGGACCGCTGCGGGGTGAGCCGGGCGAAGAATCCGCCGCGGTCGAGAATCGGTGTCCCGGTCGCCAACACCACCGTGCGCGCGGCGAGCTCACCGTGTTCGGTGGACACCGCCAGATCGCCCCGTTCGCCGTGGTGCACGCCGCGCACCAGGGTGGACTCGTAGATCGGTGCGCCGTGCGACTCCACATCCGCCGCCAGCGCCGCGAGCAGCGCCATCGGATCGAGCTGCGCCTGATCGGCGAGGCGGACGGCGCCGTGCACCGGGAACGGAACATCGAGTTCGTCGAGTAACTCGGTGGCCAGGCCCGCTTTCTGGGTCGCGGCGAATTCGGCTCGCACCGCGGATATTTCGTCCTCGTTCTGCGCGTAGGTCAGCGCGGCGACCCGCTCGGCCGGAACGCGATGCTCGGCGCAGAAACGCAACAACCAGTCTTGTCCCGCGCGATTTGCCTCGACGTAGGCGCGCAGCGCGTGATCGGAGTGGTGCGCGGCGATCTGCTGAGCCCGGGTTCCCTGCAACAGGCTGACCTTTCCGGTCGTGGAACCGGTCGTCCCCGCGCCGACGCGTCTGCCTTCGACCACGGCCACCTCGATGCCGTTCTCGGCCAGCAGCAGCGCTGTCACCAGGCCGGTGAGCCCGCCGCCGATCACGACCGTGTCGAAGCGCGAGCCCGGCGTCAACCGCAATCGTGCCGGGATCTGTGCGCCGTGCAACCAGAGGGAGGTCATAACCCCGAAATAGCCGGTCTCGATAGACCGAAACGCCCGAGGACGGTCCTCACACTCGCGCCCGGCTGGTGAGCTGCCGATCCGCGGCGGCGACCACTTCGGCGACGCTGATCAGGGCCAGCCCCGGCGCCGGCGCGCCGTCCTGCGGATCGTCGAGGTGGCCTGCCCACAGGACGGTATGCGCCTCGCGTTCCGGCGGGGGTCCCCAGGTCGCGGGCGATTCAGGGCCGAAGATCAGCACCGACGGTATGCCGAAGGCGGTGGCCAGGTTCCCCACACCCGTGTCGCCGCTCACCACGAGCGCCGCGCCGGCCACCGTGGCGGCGAGCTGGCGCAGCGTGAGTTCACCCGCGAGCACGCTGGTTTCGGGTAGTCCGGCCTGTTGCGCGATGCGGCAGGCGAGTGGACGGTCCGCGGCGCTGCCGACCAGGCGCACCGGGCATCCCCAGTCGCGGAGGTCGGCCGCCACGGCCGCGAACCGCTCTTCGGGCCAGCGCCGCGCGGGCGCACCTCCTGGGTGCACAACGATGGATTCGCGCTCGCCGATGCTCTCCGGCGGCGGCGCGAGATCCAGGCGAGCGGGATCGGCTGGTATGCCCGCGTACTCCAGCAGTCGGCACCACCGCGCGGGCTCGGACACGCCCGGCCGCCACGCCGGGCCGGGCACTCGAGGAAAGTCTTTGTGGCGGTGGGCGATCATGTGCGCCGGGCCGGTCGCGAGCAGCGCACCGATGCTGTCGGCGCCCGCACCGTGCAGATCGACCGCGAACGCAGGCGGGGGCGCGTTCCAGCGCAACGCGGCAGGCAGCGGAGTCGCATGCAGTTCGTCGACGCAATCGGCCAGTTCGACGACGGGGCGCAGCCGGCCCGGCGCCGCGAGAACCAGCGGGTGGCGCGGCCGGGCGTCGTGCAACGCGCGCAAGGCGGGAACTACCGTCAGCAGCTCGCGCAGCCCGTGCGCGCAGAGCGCGAGCGTAACCGTCAACGATGCCTCCACAGTGATCGCAGGGGGGAGACCCGCCACCGGGACGACGTCGTTGGCGAACCCGGGGCGGGGGTGCCACCAGCTTCGAGCCGCTCGCCGGAAATCCTGCTCGGACGCCGGGAAAACGCGTCTCGAAGGCGCCGGCCGATGTGCTCCTCGACGCCGTTGTCGGGGGGCATGCGCATCGGATTCCGGCAGTGCCCCCGCTGGGTTGGCGCCTGGGTAACCCACGGCGGGAGCGGTGTTCGGGATATGCCCGGCCTGCGCAGTTCGAAACCTGTCGTTTCCACTCCTGCGGCGGGCAGCTCGGCAGGCTATTTCGGCACGAGAATGCCGGTGAGATCCGCCTTCCGGATCGGGGTATCCGGGTTGGCCTGTGCCGCGCACATCAATTCGATGGCCGCGATCGCGGCGTCCACGGTGTTGGCGTCCGGCGTTCCGTCACCCTCGCGCTCTTGCTCGAGGAACTTCTCCGTGGTGATGCGCTGCTTGTCGGGATCCTGAGCGACGAATTCGTTGCACGGGGTGTCGCCGCCCTTGTTCACGACCTTCTTCGGCTCATCCCCGCAGCCTGCCGCGCACACCGCCAGTACGGCCAGAACGGCTATGCCCAGACGACCGGGCCGGATCACGGCGCTCATCGCCCGAACCCTGCCAAGGCCGAGGCCAGATCCGCCACGTCCAGCGCCTCCAGCGCCTGCTGGCGCACGTCCGGGCAGTTCTGCGCGGTGACGGTGTCGACGACGCCGCGGTCGGTGACGATCAAGTCGTTGAGTCCTCCGTTGCGGACCGCCCAGTTGTGCACCGTGCCGTTGAAGCTCACCTTGGCGACCACGGTTCCCTGATCACGCCAGGAGTCGAGGTCCGAGCGCGTCATATCGCACAACTGCTGCGCGGCTTCCGGCGTGATCTGGTCCGGGTTCGGCACCTGCGTCTGCGCCGGGCCCGGCATCGTGATCGAGACGGTCGCGGGAGCGGGCGTCGCCGGAACAGGGGCGCTGTCGTCGTTGCCGGAACACCCCGCGAGCGCCGAACCCGCCGCGCAGGCGCAGGCAAGCAAGGCCAGGCGCGTCCACGCCCGGCTGCGATGGTCTGTCATTGTTTCTCCCTCGTAATGGGCGACGGGTCGCGACACCAGCCGCGGTTGCCCCGGCGCGGCAGGACCAGAGCGCCCGTCGGTCTGCTCAGTGACCGGCCGCGTCCCTCAGCCGCTTGCCTTCGTGCGCCTTGATTCGGCGATGCTCGGCGACGATCACGAGAACACCGGCGATGATGCATACGGCGCTGACGATGCCGGCGACCACCGCCCAGCCCGCGAACCCGTATCCGGCGGCGGTGAGCGTGAGTGCGATGGTCACCACGCCGATGCCGACGAGGATGATGCCCGGCCAGTTCCGGGCGTCCTCGATGGATTCCCCGGCGTGCGTGCGGACGGTGCGTGCGTGATCCGGAAAGGTCTCATGCGAGCGTCCGTGCTGCTCTCCGGTGCCGGATCCCGCGTTCGATTCGTTCGGTGCTGGCAGCATCGGATTGTCCTTCCTCTTCAGCGGCAACGATTTCGGTGCGCGGCGGCGTGCGCCGGAAGTGCTCCGAGTCGGCGATCCGGGCCGCCATATCGGTCGGATGCCCGCGTTAAGGGATGCGAAACGCGGGTACGACGTGAGCGAGTCGACCGATTCTCGGGGGCTCGCACAATTCGAGACGTCCCAGGAGGACACCGATGACAACAGCACGGGAAATCATGACCCCCGACGTGGAATGCATCCGCTCCAGCGACACGATCGTGACGGCCGCGCAGCGGATGGCGGAGCTGAATGTCGGCGCCATGCCCATTTGCGGCGAGGACAACCGGCTGAAGGGCATGCTCACCGACCGCGACATCGTCGTCAAAGTGATCGCCCAGCGCAAGGACCCGCTCGGGGTGGACGCGGGCGAACTCGGCGGCGAAGAACTGGTCACCGTCGACGCGAACGACGACGTACGCAAGGTCATGTCGGTGATGTCGCAGCATCAGATACGGCGCGTGCCGGTGCTGGAGAACGGCCAACTGGTCGGCATCATCGCGCAGGCGGACGTCGCCACCACCGTCGAGAACACCGAGGCGGGCAGCACGGTGGAGGCCATCTCGACCGACTTCTGATCCAGCGCGCTCAGACCACGGCCGGGTGCAGGTCATAGACCGCGTACGCCGCACGAATCACCGGCTGGGCGACATTGCGCACCCGGATGCCGCCCGGAGTCGTGCCGCGCTCGGCGCCCGCGTGCGCGTGCCCGTGCAACGCCAGATCCGCGCCGTGCGCGTCGATCGCCTCGCCGAGCAGGTAGGACCCGAGGAACGGATAGATCTCCCTCGGCTCGCCGTGCAATGTGTCGCTGATGGGGGAGTAGTGCGTGAGCGCGACCCTGACATCGGTGTCCAGCGCGGCGAGGGCACTGCCGAGTGCGGCGGCCACTTCTACGGTGTGCCCGGCGAATTCGCGCATCAGACGTTCGCCGAAGACGCTGGCGCATTTGCCCGCGAAGCCACCGCCGAAACCTTTCGTGCCCGCGACCCCGAGTGTTGTCCCGTCGACGGTGAGCGTCATCGCTGTCCCTTCCAGGACCGTGATGCCGTGGTCGCCCAGCACGGCCGCGATGTCGTGCTCGGCATCGCAGTGGTAATCGTGGTTGCCGAGCACGGCGGCAACCGGGACGCCGAGGTCCGCGAATTCCGTGGCGACGACCTTCGCTTCGTCGACGGTGCCGTGCCGGGTCAGATCGCCGGCAAGCAAGAGGATGTCGGCCCGCTCGGGCAGCTCACGCAGCGCGGGACGCCACTGCCCGCGCGAATCCACGCCCATGTGTATGTCGCCGACCGCGGCTATCCGCATGCCGCTCAACTCCTTTCGGATCGGTCCGGTTCCAGCGTCTCGGTTTCCACGGGCGCCGCGGGACGGGTGACATGAACATCGTTGTGGATGCGCGCGTGCGGGAGTTGTTCGCGGACCACGGTTTCCATCTGTTGTTTGCGTTCTTCGCTGCTCACTTCGCCGCCGAGCACCACGACATCGCCGCGGATGGTCACCTGCACGCCGAGTTCGGCGGTGCGCGGATCTTCGGCCAACGCGCGGCGCAGATGGGCGACGACGTATTGCGGCTGCTCCATTAGTCCACCTTTCCGGTGCGGGTGATGCCGAGATCATCCAGCAGGCCGAGGAAGGCCCGCGCGTACGGCGACGCCTTGGTCTCCTCCCGCACCACCTCCCAGTCCACCTGTTCCCGCAGGTCGCGCGCGATGTGCAGGATCGGGCTGAGGTCGAGCCGGTGGGCGTCGAAGACCAGCATCTTGTCCACCATCAGGTCGGTTCCGGTGATCACCGGAGCCCTGGTCGGTCCGATTCGCAGCACGGTGGCGCGATCGAGCAGTTCGTCGGTCACCTCGCGGTCGTTCGGACGATAGATCAGGTCGATGAGGATGTCGTCGGCGTAGACCTTGCGCAGCCAGTTCTCCGGCGGTTCGCATGCGCGAAGTCCGGCGCGCGTCAGCGCGTGGACCGCCCGCCCCACATCGGCCGGTTTGACGAACAGGTCGACATCGTGTTGCGACTCCGGACCGCCGCGAGCGTAGACCGCGCAGCCGCCTGCCACCGCGAATCGGATATCGGTCGCGGCCAGCGCGTTCACCGCCCGGGTGAGCGCGTGCAGCAACTGATCGGTGGTGACGACCATGCAGCGGTGATACCCGGCGGACGCCGGGTTAATCGAGGTTTCTCCGGGTATGCGACCGGATACGGAGAGCCCGCGCAGACATGTCGCGAGTGGCTTTCGGACTACCGGACGGGAGCGATCATGCCCAAGACGACGGCGCGCGGCGAAGCCGAACAGTCCGAGTTGCCGAGCACCCTTTCCGGCCGTTCCTGGATGACCAAGGACGAGCTCGTCGAGGCGATCCAGAAACGCAATCGCCAGGAGACCCGGAGTGCCAGAGAATGACGACGCCTGGGCGCGTCGAGAGCGCGGTGAGACCGAACTCGAACAATTGGACCGCAATTGGGCCAGCCTGATCCAGGAACTGCGTGTCGTGCAGACCGGCGTGCAGTTCCTGATCGGCGCACTGCTGATCCTGCCGTTCGAAGCATCGTTCGGCACGTTGTCGCACGCTATGCGCATGCTGTATGTCGCGACCCTGGGTGCCGCCGTGGGGGCGACGGTCTTCCTGGTCGCGCCGGTGTCCTGGCATCGCATTCTGTTCCGGCGGCACCGGCTGGGTAACGTCGTCGCCGCCGCGCATCGGTGCGCGATGGCGGGACTCGCACTACTTGCGCTGGCCTTGATCGGGGCGGTGGTTCTCGTGGTGGACTATGTGGCGGGGACGGCGGAGGCCGTGACCGCTGGAATCATCCTCGCAGCGCTCTTTCTGGTCGTGTGGCTCCTCGCGCCATGGCGCTGGCGCGGCACACCGGCCGATCTGTGAGCACATTCGTGCTCATCTGGCCCCTGACACCACCTCCCCGGCTCGTGCGGGAGCGCCGCGGTGGTAGGCGGTGAGCGTCTCGACCGCGATCCGATCCCAGCAATGGCGTCCCGCCGCACGCTGATAGCTTGCCGCGCCCCATGTTTCGCGCAGGGTCTCGTCCTCGAGCAGCGGGCGAACCGCACGTGCGATCGCGTCCGGCTCCGGGGGAGCGACCAACCGCCCGGTGACACCGTCGACCACAGTGTCCAGCAGGCCGCCAACGGGCGTGGCGATCACCGGCCTGCCGCATGCCATCGCCTCCAGCGCCACCGTGCCGAACGGCTCGTACCAGGGCGTGCACACCATGACGTCCGCCGAGCGGTACAGCCGCGGCAGCATTGGGCGAGCCACCGGTCCGAGCAGCCGAACGCGTTCGCGCACACCGTGTTCCACTGCGACACGGCGCAACCTTCGGCCTTCGGTGTTGTCCTGGTCGCCGGTCGACGGGCCGCCCGCGATCACCAGTTCGGTGTCCGGCAGCTCCCGCAGCGCCTTGATCACTGCGTCGAATCCGTTGCGCCGCACGAGTTCTCCTGCGGCGACCAGCCGATGTCCGGCGTGCCGCTCGGCGCGGCTTCCCTCGGGGGCAAACGCGGTGAGGTCGACGCCGCAGGGCACGATCGAGGTGCGAAAGCGCGGCACCCCCATCCTGGCCAATTCCACGGCCTCGTCGGAGCAGGTCGCCACCACATGCGCCGCCCTGGTCGCGATCAGCCGCTCGAAACGGATCCGCGAGCGCGGGCTCGGGTCCGCGAGACCTTCACAGCGCCGTTGCACCGTGCCGAGTCCGTGGAACGTCAGCACCACCGGGATGCTGTGCGCCCGCGCCGCCAGCTCGGCAGCCAGCCCGGACAGCCAGTGATGCGCGTGCACGAGGTCCGGCTGCTCGGCGGCCCAGTGCCGCCGCAGAAACGTGCCGAATTCGCCCAGGTAGGGCAGGGTCCGGTCGCCGGGCAGTGCAGTGGGCGGTCCGGCCGGGACGGACACGACGCGGTAGCCGCCGTCGGCGACATGCTCGGTGGGGGCCGACGCACTGGTGCGGCGGGTGTAGACCGTCACGTCGTGCCCGCGGCGGGTGTAGGCCGCCGACAGTCCGGCTACGTGCGGACCGCGGCCGCTCGGATCGGCGGGACTTCCCTCGGCGAGCGGGCTGACGTCTTCGGAAACCATGGCGATCTTCACCGGTTGCTCCGTTCTTGTCGCGGGCGCCGCAGGCGCGCGTATGCGCGCGGCTGCCCAACGACCGGCATCGCGTGACGTTCGGGGAATATGTGCCAGATATGCCCTGAGGCGGAGTGATGAAACCCGGTCACGGTCGCGACCACGGCCGGTGAATGGATCGTTTGCTCGCGGGCATTCCGGTCGTGCGAGGTTCTCCGGTCGAACGCTGTCGGGAACGGGCGGGCCGTGCCACACTGTAGGGAGGTTGAGATAACAGCCGACCCCGGTTCGACGCACGGCGAAGCCGGTCGATGGGACGGCATGACAACCGATTCATTCGCGGCGCCGCCCCTCGTCCCAGCCGTCGCGGAGAGCTGGAATCCCCCAGATGGGAGGTTCGACTTGTCTGCCATTTCTCTGCTACGAGAGCATGCCGACGGTATGCATCTCAACGGTTCGGGCCCCGAACGCAGGCGCGACAACCGCTTGTGGGCACAGCGGGTGGATCGCCGCCGCGAATGTGTAGTGGTCCGCGTCGAAGGCGAGTTGGACGCCGCCGTGTCGGCTGAGTTCTTCGCCACGGTCGACCATGCGATGCAGTCACCGTGCGATGCCGTTGTGATCGATCTGAGGGCGGCCAGATTCATGAGTTTGCGTGCGGCAGTGCGGCTCGGATCGGTCCGGAGGGCTGTGTCCACCGGTCCCGATCTGCGCATCGTCGCGGGTGGATCGGGAGTGGAGCGGGCTCTGGAAGTCACCGGAGTGCGGTCGCTGTTCCCGCACTATCCCTCGATGCGGGCGGCACTGGACGCGTGAGCTGACCTCGATCACGGAATCCGCGCCCGCCGTCAGAAAGCATTCCGATCTGCTCGCACCGCGTGCGCGGGCAACGGATACTTCTGTTGTGAGTGAGAGTGGGTCGGTCCAGCCCAAGGAAGCCATCGGGCTGGACCGGGTGATCGGGATGGGGACGCCGCAGAGCGTCGGCAGTTTTCGGTTTTGGTTCGCCGACCAGCGATGGGAGTGGTCGGACGAGGTGGCTGGGATCCACGGTTACGCCCCGGGGACGGTGACGCCGACAACGGAGTTGTTGTTGGCGCACAAGCACCCGGACGACCGCGCCGCGGTGGCCAGTGCCCTGGCGAGGTCGCTCGATTACGCGGAGCCGTTCTCCAGCCGTCATCGAATCATCGATACCGGTGGCGAAGTCCACCATGTGATCCTGGTGGCCGATCGCATGGTGGACGAGGCCGGTGCGGTGGTCGGCACGTCCGGGTACTACATCGATGTCACCGACACGCTCGAGGAACACCGGCAGGAAACGCTGGACGACACGCTGCCCGAGTTGTACGCCGCCCGTGCGGTGATCGAACAGGCGAAAGGCGCACTCATGCTGGTCTACGGCATCAGCGCCGAGCAGGCCTTCCGAGTGCTGAGCTGGCGGTCGCAGGAGACCAACGTGAAGCTGCGCACCCTGGCCGCCCGACTGGTCGCCGACCTGCCGGGGATGACCGGCACCACGGTGGGCCTGCGTACCGAATTCGACCACTTGTTGCTCACCGCCCACGAACGGATCGACACCGACTGACCAGTGTTTCGATCAGTCGGCGCGGGGTACGTCAACGACCGAGGAGCGCGGCGGCTATGCGATTCACGTCCGCGGCGGGCGGTGTTTCGGCGGCTCGGGAAGACCTGGCGATATCCAGGCCGCCGCGGCGGCTGCGAGGACAAGGTGGTGATGGGTAATGGGGGAGTGGATTTCCCAATCCTCTACCGAGACAACGACCGTCGGCGTGCGGGTACCCGCTCGGTCGGAGCAGCTGACCATGCTGCGCGCCCTCGCCGAAACCGTCGCCCTGATCGCGGACTTCGCCTTGGACGAGGTGACCGACATCCGGCTCGCTCTGGACGAGGTAGCGACCTCGCTGATCCTCGATGCGGTGCCCGGCTCGATGCTCGACTGTGAGTTCACCTACGACGCCGACAAGATGTTCGTGCACGTCTCCTCGGTGGCGGTCTCGGAGTCGGTGATCGGCCAGGCCGGCTTCGGCTGGCACATCGTGCGGACCCTGACCGCTTCGATCGCCGCGGCCCAGGGCTCCTACGACGGCATGCTCGGCGGGTATCCCACGGTGATCGACTTCAGCTGGGTGCGGAGTGCCGCGGATGACAGGTGAGTCCAGATCGCGCGGCGACAGCTACGACAACATCGAACCGCTGTTCGAGAAGATCGCAGCCCTCGCCTCGGACGATCCACGCCGGGAGGCGATGCGCCAGGAACTCATCGAGCGCTGCCTTCCACTGGCCGAGCACATCGCGCGGAAGTTCTCCGGGCGCGGCGAGAACTTCGACGACCTGCTGCAGGTCGCGCGACTGGGCTTGGTGCAGGCAGCGGACCGGTTCGATGTGGCGCGCGGATCTTCTTTTCTCTCGTTCGCGGTGCCGACCATCATGGGCGAGGTCCGGCGGCATTTCCGGGACAACACCTGGGCCGTGCGTGTGCCCCGGCGGACCAAGGAGATCCAGTTGAGCATCGGCGCGACCGTCGAGACGCTGTCGCAGCGACTCGGCCGGATGCCGAAGGCCAGGGAGATCGCGGCGGAGCTGGACGTCGATCTGGTCGAAGTGACCCAGGCGTTGATCGCGGGCAACGCCTACCAGTCGTCCTCCATCGACGCCGTGGCCGGCGACGACATCGAGAACGCCCCGCTGCCCCTCCTGGACAGCCTCGGCACCGAGGAACCGTCCTATCACCTGGTCGAAGACTTCATGGCGGTGAAACCGCTGATCGGCGAGCTGCCCGAGCGCGAGCGCCAGGTGCTGATCATGCGATTCTTCGAGTCGCTGACACAGAACCAGATCGCCGAGCGCCTCGGTGTCTCCCAGATGCATGTCTCGCGCATCCTGTCCAGGACGTTGAATTCCCTGCGTGAGCAGGCGCTGCGCGACTGAGCATTACTGAGCGGCAGGGTCGTCGGCCCGCGCACGGCCGCAGCGGAGGCGCAGGTGCGCCTACCTACACCGGATTCGGTGGCATGGGGTCCGGCGATGGTCCAGGTGGTTGCGGGTCCGGCGACGGTCCGCCGGGGCCGGGCACCGGCGGCGGCACCGGTCCTGGCGGCCTGGGGACCGGTCCTGGCACCGGCGGCAGCGGACCTGGTCCCGGAGGCAACGGGACGGGATCCGGCTCCGGGATCGGCGGCACCGGATCCGGTTCCGGGATGGGCGGCACGGGGTCCGGCTCGGGCGTCGGCGGAACAGGATCCGGGACCGGCCGCGCCGTGCTGACACTGCGCATCGCACTCCTCCTCTTTCGTGATCGGCGCCGCGCGGCATGTGCGCCGTGCGCAGGGGCCGATCACCGGCCGGTTACCCAACGATTGCCAGCCGAACCGGCTGGATGCTGGGATTACGGACGGTTCAGCCGACCAGTTTGCGGAGTATGTCCCTCGGGTAGTCAGTCAGGAGCCGGACAACAGATGCCGATGGCTCGAGGAGCTCGTCATGACCGACCAGCGCCGACCAGGCACCCGGAATCCGCTGGTGGGGCCGCGTGCCTTTGGGTCGCGGCCCCAGGCCAAGGGGATTTCCGTCACGAGGAATCACGACGTCATCCGTCGCTGGGCGCAGCAGCGCGGCGCCCGGCCCGCGACCGTGCCGGGGAGCGAGTACAACGGGCGGCTCGGAGTGCTGCGATTCGACTTTCCCGGGTACGGGGGCGCCGTGCTGCGCCGGGTGGGATGGGACGAATGGTTCGCCACCTTCGACGCGAGGAAGCTGCGCTTCTGGTATCAGGAGCGCAATGCCGACGGATCGCCGAGCAATTTCAACCGCCTGGAGGCGCCGCGGTAGCCTGCGGGCCGCTGCGATGGGTGAGTCCGGTCACGGCCGAGGCTGCCTCCGGTGTCAGTGGCGTCGAGCACAGTGCGATCGCCAACTCCGTCGCTGCCCTGTGATTCGCCGCGGTGTGTCCGTTGCCCACCGCGAACCGGAAGGAACCTGCGGCTGAGGGGATCTCGGATACAGGGTGGGTGGGCTGCGGGATTGCCGCGATGGCGCATGTGCGCAACAGTCGATGACCCTATTACCGACGGAGCGGTCTGGCATATAGCGTCTATGGACGAGCCAGCGGGGCCCGCGCCGGTCTGCCGGACGTTTACCGGCTGGAACTTCGGGTACCCGAAACCGAGCAAAGGTTGCTCGAAAGCGGAAGGTCGCGTCGGTATGGGGATGCGGTAGTCCGCATCGTGACGCGCTTCCGCATGTTTGCAAGGGATAAGGTCTTGAGCGCAAACCTGATGATCGTGGAAGACGACGACCGGGTCCGTGGGGCGTTACGCCTGGCGATGGAGGATGAGGGCTACGACGTCGACGAGGCGCAGGAAGCCGAGGACGCGCTGACCCATTTGCGCAGCAATGGCGTGCCCGATGTGATGATCGTCGATCTGATGCTCGGCGGTATGGACGGATTCGAATGTATCCGGGAGATCCGCCGCGACCACGACGTGCCGATCATCGTGGTCAGCGCTCGCGACGACACCCACGACGTGGTGGCCGCGCTGGAGGCGGGCGCCGACGATTTCGTCACCAAGCCGTTCGAGATCAAGGAGATCACCGCGCGCATGCGCGCGGTGCGACGGCGCGCCCGGCTCACGGCCGAGCGCGAGACGCCGCAAGAGATGGTGTTGGAGGCCGACGACACGGCTCCGCTGGTGCTCGCGCAGGACAGCGGCGTGGTGCGCCGCGGCGACGAGGAGATCCGGCTCACGCTCACCGAATTCCGGTTGCTGTGTGAGCTGGCGGAGTCACCCGGCCGGGTGCTCAGCCGCACCGTATTGCTCGAACGCGTCTGGGACCGTGGGTTTTTCGGTGACGAGCGGATCGTCGACGTGCACATGCGCAGGTTGCGCACCAAAATCGAGCGAGATCCGTCCGACCCGCGCGTCGTGGTGACGGTGCGCGGGCTCGGCTACCGCCTCGATGTGCGGCGCTGAGCGTCGCTTCGATGCCACACGCTGGAGCCCGGGCGCCTGGAGCCTGCGCGGTCGTGTGACGGCCGCGTTCGCGGCCATCGCCGCGTTGATGTCGCTGGTGCTGGTCGTGTCGGTGTTCGTGATCAGCCGCGGTTATCTGGAGGCGCAGCGGCAGCGCGCGGGCGCCGCGTCGTCCGGGGACCTGAATGCCGATCTGGATCTGCTGCGCAATGTGCTGATCGGCTGTGCCGTCGCGGTCACCTTGATCGGCGCGGCGGTCGGCTGGTGGGCGAGCAGGCGGGTGCTGACCCCCCTGCACCAGCTCGCCGGCACGGCCGCGCGGATCGCCTCCGGCGACCTGGACCTGCGACTGTCGGCCACCGGGGACCAGGACCTGGCCATCACGGTCGAATCGTTCAACTCCATGGTCGACTCGCTGCAACGGCGCATCGAACGCGAGCATCGCCTCTTCGGCGACGTCAGCCACGAGCTGCGCACCCCGCTGACCACGCTGATGGCCAGCGTCGATGTGCTCAATCGGCATCGCGGCGATCTGCCGGAACGTTCCCAGCGCGCGGTCGGCCTGGTCACCGCCGAGGTCGACCACCTGCGCAGGCTGCTGGACGATCTGCTCGCGCTGGCCAGAGTGGAGGCGGGCATGCACCACGGCGACGCCGAGCCGCTGTCGGTGCGCGACCTGCTCACCCACACGCTGGCCGATCGCCGCTATCCGGCGCGGCTGCTCACCGTGGACCAGGACGTCATCGTGCGGGGCCGCAAGCTGGAGCTGGAACGCGCGGTGGCCAACCTGCTGCACAACGCCGACCGGCACGGCGGCGGTGTGGTCGCGGTCACCGTGCACCGCGATGGCACCGACGCGGTGGTCACCGTGGACGACGAGGGGCCGGGCGTGCCGCTCGCGGACCGGACGCGCATCTTCGAACGGTTCGCGACCGCGCGCAGCGGCCGCCGCTCGACAGGCGGGACCGGGATCGGCCTCGCGCTGGTCGCCGAGACCGTCGCCACGCATCACGGCCGGGTCGACTGCACCGAGCGGCCGGGCGGCGGCGCGCGATTCGTGGTGCGCCTGCCTCGGTTGGACGACATCCATCCGTAACACGACCGTAAAGAAGTCGACCACTTCAGCTCAAAGTCGCTTCGCAAGCCTGAATAAGTACTACTGACCCGACGAGGGAGTTGTATGTCACTGCCAACCCTGTCCTCAGCGGAGATCGAGCGATCGCGCGTCGAACACGCCGCGGCCGCTCTGGGAGCCACCCCACCCCGGAACGACATCGGGCCGGCCGTGGTTCTGCGCACGCCCCGCCTGGGCGACGGCGCTCCGATGTGGCGGATCGCCAAGGACTCCGCCGTGCTCGATGCCAATTCGAGCTACGCCTACTTGCTGTGGTGTCGCGATTTCGCCGGTACCTCGCTGGTCGCCGAGGTGGACGGCCACATTGTGGGATACGTGATCGGATTCATCCGCCCACAGGCGACCGACACCGTTTTCGTCTGGCAGGTCGCGGTGGATCACGCACAGCGTGGCCGCGGAATCGGCACCGAGCTGCTGCACACCTTGCTCAACAGCGTCGCTGCCCAGGGGATTTCGGTGCTCGAGACGACGATCTCCCCGGACAACCCGGCGTCCATCGCTATGTTCACGTCGGTGGCCAGGGCGAGGGGAGCCGACATCACCACGAGCCCCCTGTTCGATGCCGGCGACTTCCCGGACAGCCACGCACCCGAAGAGCTGTACCGCATCGCACCGACCGCCCGCACCACCGAGGAGGATCACCGATGATCAACGCCGACACCACCGTTTTCGAGAGTCTGGAGTCGAATGTGCGCGGTTATTGCCGCGCCTGGCCCACCGTGTTCACCACCGCGAAGGGCAGCTGGCTGCGCGACGAGGAAGGCAAGGACTACCTGGACTTCTTCGCCGGCGCCGGTGCGCTCAACTACGGGCACAACAACGACGTGCTCAAGCGCTCGCTGCTGGACTACATCGCCGGTGACGGCATCACCCACGGCCTGGACATGTCCACCCCGGCCAAACGGGAGCTGCTGGAAACATTGCGGGACACCGTGTTCGCGCCGCGCGGCCTGGACTACAAGGTCCAGTTCCCCGGCCCCACCGGCGCCAACGCCGTCGAGGCTGCGCTCAAGCTCGCGCGCAAGATCACCGGCCGCGAGACGATAGTCAGCTTCACCAACGCCTTCCACGGCATGACCCTCGGTGCACTGTCGGTCACGGGCAACGCGGCCAAGCGCGCGGGGGCGGGCGTGCCGCTCGTGCACGCCGCGCACATGCCCTACGACGGCTACTTCGACGGCACCACCACCGACTTCCAGTGGATGGAGAAGGTGCTCGACGACACCTCATCGGGCTTCGACCGTCCCGCGGCGGTGATCGTGGAGACCGTGCAGGGCGAAGGCGGCGTCAACGTGGCGCGCGCCGAGTGGCTGCGGCATCTCGCCCAGCTGTGCGCGGCCCGGGAGATCCTGCTCATCGTCGACGACGTGCAGATGGGCTGCGGGCGCACCGGACCGTTCTTCTCCTTCGAGGTCGCGGGCATCACCCCGGACATCGTCACGTTGTCGAAGTCGATCGGCGGCTACGGCCTGCCGATGGCGCTGGTGCTGTTCAAGCCGGAGCTGGACGAGTGGTCGCCGGGCGAGCACAACGGCACCTTCCGCGGCAACAATCCGGCGTTCGTCACCGCGACCACCGCGCTGCGCCACTACTGGTCCGACGACACCCTGCAGTCCGCGACCCAGGCCAAGGGCGAGAAGATCGCACGCGCCCTGGGTGAGCTGGCCGGGTACTTTCCGGGCGTCTCGACACGGGGCCGGGGTCTCGTGCACGGCGTTGTGTTCGAGGATCCCTCGCAGGCGGGTAAGGTCTGCCAGATCGCGTTCGAGCGTGGTCTGCTGGTGGAGACTTCCGGCTCCACAGACGAAGTGGTGAAGCTGCTTCCGCCGTTGACGATCACGGAGCAGGAATTGGACCAGGGTCTGCATGTTCTCACCGGCGCCGTCGAGTCGGTCTGTGGCGGAATGGGGGCGGCCGCATGATCGTGCGCAGCACGGCGGAGATCACCGGCACCGAGCGGGACGTCAAGGGCGAGGGCTGGCGCAGCAAGCGCATCATCCTCGGCGGTGACGGCGTCGGGTTCTCCTTCCACGAGACCACCATCGACGCGGGCACGGTGCACGAGTTCCACTACCTGCACCATGTGGAGGCGGTGTGGCTCATCGAGGGCGAGGGCACGTTGACCGATCTGGACAACGACATCAGCTACGAGCTCGCGCCCGGCTCGATGTACCTGCTCGACGGACATGAACGCCACCGCCTCGAGGTCCGCGCCCGGATGCGGATGATGTGCGTGTTCAACCCGCCGGTCACGGGGCAGGAGGTTCACGACAGCGACGGCGTCTACCCGCTGGTCGCCGCGACGATCGGAGGATGAGCACAGCAATGGCTCTGCAGCACACCGCGACTCGGCCCGAGACCGCAAGCTACGATCGCTACCCGACCCGGCTCGGCGCACCCGCTCCGCACCTGGAGCGCGCCGACCCCACGGTCTGGGGGAAGATCGACAGCTCGGAACTCGCGTCGTTCGACGCCGACGGGTTCGCCATCTTCGACGAGTTGCTCACTCCCGCGGAGGTGGCCGAGTTCAGCGACGAGATCACCCGTCTCGCCGGGGATCCCGCGCTGCGCGACGACGACCGGCTCATCGTGGAGAAGTCGTCGAACCGGGTGCGCTCGATCTTCGAGGTGCACAAGCTCAGCGCGGCGGTCGCCGAGCTGGTGCGCAGGCCGCAGGTACTCCGGTTGGCCGAGCAAGTGCTCGGATCGGAGGTGTACGTGCACCAGAGCCGGGTCAACTACATGCCCGGCTTCCGGGGCACCGGTTTCTACTGGCATTCGGATTTCGAGACCTGGCACGCCGAGGACGGGATGCCCGCGCCCCGCGCGGTGAGCCTGTCGATCGCGCTGACCGACAACTACCCGATCAACGGCAGCCTGATGGTCATGCCGGGCTCGCACCGTACCTTCGTTCCGTGCATGGGCAGCACCCCTGCCGAGCACTATCGGGAGTCGTTGCAGGAGCAGGAGATCGGGGTTCCGACCGCCGAGGACATCACCGCGCTGGCGGACCGGTACGGGATCAGCCAGTTCACCGGCCGCGCCGGATCGGCGCTGCTGTTCGACTCCAATCTGATGCACGGATCGTCGAACAACATCACGCCCTTTCCCCGCTCGAACATTTTCGTGGTGTTCAACAGCATGGACAACACGCTCGTCGACCCGTTCGCCGCGCCTGCGCCGCGACCGGGTTACATCGGCAGCCGCGACTTCACGCCTCTGACGGCCTGACCGAGCGCGCAGCTCGGGCTCGACCGCGCAGGTGGTCCGCCGCTGGACGATATCGGCATCACCGTGGCTGCCGGAGTCGACCAGCGCGGGTAGGCCGGCCGCGTCATCTCCGGCGAATGCGATCGCCGAGACGACGCGGCCGGCCCGCCTGCCGTCGTGATTCGGCCGGCGGATGCCCGCGGTTACCCGTGTCTTCGGCTTTCGCGCGAGCCTTGCCGTATTCGGCCTCCGCTCGGCCGGACGGGCACTCCCGGTTCGGCGCGGTCGCCTTCCGGTCAGGTGCGCAGTGCTCGGTAGAGGGCCAGCCAGCGATCGGCTGAGACCAGCCCGACCGGCTGGTCGAGCGGAATTCCGGCCGCGGCGCAGGATGCGCGAACGGCGCCGGTCGGGAACTCCCGGCGCAGTGACGCGGCCAGGCACCCGCCGACTCCGGTGAAACCGAGTTCGACCACCCTGCGGTAGTCGCCGATCAGCGTGCGCGGGATCAGCGGATCGCGCCGCTTGCGCAGCCGGAGGATGGCGGTGTCGACTCGCGGCACCGGGTGGAAGCTGTGCCTGCCGATGCGCGCGCCGAGTTCGAACGCCGTCGTCGGCCAATGGCTGACGGCGAGCTTCGTCCAGCGGCCGTAGTCACCGGAATGCTTACGGGCGAATTCGATTTGGGTCAGCAGGGTGGCGGAGGTGAGCCGCCGCGCGGCCAGGCACCAGCGCACGATGTCGGTCGTGATGGCGAACGGCACGTTGGCCACAACGGCGAACGGCTCCCGTGGCGCGGGCACCGTGCGGAAATCATGGTGGTAGAAGTGGATTCGCGGATCATTCGCGTACCTGCGGCGCAGCAGATCCGCGTAGTGCCGGTCCTTCTCGTAGGCGCGGACGCGGCCTGCGGTACCGAGCAAATGCCGGGTCAGCATGCCGTCGCCGGGGCCGATCTCCAACACCAGGTCGTCGGCGCCCACACCGGAGGCGCGCACGATCAGGCGCGCGGCATCGGCATCGGTGAGAAAGTTCTGCGAGAGCCGCATTCGCGTGCTCGGGGTGCTGAGCCTGCTGTGTCGGGCAGGCGGAAGAGAGCGATGGCGGGACATGGGTGTCCTCCGAACGGAGTGGTCGAATCAGGAAGGGTGATTCGCCCGGACCCATGCCAGGGCACAGCGGAACCCAGGGGCCGTTACCCGTGGGAGTGGATTCCGATCGAAAGGAATCAGCAGATCGGGGTGCTACGGTGCGCTGGCAGAGCCCAGGCCTCCGTACGCAGACGGATGTAGTACGCGCCTACCACGTAGGGCGCGTTCACACCCGCACTGATCAACATGCTCCGCAACCTACGGCAGTCCCGCATGAGCGCGCCACTTCTTTTCCCGATGCCACGCGCCCCTTCCACCCGCATATGTTCCCCACCCGTGGGCAGTCCAGGTCCGCCAGCGCAGATCACGGACCGTGGCTGCGGCGTATCGAGCTCGCTTCGGTGTGCTTGCCCTGCTGGTCGAGCAGGTCGGCGAGGCCGGCGATGGCGCGCGGTTCGCCGCGGTCGGCGGCGGTGCGCCACCATGATTCGGCCCCGGCCGGGTCACCGTGCCGGTAGCGGACCATCCCGAGTTCGTATGCGGCGCCCGCGTGCCCGGCCTCGGCGGCCTGGGCCCACAATCCACAGGCTTGTTCTTCCTCGCCCATGGTGGACATGGCGACGCCGAGATCGTAGAGCGCGCCGCGATAGCCGGGGTCGCTCGACTGCCTGGTCTCGGCCGTCGGCCGCGGCGGATCGACGGCCGCGGGTCGTCCGCCGGCCTGCGGTGGCGACGGCGGATCGGTCGCGGTATCCGGAACCGGTGGGATAGGGGCGGAGCTGAGAGTGCCTACTGGTGGTTGCGTGTGCTGGGACGGCGAACCGGGAGCTGGGTGGGTCGTATTCGCAGCGCTCCGCATGGTCGTCGTCGCCAGCGGGCCTAGCGAACGCTCCAGCGCGCCTGCGGGCTGTGTATTCGGCGCCTGTGGGCTGGGAGCTGAGTCCCATGGGTACGGCGCAGGGTGGGTATTCGCAACCGGCGGGCCGAAGGGAGGGTCCGAAGCATCCGCGCTGTGCTGCGTCATATTCGACACCTGTGAGCTGGAAAGAGTGCGCGGGATGTCCGTTGCTGGGTGCGCGGCCGACGGGCTGGGAGCGTCGACCGGTGGTAATCGCGGGACTTTCGCCGAGGAGGGCGTCGGCGCGAACATTGGGGCGGAGGCGTCTGCTGTGATCTGTGTGTTCGGTGCTGAATGCGGGGAATCTGCCCCGGAGCGCGGGTTTGTCAGCAGTGGACGGGCAGCGGCGACGGGGGCCTCTGCTGGGGTCTGTGCATTCGAAACCGGGCCGCGGTGATCTAGGTGTGGCGGATCCGCTGGGGCTTGCGCGTCGCCGCCCATCGATCCTGGTGCGGAACGCGGAGCTTCGGGGTCAGGCAGTGCGGTCCGTGACGACTGTAGGTTCGTAAAGAGACTGCCCGAACGTCGGGCCGGGGCCGACTGTCCGTTGGCGGGTGGGCGGCCATTCCCGACCTGCGCGGGATCTTCGGCGGCCGGACCGGCGATCGCGGCGGACTCTCCCGCGGGCGCAGCGGCGTCGATCCGGGGAACCGGCATCGTGGGTGCGGTAGGAGGACCTTCTGTCGATGCGGGCGGAGCGATCGGCGTGCTCACCGCCATCGGCGTCGTCTCGGGCGCGTTCGTGGCCGGTACGTCCGGTGCGATGATGGTGGGAGCGGTGGACACCTCCACGACCAGGTTGGCGAAGTTGGCCGGTCCTTCGCCGATGCTGCACCACAAGACGACTCGTCCCTCGGGCCGGTGCTCGACGACAATGCCGTAATTGCCTGTCCAGGACTTCTGGGTGCCGAATTCGTCCACCCAGACCGGCGTGAGCGTCACCAGTGTGCTCGGCGCCGTCGGTGTCACATGGAAACCGACACCCTCGGCGAGTGCGTCGCTCCACGCATCGACTCCGGCGAGCGACCGTCCGTGCAAGTCCACGTAGCCGTCGACTACGGATAGACCGATCCCCAGCCCGCGCAGCCCGGCGGGCGGCGCCGCGGAAAGCATTGTCACCGTGACAGTAGTCGGAGCAGGACCGATCTGCTCGCTGTACATCGGGTACACCATGCTGCCGTGCCAGCGGATCGGGTCCGCACTCTGATAGCGCGCGGCCAGTGGCAGGTTTTCGGACGAATTCCGGGCAGCCCACGAGGAATACGGATCGTTCATGCTCGCGCCCGCCTTTCCGCCCTATCCCGACCGCCGCCCCCGCGCGCCGGGCGGCCAGCGTATACCGTACTTCAACGTGCCCGAGAACTCGTGGAGTGTTCGGACACCGTCCTTCTCGGACGTCCTCGGCCTGCACCCCAGCAGGGTGCAGGCGTTGGTTCCCGCGTCAACCGGGCCGGTTTCACACACCAGAATCTGGTGTGCCAGCGCCGTCCCGTCAGCAGGCATTGATGACCGGGGCTCGTGTTTCGGGCTCCCGGACCCGGGCATGATCCAGCTCGGCCCGGACGGCGAGATTCACCGCGGCATTCACATCGCGGTCGACCACCAGCCCACACCCGCAGGCGAAGACACGATCGGCCAACCGCAGCGCCAGGTTGTCGGTGCCGCAGCGTGAACACCTTCGGCTCGACGGGAACCAGCGATCCACCACGTGGACCTGCCCGCCGCGCCAAGCCTGCTTGTAGCGCAGTTGACGCGCCAGCTCGCCCCAGCCCGCATCGGCGATAGCGCGCGACAGATGCCGGTTGGCCATCAGGCCGGTGATGTTCAGGTCCTCCAGCACCAGCCGGTCGTGGGTCTTGACCAGCCGGTTGGACACCTGATGCAGAAAATGCGCCCGAACGGCACCGACCCGGCGATGGTGCCGCGCCAGCCGCGTCACCGCGCGGCCGCGGGACTTCGACCCTCGCTGTTTGCGCGTCACCGCTTTCGCCAGGCGCCGTTGCCGCTGCAAGGCGGCGGCGAGAGGTTTCGGATGATCGACCACCCGATCCACCTCGACCCCGTCACCAGTGGCCGCGACCAGGAACGCCGACAGCCCCCGATCGGCACCCACCCAACCGCCGACATCGCCATCCGGCCGGAACGGATGCCGGTGACCGGCGTGCAGGTCGGCGGCCTCCACGGCCACAGACACCAGCTACGCCATCGATCACCACAACCTCGACGAGGAGTTCTTCGCCCGCATGTTCGCCCACTACAGCCAAGTGGAAGTGGTCGAACTGAGCATGAGCATCGGCTCGTGGCTCGCCTTCGGCAGGCTCAACCACGTCCTCGGCTTGGACTCGGTCTGCATACTGTCGGGCCACACCGCCGGCCAGTAGCACCGGACGCCGCGGAGCATCACGCCCGGAGCCGCGACACCCAGGCGGGCTGCCCGTCGACGAGGCCGAGTTCGAATTGCTCGGGAGCGTCGAGTACCTCGCTGAGCTGCCGGTAGGCTTGCTCCGCCGAGATCTCCGGGGGGAAGCGAATGTATTCCAGGGTGGCGCTCGGTATCCGGGCCTGGAATCGGTACCGGAACTCGACTTGGCCCGCGTAGGTCAGCGCGATGCGCCCCTGCCAGTCGATGTCATGCTTGCCGTCCGCGCGCCGGGTGAACGACACCTCCTGGCCGGCGACCGAGTCGTGCCCCAGCAGATAGATGTTGAACGCCAGGCATTCGACGTCGTCCGCGTCGGCCAAGGGCAGCGGGTCGACGGTGCGGAATTGCGGCTGTTCGGATTTCAGGAGAAAGGGCCGGCCAGGGGTGGCGGCGCGCAGGCCGGTGCCTTCGTCCTCGCCCCAGTAGGTGGACGACAACGTGCAGCGGTGATAGTTCTGCCACACGATCGGCGACAGCCAGTCCTCGATGGCACTGTCGTCGCGGTCGTCCTCGGGCCGGTGTTCGGCGTCGTATTCCGCCGACCGCAGATGCAGATCGAACCACAGGCCACCCGCCTGGTCCATGCGGCCGGTCCACGCGAACTCCTCGATCGCGTGCCCCTCGGGCCAGGGATTTCCAGGGAACACAATTCTCCCGGCGGGCGAAACACGTGCCAGGTCGGTCCTTTCCATGCCGACAAACCCTAGCGACCCACGCCGACAAACT
The DNA here is from genome assembly GCF_001612745.1 of Nocardia amamiensis NBRC 102102. Classification (GTDB taxonomy): domain Bacteria; phylum Actinomycetota; class Actinomycetes; order Mycobacteriales; family Mycobacteriaceae; genus Nocardia; species Nocardia amamiensis. Next base: position 16,663 of record NZ_BDBA01000116.1, on the reverse strand, counting down.
CGACATGCCAGAGTGGGGAACCCACCTCGCCGTAGCGGATCACTTCAGACGACGGCGGGCGCCTCCGTCTCCGGCTCTTCGGCGGGCGGCTCGTCCACCGTCCGCTTCGGCCCGGTGAACCAGGTCCGCGCCGACACCAGCCACCAGATCCCGATCGCACCCACCACGCCGACCAAGGTCAGCGGCGCATAATTCACCGTGGTCCAGGTGAATTCGGGGTGCCACGGGTAGCCGCGAGCGTCGGTGGGAAGGATGAACAAGCAGCTGATCCCCGCGATCCAGAGCAGCGCGACCACCCCGACCGGGCGATACCACGCGCCGAGTTGCCATGGACCGGTGCGGAATCGGGTGCCGTGGCGTTGCCGCAGCAGGATCGGGATGCCGTAGGCGATGTACAGGCCGATGGTCGCGACCGAGGTGGCGGCCGCGTATGCGGTCGGCGCGTTCGGCGCGGGCACCAACATCGACGGAATCAGCAGCACGAAGGCAAAGAACGAGATGAACAGCACCGCGTGCACCGGCACTTTCCGCGCCGAAAGCCTCGACCAGAGCTTCGCTCCTGGCACGGCGCCGTCTCGCGCGAACGCGAACAGCATGCGCGAGGCCGAGGTCACCGAGGCGTATCCGCAGAACAATTGCGCGACCGCCGCGATCACCAGCAGCAGGCCCGACCAGAACCCGTTCAGCGAGTTCTCCAGGATGTAGATCACCGGATAGCCGCTGTTCTGCTCCGGATCCAGCGCGTTGTCGAGATTCGGGATCGCGAACGTCACCGCCAGGATGAGCAGATATCCTGCGATCGCCGACACGATGATCGTGTTGATGATGCCCTTCGCCGCCATGCGGGACGCGTCGTGGGTTTCCTCCGACATGTGGGCGGAGGCGTCGTAACCGGTGAACGTGTACTGCGCGTGCAGCAGGCCGAGCAGGAAACTGAACGCGACCCCGCCGAAACCGATCGCGCTGTTGTCGACTGTCTCGGTGAAGACGAATCCCACGCTCTGGTGGTGCTTCGCGCCGAACCCGAGCACGACGACGAAGACCACCACGCCGCCGACGTGCCACCACGCCGACACGTTGTTGATCACCGCCGACAGGTGCGGGCCGATCGCGTTCAGCACGGCGTGCAAGACCAGGATCGCGGCGAACACTCCGAAGATGGCCGTGCGGTCGGTGCCGATGTCGACGCCGATGACGTTCAGCACGACGGTGGTGAAGATGGCCGCGCCGTAGTCGATCGCCGCGGTGACCGCGATCTGACCGATCAGGTTGAACCAGCCGGTGAACCACCCCCACACCGGGCCGCCCAGCTCCGCTGCCCACCAGTACAACCCACCCGAGGTCGGATAGGCGGACGCCAGCTCCGCCATGGCGAGCCCGACGAACAGCACCATGATCGAGACCAGGGGCCATCCCCACGCCATGGTGATCGGCCCGCCATTGGCCAATCCGATCCCATAACTGGCCAATCCGCCGGTAAGGATGGAGACGATGGTGAAGCTGATGGCGAAATTCGAGAATCCCGACCAGGTTCTGGCCAGTTCCTGCTTGTAGCCGAGTTCGGCGAGGCGACGTTCGTCGTCGTCGGAGGATGATCGGGTCTCGGTCATGTGTGCTCCCGGGTGAAAACGCTGCCCTCATACCGCGTTTGCCAGAAGATCAGTGTGAATTAGTCGCGCGGCCACCGCATGGCAACCAGGAAAATCGCAAATCCCCGGCCCCGGCGCCCGCCGCGTCTACGCCGACCGTAGCGTGAAGACCATGGGCGAGCGACTGGTCGTCATCGGTGGTGACGCGACAGGGATGTCGGCGGCCTCGCAGGCACGCCGGATGAAGGACGCGAGCGCACTGGAGATCGTGGTCTTCGAGCGCGGCGGTTTCGCCTCGTTCTCGGCCTGCGGCATTCCGTACTGGGTCGGCGGCCACGTCCTCGAGCGCGACGCTCTGATCGCGCGCACGCCCGAGGAACATCGAGCCAGGGATATCGACTTGCGGATGCACACCGAGGTGATCGAGATCGACGTCGCCGAACGCCGGGTGCGTTTCCGCGACCGCGATACCGGGGACGAGGCCTGGATGACCTACGACCACCTGGTGATCGCCACCGGCGCCCGGCCGGTCCGGCCACCGCTGCCGGGCATCGATGCGGGCGGCGTACACGGCGTGCAAACGCTCGATGACGGCCAGGCACTGCTGGAGACGCTGGAGCGGGCGCGCGGCAACCGTGCCGTGGTCGTCGGAGCGGGCTACATCGGCGTCGAAATGGCCGAAGCCCTGATCCGGCGCGGCTACGACGTCACGATGGTCAACCGCGCCGCCGAGCCGATGTCCACGCTCGATCCGGACATGGGCGCCCTGGTCCGCGACGCGATGTGCGGAATGGGCATCAAGGTCGTCGGCAATGCGGAGGTCTCCGAGATCCGGACCGGAGACGACGGCCGGGTCACCACGGTGGTGACCGACACCGCGGAGTATCCGGCGGATGTCGTGGTGCTCGGCATCGGGGTACATCCCGAGACGGAACTGGCCGGCGCCGCCGGGTTGCCGCTGGGGGAGCACGGCGGGCTGCTCACCGATCTCGCCATGCGGGTGCGCGGGCACGAGAACATCTGGGCGGGCGGCGATTGCGTGGAGGTGCTGGATCTGGTCTCCGGCCGCGAACGCCACATTCCGCTCGGCACGCACGCCAACAAGCAGGGCCAGATCATCGGAGCAGGCATCGGCGGGGGATACGCCACCTTCCCCGGAGTCGTCGGCACGTCGGTGAGCAAGGTGTGCGACCTGGAGGTGGCGCGAACGGGCCTGCGCGAGAAGGACGCGCACGCGGCAGGCCTGCAGTACGTGACGGTCACCATCGAATCCACCAGCCGCTCCGGCTATTACCCGGGCGCGGAGCCGATGACCGTGAAGATGCTCGCCGAGCGGCATACGGGCCGGTTGCTCGGCGTGCAGATCGTGGGACGAGAAGGCGCAGGCAAACGCGTCGACATCGCCGCGGTCGCGCTGACCGCACGAATGACCGTCGAGCAGATGACGGTATTGGATCTCGGCTACGCGCCGCCGTTTTCCCCGGTGTGGGATCCGGTTCTGGTGGCCGCCCGCAAAGCGGTGAGCGCCGTCCGCGAGCGTGGGTAACGCCGCGTTGGCCGTCAGCGCGCTGCCGCCGACTTTCCGAGCTGGGCCCGGACGACGCGCAGATCGGCGACGAACGCCGCGTAGGCCTCCGCGTGGTCGGGCGCACGCAGCACCGCCGAAGGGTGCACGGTGGCGACGACTCGATAGCTGTCGGCCTCGATCACCTCGCCGCGTTGTGCGCTGACCTTGAACGAAGGGCCGAGCACCGCCTGTGCGGCGATCGCGCCGAGGCACACCACCAAGCGGGGGCGCAAGAGGTCGAGTTCGGCATCGAGCCACGCCGAGCAGGCGACCACCTCGGTCCGCCCCGGCGTCTTGTGGATCCGTCGTTTGCCGCGCTCGACGAATTTGAAGTGCTTGACCGCGTTGGTCACGTAGACCGCGTCGCGGTCGATGTCGGCTTCCGCCAGCGCGCGATCGAGCAACCGTCCGGCCGGACCCACGAACGGCTGGCCGACCACGTCCTCCTGATCGCCGGGCTGCTCGCCGATCACCACGACGTCCGCGTTCGCGGGACCCGCCCCGAACACCGTCTGGGTGGCGTGCCGGTACAGATCGCACCCTCGGCAATGGCAGGCGGCCTGACGCAGCCGCGCCAAGTCCGCGCCCTCGGGGACGAACTCCGCGGCGCCGGGCGCCTTCATCGCCCATCGCCTCCCGCGTCGACCGGGATCGCGACCGTCATGTGCCGACCTCCTCCGCTGCCACGCGCTGTAGGTGGCATACCCGCTTCCGTGGCCTTCACGCGACGAGCGCGACCGGACCGTCCCACATGCTGAATGCGCGCAGCGAGGTCGGTATAGTCGCCGCGGATGAGTAGTGTCAGCGCCACCGCCGAAACGCCGATGTCCCATAACCGTCGACTCGGGCGTGTGCTTCGGCTGGCGCCGGTCCTCGCGGTCGCGTTCTCCGCGTTCTGTCTCCTGAAGCCGGTCTGGCCGTTCGATGAGATCACCGGCGGATTCATCGACCTGCAGGTATATCGGCTCGGCGTGGACGCCATGCGACACGGCGCCGACATGTACGGCCAACTGCCGCAGACCACCATCGGCGCGGGCCTTCCGTTCATCTATCCACCCTTCGCCGCGCTGGCGCTGGGCCCGTTCGCGATGCTGCCCTGGGATGTGGCAGCGCTGAGCTTCTTCGTCTCCTCGGTGGCCGCGCTCGCCATCACGCTCTACCTGGTGGCTCGGCGGGTATGGCCGCAGGAGTCGCAGCGCAGATCGGCGGTCTGGGCGACGGCCTGTGCGACGCCGCTGGCATTGCTGCTCGAGCCGATCCATTCGACGCTGGACTTCGGTCAGGTCAACCTGCTGCTGATGGCACTGGTCGCCGCGGATTGCCTGACGCACAAGCCGCGCTGGCGCCGGGGCATGCTGATCGGCATCGCCGCCGCGATCAAGCTGACGCCTGCGGCGTTCGTGCTCTATTTCCTGGTGCGCCGGGACTACCGTGCGGCGGCGACCGCCGCCGTCACCGGTGCGGCCGCGACGGCAGTCGGCTTCGCGATCCTGCCGAAAGAATCGGTCAAGTACTGGTTCGGTGGGCTCGGTAACGTGTCCGGGCTGAGCGGGTCCGCGTTCCATACCAATCAGTCGATTCAAGCGGTCTTCGCCCGATTCGAGGTGCCCGAGCCCGCGTTCACTGTGATCTGGCTGGTGCTGGGCGCCGCGCTGCTCGCGCTGGTCGTGGTTGCGATGCGCCGAGCCGCCGACCTCCCTGCGCTCGCCCTGGCGATCAACGCCGTCTTCACCCTGCTCGTCTCGCCGATCTCCTGGTCGCACCACTGGGTGTGGATCGCGCCCGCGTTGTTCGCCCTGGCCGGATACGCGACTCGCCTTCCCGGCAGGCGGGCGATCGGCTGGTGGGTGACATTCGTGGTCACTACGGCGGTCTTCGTGATCGGTCCGCAGAACTGGCTGCCCGACGGCGAGCACCGCGAAACCACGTGGACGCCATGGCAGCACTTCATCGGCAACACCTACGTCTGGTTGAGCGTGGTGCTGGTCGCGCTGTTCTTGGTCGGCAGCACGCGAGGCGCCGCCATGCCGCGCGCGGAGCTGCCGGGCCCGCAGGCGGCTGAGTCCTCCGGGGTCGCGGCGTCGGCTCTCACCTCCGCCGAGGTGGTTGGGCGCTCGTAACACAGCTCCTCGCGGCCGCCCAAGGACCAGACCGCACCGGACGGATCAGCCCACGCCGGGCGCGGAGGGCGCGACGAAGAGGAAGCTCTTCTCCTCGACCCGCTCCCTGATACGCCACTGTCCATCGACGCGGACGAACGTGTCGAGATACCACAGACCGCACAGCATCATGGTCGGCGGGCCATCGCCGCCGGACACCAGCATCGGGTTGTGGCACATCGTCCGCCCGGTGGCGGTGTCACCGTCGACGGTGATGGACGAGTTGCTGATCAGGTGTTGGAAGGCCGGGAAATTCGGCATGCCTGCCTCCGAGTCGCGTCGATGTGGCTGGATGCCACCAGGTTTCGACGGGCGGGCCAAGGGCCGCCTGGTTATGTCCGGTGCGGCAGAATGTTCAGCACCAGTGTGACCCCGGCCACGATGCTCGCGCCTGCCACCAGGGTGGAGAAGGCGGACTGCGTGAGCGCAGCGATGCCGAGCGAAAAGGCAAGGCACGTGGCAAAAGCGAGTGCGCCGGTTCCCCGTTCCACACCGGCTATCCGGGTTGGTCGGTGATCCGTCATAGCTATGTGGTACCCACGCGAAGCCGTTACGAAACCGTGATGCCGAGTCTGTTCTCCCGGTTCCGGCCGCGAGCTCGCAGTACGGACGTACGGTTTTGCGAGCATCCGGCTCCCAATGGCGAACGGCTCGACCGTCTCGGACAGGCGGGCATCGCCTAGAAGCAGTAACGATCCCGTGCCGGCCCGCACGGGCAGTACCGGACAACCATTTGTCCGGAAGTCTGCATGGCGCCCGGCCCAGCAGGCGGGCGTCGCCATCGCGGATGGGGCCGACCGCCGTGGGAAAGGTGCGCGCGGCTTGCCCGACCCGCGGGTGCGGCTCGCTTGCTCATGTCGTCCACAGGAGTTGGTCGAGGCGGCTGCGCAGCTCGGTGGTCACCGCGGGCGGGCAGACGGACGGCAGTTCGGCGGCCACTCTGGCGGCGAGAATCCGCAGCTTGGTGTTGGTTTCCTGGGAACGAACCCGCAGCAGGGTGAACGCTTCCTCGGCGTCGACTCCGTAGGCCAGCATGACCGCGCCCTTGGCTTGCTCGATCACCGCCCGCGCGGCCGTCGGATCCAGGTCAGCGGCCGTCGCGCCATCACCGTCGTCGCTCACATTCGGGCACTACCCGTGGGCTGCGATCTGACACCGATTCCGAGCTAACTTCCGACCGGCAGCGGGTCCTCCTCGTCCGCTCGGAGGGTTGACGGATACTCCGCGGATCGCGATACTTCGATCGTCATAGCGATTGCGTATAACTTGTCCAGCGGCAACGCGACGGAGACAGATCAATGATGATCCATACGGCAGTCGAAGCGTTCCTGATGGCTCAGGTGGAGGATCCCGTCCCGGAAGCTCCACCCAATTCGGACAAGATCCTCCAGTTGCTCCGGTACTTCACCTGGTTCGTGATTCTCTCCGGCGTCACCGGAATCATGTACGCGGGAGGGAAATTCGCCTGGGAGAAATGGCAGGGCGGTCCACTCGCATCGGCGAAAATGCTCGCAGGCGGCATGCTCGGCGGTGTCATCGCCACCAGCGCGGGGACGATCATGAACGCGCTGATCGGGTGAGCCGCCGGCTCGGCATGGTGGAGTCGAGTGCGGCTCCACCATGCCGAACGGGTTCGCGGTTTATTCGGTGACTTCCAGCTCCACCAATTGTCCTGGTGTGAACGATTTTTCGCGCCGATCGGTCTCCATGCCGAAAACCGCGACCACGAGATCGCCGCGGGGCTGGACCACTCCCGCTTGAGTGAGGGTGCCATACCCGACGACGGATTCGCCGATGTGGTCGGCGAGCTCTGCCGCGGGGATTCGAATTGTCTTGCTCATGGGGGCACCTCTATCGATTCGAAGTCTCACTGTCGGCTGTGTCGCTCTGCGCAGAGTTCGATCCTAATCGGCGAGAACGTGCGCAGAACCCCCCTCTTTCCGCCGAATCACCTCGCGGCGACCGGATTGCCGCAAACTCAACCGTCAGAGCGGAAATCGGTGCGCGGTAACGATTTACACTCGGCGCCTTGATCGGTTCGTGACTGCGGGATGCTGCGGTGTACCGCCTGCTCCGGCCGCCAGCGCGTCGGCGACCTTCGCCCGGAAGTGCGGGCATCCGCGGAAGCCCTCGGCGTCACAGTCCAGAGCATGCGAGATGGTCTCGGGTGCCGCTGTGGCCTGGGCGATGTGGACCACCAACTGGTCGCGGTGCGCACGCAGCAGAGCGCGGCGAGCATCGCGGTCGGACGCTTCGGCGAACAGTGTGGCGAGCTCGACATATCGCCGCCCGCCATACCCGCACTTCAGGTGGCGTGAGCCGGGAAGCGCGCATACAGCCCGATCGGAGCCGTCGTGGACGCACCGTTTCCCGACGCGCCGTCGCCGCAGGAAAGGACTGGCGCAACGGACTCAGCACGGGCGCCGCGGCTCATGATTCGGGTCGTCGATGTCGACGACTTCTGCTACATGAGCCGGTTTACCCTGTCGCGCGGCCACTTTCGCCACGGCCGCGGCAAGTGCGAACTCATGCGGCCCGGCGATCTCGGTCCAGCGCCCGGTGGGCGCGAGGAAAATGAGATCGGCGATCTGGGTACTGCGCCAGCAACGGCTGGTCGCGCCATGACATCCAGATCGTCGCCTGGTGATTCTTGGAACGGCGGCTCATAGCCGAATTCGGCTGGAGCACGCCGGAAAAGTTTCCGCCCGTGCGAATACGTTCGAGTAGCGCGTGGGGTGTTCGTTTCGGTTTCGATCGGCAGCGTCGCCGCCTCGGCTGATCGATGGACGGCGACAACTGCTGGGGTGTCCCTCCTTACTCACCTGACAAGGACTTCGAAATCAGTGCGTGCAGAGCCGCATTCAGCTCGCTGTGGTCTGCTCGGACGGCGGCGTCAGATGCACCACACGGCACTACCCGTAGGAATGCAGATAACAGCCGATCCCCAAAAAGCCGGCGTCGTCATCTCGGATGGCGTGGCGGCGGAAGCGGCGGGACCTGCCATAACGCCTAATGAGAGGACCATTGCGGTCACGGCGCAGATTTTCGTGATTCTGGTGGACATTGTGATCCTTCTACTTGGGTGAACTCTTACCTATGACTCACGAATTTCATAGTTCACCGTATGGACGGCGAACGCTAGGCAAGGAAAAGTCAAGTTCCGCGATGCCGCGTAACGGGACGATCACCCCGGGTGAATTTTCCAGGGCGCAGATCTAGTTATCGACCAGAAAACATACCGCCGGTCCAGCGGCGTCCGGACAAAACCGTCCACAATTCATGGACGGAGTCACGCGTCAAGATCGTTGCGCAGCCGAGACCCACCCGATTCGGCATATGTTCGCCGCCCTGGGGACCGGCCGTGGAGGCTCTCGCGGCGCGCTGAACCGGCCGATTCCGCCCGTCGCCGAGCCCTGGCATGTGAGACGTCCTGAACGGGCCTGGGGCTCCGGCGTGGCCTGCCCGCGGTGGAGGCTTCCCACTGGAGGTGAGTTGCCGGCGAAGTCGGACATCGCCCGGACCCATAAACTGAGGTTATGGTGCAGCCAACACCCTGGCGGGCGAACGAAACCCACGACAGGAACGGCATGCCCGAACCAGCCGCGAGCGGCACCGGCCCGAAGGCGTATCAGGTCGCGTTGCGTGGGTACTGGGGTTATGTCGTGGCGGCGGTTGGCAACCTGGTGACGTTCATACTGCTGTTCCAGGCGTGGATGACCGTCCGGGGTCCCGACGGCAGTGTCAGCGTCAATGCCTTCGGCCGGATGCAGATCAACACGGTGTATCTGAACATCTGGTCATCAACTAGACCCCGCGCAGCACAGATCACGGGCATCTGGGCCATCCTGGCCAGCGCGGCCATCGCCGTCACCGTCCTCGCGGTGGTGATGAATCTCCGGCTTCGCATCGAGGCGCTCGCCCGCCTGACGACGTTGTCCACGCTTGCTACCGCGTTGTTCGTGATGATCACCGTGCTCCACGTCAACAGCAACGCCCCTCAGTTGAGGGCGATGGTCACACGCACCACCGATCTGGGCGGTCAGATCGGATCGTTCATGAACTGGGCCTTCGGCAATGGCAAACTCGCGGTGCCCGGTATGGGGCAGGCCACCTACGCCTCCGCGACGCTCACCCAGTGGGCGCTGCTGGCCGGCTTTGCCGCGCTGGTCTCGGCCGTCGCAGCGGTCACGCAGTGGATCCGCAGCGGTTCGACGGGTCTGTTCCGCCTGCCGATGCGTATTCGGGTGATCACATCGAAACAGGCTTCGGAGGACGACTCCGACAAGTGACCGGTGTCGGCGACCCTCTTGCGCACCATGGGCCTGATCGGGTACGCCGGATACCAGGAGGTGTTCGATGAGTTCGGCACCCGATCCCGTGACGCGGACAGAAGAGGTCATCGTGCCGCCGGAATCCACCCGGCTGGCGGGGGTACTGGCCGTCCCGCAGGACTGCACCGGCCTGGTTGCCTTCGCGCACGGCAGCGGTAGCGGCAGGCACAGTCCGAGGAATCGGTTCGTCGCCGAGGTCCTGAACCAGGCGGGGTTGGCGACAATGCTGGTCGACCTGCTGACCCCTGGCGAGGAGGGTGACCGCTCGCGTGTTTTCGACATCGAGTTGCTCGCCCATCGCCTCGTCGAGGTGACCCGATGGCTGCGGACGCGCCCGGAACTGACCGGACTGCCCACCGGCTACTTCGGCGCGAGCACCGGCGCCGGTGCGGCGCTGTGGGCGGCCACCGAACCGGGCACCGAGATCGCCGCCATCGTCTCCCGTGGCGGTCGGCCCGACCTGGCCGGTCCGCGGCTGGCGCTGGTCCGCGCGCCCACCCTGCTCATCGTCGGCGGTGACGATCACTGGGTGCTGGAAGCCAACCGGGCCGCCCGCCTGCGGATGCCGTGCCCTAGCGAGGTCGATGTGGTGCCCGGCGCGACACATCTGTTCGAGGAACCCGGTGCGCTGGAACAGGTCGCGGATCTCGCCCGCGACTGGTTCCACCGCCATCTCACCGTCGTGCGGCGTTGAACACGACAGGGAAGTCATCGGGTCGCGACGCCACGCGGGTTCCGAAACCGTGGCTGATGTGCTCCATCATCTCGCACAGCCAGCGAGATTCGGCGCTGGCGGCCCACTCCAGACGCATATGCCGTTCGCGCAACGGAATCATGCGTACTTCCACCACGCCGGCATCGCTGGACACGAGATACAGCAAATGCAGTTCGGTGCGGTACCGCTCGTGACCGCGGATGCCCTCGTAGTCGTCGATGACGTCGCCGCACCCGTACAGAATCGGTTTGCCCCGATAGATCTCGATCGGCCGGGGATGGTGTGCGGAATGTCCGTGTACCACGTCGACCCCGGCGTCGATCAACCGATGGGCGAAGTGTTTTTCACTCAGCGCCACTCCGTACCCCCAATTCGGACCCCAATGGACGGAGACGATCGTGATGTCGTGGTCACGCTTGTGCGCCAGTACCTTTGCGGCTACGTCATCGGCGGCCCGAGCGCTCGGTGATTCGCCGACTCGCCACAGTCCAGGGCGGTCGTCGCGCGCCGCCCAGGATTCCGGAACCCCGCTCGATCCACTGGCGACCGAGACGATCACTACCCGATGGTCGTTGTCGAGTTCCACTATCGCCGGGGCATGCGCCTCGTTCAGATCCGCACCCGCCCCGGCACGGCGGATACCCGCGGTATCGAGCGCTTCGAGGGTGTCGGCGAGTCCGGGGATACCGAAATCCAGGACGTGATTGTTGGCCAGAGCGCAAACGACCGGCGCGATCGCGGTCAACACCGGCACATTGTCGGGGTGCATCCGGTAGTGGACGCCTTTGCCCGGTGCGAACGCGCCGTCCGCGGTGATCGAGGTCTCCAGGTTGATCAGCCGCACCTCCGGCGCGACCTGTGTCAGCAGCGATAGGACATCACCCCAGGGTCGGCGGAAATCGACCGGATAATCGAACGCGCCATTCGCGCGTTCGGCCAGCTCGACATAGGTTCGCGCATCGGCGACCCACCGTTCGCGCAGCGTCGCTTCGCCAGGATGCGGCAGAATCTGGTCCACACCCCGGCCCAGCATGACGTCGCCACCCAACAGCACCGTCGTCATACCACCATTGTCGATCTTCTACCGGCCACGCGCTCGCCGCAGTCCGATTCGCCTTTGCGAGATGCGATCATAGTCCGGCCACGGTCGTGTGCCCGAGATCCCCGAGTACGAATGCTTGTCGCTTGCGGCGGAATTCGTTCTCGTCACGAAAGACGTCCCGGGCCATTCGCCGCAGCTCAGCGCCCTCGATCTCATTCAGATCGAACGTCCGCGACTGCTTCGCAGCCATCATCGCCCCCCACCGAGCCGGATGGGCACACTCGCCGGCCAGTTCCGCAAGCCAGCTGTCGAACCGCACGCTCGGCGCCACCGCATCGATCAGCCCGAGATCGGCGGCGCCCGCCGCGTCCAAGGCTTGGCACTCGCGCAGCAGCCGCTGTGCGGTATCGCCGCCCACCCGCCGCGGCAGGCTGTAGGTGTGGAACTCCGACCCCGACAGGCCGATAGTCCGGTAGTGCGGGTTGAACACCACACGATCGGCGGCGACAACGAGGTCTGCGGCCAACGCGAGCATGACGCCACCCGCGCCGGCGTTTCCGGTCACGGCGGCGATCGTGACCTGCGTGGAACAGGTCAGAATCGCCCGGCACACGTTATTGATCGCCAACAGGTTCCGCCAGGCCTCTCCCTCGGGGTCCTCGGACAGATCCACCGCACTGAGGTCTATGCCGTTGCTGAAGTACGCACCATCGTTCTCGAGGACGAGCACCTTCGTGTTCTGCGCCGCCGCGTAGGCAAACGCTGCGAGCAACCTTCGGCATTGCCCAGATCCCATCGCGCCGTTGTAGAAGTCGATGGTGAGAAACCCGATGTCGCCCTTGCGCTGATACCGGATTTCCCGCGATTTCCGAGTCTCGTCGACGATTGGCAACGCCGGAACCGGAAAGCCGGCCCTGGCCAGCACCTGAGGAGCCGGACCCTTGCACGAAGGATCGGTACCTCCGGAGAACCGGAGACGGCCGATCCAGATACTGCCATCGCCGCACGCGATCTCGATGGCATCCTCCCGCCGCCCGAGCACGGTGCCGGGCGCAGCAGGCGGATCGTTCCGCCCATGGTCGGCGTCGTAGACGAGCATCGGCAGGTCGGCGATGGTCGCCGACGCGCCTGGTGATCCGTCGCTGGCATGGATGAGACTCAGGATCGTCGTGGCGTCGTCGCTCCAGCGAATCCGCCGGTCGCCGCGGCGCATGGCGGGCCTGGGCCGAGCATGCGCGACCTGCTGTGGCGTCTCGGTCTGCGGAGTGGGGGAGAGGCCTCGACCGGCCTTGTCGAGTGCCTCGAGCAGGCATTCGATCGCGGCATCGGCGACGACGGTGTTGTAGACGGCGGATTTGCGACGCCACGGCAACGCGAAGGTCCGGGTGGACCATACGGGTCCCGCGTCCATCTCTTCGACTGCCGTCAGCGCCGTCACGCCCCATAGCGGCTCACGTTCGCTGATCGCCCAGTCCAGTGCATGCGGGCCACGATCGCCTACCGGGCCGGGATGCAGGATGACGCAAGTCCGCCGTAGATAGATGTCAGCAGGGATCTTCGTGGTCAGGTACGGGCAGACCGCGATATCGAAGCGGTTCGCTTCGACCGCACGGCGAATATCCGATTCGCAGTGCACTATCGCGATCTGTGCGGTGCGCCCGGATCGGCGCACCGCGAGCGTGGCTCGTTGGGTCAGACCGTTGTTCGCGCTGGCGAGAATCAGCACACGCTGTGTCATGTTCGGCTCCCCGCGGATTCGCCCGGTATCCAGCCAAACCTGGCTCGGGCAGGGTGGATCAACGACGGGACATCGAGAGCAGCTGCTGCGGGTCGTCGGCATAGACCGTGGCGATGACGTTCGCGCGAGCCGCGAGATCGCGGGCGAGGTCACGGATATCGGCGGGCGCGGTGGGGTCGTTGTCGATGCCGGTCAGCAAATCACGGGTGTGAATCGCGGTCGCCTGTGCGCAGTGCCGCAAGCGCGCCTTGGCCACAGTGTCGAGCGCGGCGGGGCTGAGGTAGCGCTGAATGTGCTCCCCGCGGTCGGTGATCTGGTTCACGACCGGTTCCGTGGCCGCGTCGGTGAGCCAGCGCTCCGCGTCGGCCGTGATTTCGAAGACGAGATCGTGGTCTCGGATATCGGTCGGATTCAGGGAGGTGGTCAGCAGGGCCATGCTCGCTCGCCCGATCGCGAGGAATCCGCTCATCGCGTGGGCGAGCTGGACATCCGGGTTTGCTGTCGGCAACTGGTGTAGACGTTGCCCCACGACGGTGACCCAGCAAGCGAGATGTTCGGCTCCGGTGTCGATCGACGTCGTTGTCGGCATAGCGCGACGATACGCTGTTACCCGCGTGAGACATACAATGAAACGCTGAAAGTTCGCCAGATGTCGTGGCCGCGCGTTGCGGATGGTCCGGCCGCGCGGAACGGCGCTTGGTTCCCGGCATTCCGCGCCGCGCTGGTCCACCGGGCGATCGGGTGCATTCCCTACGTGTCGACGGCTTTTCAGCTGAGTCGGCGCCGCCTACACAGCGCCTGTTCCGCTCGTCCAGAAGGTGTCAATCCGGCGTGACGGTGGCCCGACTCTCTAGCCCGAATGTTGCTGAACGTGATGCCGTGCGCTTTCACGCGCTGTGGTTCACGCTGCACGTGCGCGGAACGCTCGCCATTATCGGCGCGGTGCTGGGGCCGGTTCATCGCGCCGCCGGGTCGATCAGGACACCGGGGTTGAGAATGCCCGCCGGGTCGAGCGCCGATTTGGCAGCGCGCAGAGCGGCGGCGAATGGGTCGGGTCGCTGGCGGTCGTACCAAGGGCGGTGGTCGCGGCCGACGGCGTGGTGGTGCGTAATGGTGGCGCCGGAGGTCTCGAGTGCCTCCGATACCGCGTTCTTGATCTCGTCCCACTGCTCGACGGTCCGGCCCCAACGGCCGCCGGCGTAGACGCCGAAGTAGGGCGCGGGCCCGTCCGGGTAGACGTGCGTGAACCGGCAGGTGACCACGCCGGTCACGCCGATGGAGCGGAACGCGGCGGTCGCCGCGGCGAGCACCGTCTCCCGCAGAGCGTCGAAACGATCCCAGGTGCAAGCGGTTTCGAATGTCTCGACGATCATCGACTGGGCGGCGAGCGCATCGCGCTGATACGGCATCCGCAGGAACGACGAGCGCCAGGAGTCCACTGCGCCCGGGCGCGCTGTGTCATCCGCCGAATCGGTGGTGCGGACGCCGTCAGGTGTCTTGCCGCCGTGGTCGCGGCAGATCTGCACCGCACGCCGCATCGGTTCATCCACCGGATGGTCGGCCGACTCGAATCCGAGAACCAGAACACCCCCTGCGGCGCTGGTTCCGGCATTGATGAACGCCTCTACCGGATTGAGCAGGCGGCAGTTCGCCGGATACAGCCCGGCCTGGGCGATCGTCCTCGTCGCGGCGACGGCGTTTCCGTAATCGTCGAACACCACCGAAGCTCCGGCACGCCAGCGCGGACGATCCTGTAGTCGCATCCAGGCTTCGGTGATCACTCCGAGGACGCCCTCGGACCCGAGAAACATGCGGTCCGGCGAGGGGCCTGCGCCCGATGCGGGCACCCGCAGCGATTCGCTGATCCCGATCGGCGTCACCACTCGCATCGACTCGACCATGTCGTCGATGTGGGTATAGACAGTCGCATAGTGACCGCCCGCCCGGGTGGCCAGCCAGCCGCCGAGCGTGGAGAACTCGAACGACTGCGGAAAGTGCCGCAGTGTCAAGCCATGGGGGCGCAGGGCTGCTGCCAGCGCTGGGCCGAGTATGCCCGCTTGGATCCGGGCCGCGCGGCTGGTGAGGTCGAGTTCGAGGACCCGCTCCAAGCGGGCGAGATCCAGTGCGATGGTGCCGGCGTAGTCGCTGGTGCACCGCGGTTCGACACCACCCACCACCGACGTTCCACCGCCGAACGGCACCGCCGCGACGCCCGCGCTCGCGCACCAGTCCAGGATGTCGACCACATCCTGTTCGGTCCTCGGCCGCACCACTTGATCGGGGACATGATCGACCCGGCCGAGCAGATTGCGGACTACGTCGCGGAACGCCTGCCCGTGTGCATGGGAGACGCGATCACGGAGTTCTTCCGACGCCAGGTGCGCCAGCGAACCCGGCGGCTGGACGCGAGGGGCGGGCACGTCCAACGACGCCGGATCGGGCGCCTCGTGTACCGCGAGGTCGGCCTCGGGTAGCAGGGCCGCGACGCGTTTCGTCAGCGCCGCTCGCTCGACGCCGGTGACCGCGTCCTCGACGTTTCCCCATCCCCACCACGACCTCGTCACGGCCACTCCTTCGACCCGCTGCGCTGACATCGACCCGAACGTAAATTACGTTCCGGCTCGTGGTTCCGGGGCAACTTCCTACTCACGGATCTAGGTGGGCCTGCGACGCCGAGGGGCCGGCCGACTCGCTCTTGCCGCTGTCGCAGTGGATGATTCGGCGCTGCCGGACCGTGGCTCGACGGTGGCGCGGGCACCCGCGAGCAGTAATAGCTTGGTTGAGGCCGAGTGATATCAGTCACACTTGATTCCCAGTTGAAAACCCTCTTATCCAGATGTTCTTCGCATCACACGATGTCATCGCACAACGCCGATCGGGGTACCCCTATGAGTTTTACCAACCTCGGCGCGCCGATTCGATCGGCGTTCGCTAAGGTCCGTTCTGCACGCTCGGGTCATGGTTCACGCATTTGAGGCACTGCTTCTGGCTCCATCGCCAGAGCGGACACTGATCGACCAGAGAGTGAACTCGCCACCGTATGACCCCGTCACGTCGTTCCGCACGTCGCGCCCATCATTCACGAGCACGCAATCTCCTGTTCCCGCAGTTGCTCACCGCCGCGGTCGATACTGCGTTCGACTCCACCGCGCTCCGGTACAATCCCACCGGCGAGCCGGCTGACCAGCGTGAGCTGACCTATCGGGAGCTGGATGAGGCGTCGTCGCGGCTGGCCCGTTACCTGATCGGGTACGGGGTGGGACCAGGGGACTTCGTCGCGGTGGCGATCACCCGTTCGGTCGAGTCGGTGCTGGCGATGTGGGCGGTCGCGAAGACAGGGGCCGCCTACGTGCCCGTCGATCCCGCGTACCCGGCGGATCGCATTGCGCACATGCTCTCCGACTCCGGTGCCGTGCTCGGTGTGACCGTCTCGGCCCATCGGGCAGGGCTGCCTAGCCCAGGTATCGAGTGGATCGAGCTCGACGCCTCGGTGCATCGGGAGAGGGTTGCCGCGCAGGCGGC
>NZ_BDBA01000115.1 GCF_001612745.1 Nocardia amamiensis NBRC 102102 | reverse complement strand
CTTAGTTAGGTGCGCCCTCGGTTTCGACGATGCACTGTCCGGCTCGTTGCTGTTCTTGTCGGCAATTCGCCCAATCATCTGCTTGCACTATAGAAGCTCGATCTGACCGGGCTCGGGCAGTGCGTGTGGGCGTTCGTCCGTATACCAGGCGTACTCGATTCCACTGAGCCAACCGTTCTCGACCCATAAAATGACCTCGCCGATCGGCGCTCCGTTGCGGTCGGTGACCGCTCCGCTGGCGAAGATACCGTCCGGCGAACCGGATGCTTGCACCGCACCGGGCCGCACCGCCAGATCGACACTAGGTGAACCGACACCCCACGTTGCGACGACCTGCGAATAGGGCACCTGCGCCAGATACTCTGAGGCGCCGGGGGCGTTCGACGACAGCAGCTTGGTGACGACGCCGGTTTCGAGGTCGGTCAACGCTCGCGGCGGAATCGGTGTACTACTCATCAATCTCCTTCGGTTCTCGCGCTACATCATGGAATGTATGCGGTGCCGATTTTGAAGACACCGTCGATCATTGCGCCGCGAATATGGACGGTTTGGCCATTGATTGTGCGCACCAAAGGATTCGAGCCATTGTACACGCCGTCCGGAACGCCTTGAACGCTCTCGATGATCTTCGTCATCGTCGCTTCTTCGCCACCCAGTGACTTCACCAGTCCATCCAGTTTGTGCTTCGGCACGAAGACATGCTCCATTGCCTCTTTGTCGAGCGCGTAATCCAGCGAGCTCTTCAGCTTGTCGCGCGCGATCCTGGCGATATCGGCGGTGCGCTGTGCGAGGAGGTCTGCGATGCGCTGGAGCTCCGCGCGCCTGGCTGCGAGGTCGTCGCCGGTTTCGGTGACTTTGTCGACGAAGTTGGCCGCGCGTTTGGCGGCCAGCACGCGGTCGACATACTTCTTCATCTTCACCGCGAGCTTGCCCGCTTTGGCCGCGGCGATTGCGGCCGCGCCGAATCCCGCCGTCAACGCGCCGGCGATCACACCGAGGACAACGGTCTCGGCGACCTCCTGAGCGAGGTCCTTGGCGAGATCGACCAGCAGCTGACCCAGTTGCGTCCGGAACTCCAGGATCGCGGAGCGGTGGGTGCGACAGGATTGCGCGAGGTCTTTGTAGAGGGTGAGCACACCCTCGGCGGACTTCTTCAGCTCCCGGATGTCTTCATCGACATACGCGGCGTCGGGGGCGGTCTCGTTCTCGAATG
This sequence comes from Nocardia amamiensis NBRC 102102, assembly GCF_001612745.1. Classification (GTDB taxonomy): domain Bacteria; phylum Actinomycetota; class Actinomycetes; order Mycobacteriales; family Mycobacteriaceae; genus Nocardia; species Nocardia amamiensis. Next base: position 40,401 of record NZ_BDBA01000115.1, on the reverse strand, counting down.
TCTTCGCCAGCTGGTCCAGCAGCATCGGCAGGTTGCCCACACCCGATTCGGAGGCGAGCTTGTCCCATATGTCAGCGGCAGTCTGCAGGTCGTGCGGTTCCCCGTCGGGCATCGAAACGCCGAAATCCTCGAGCGCCGACACCGCGAAACCGACATCGTCGAACAGGCCACTACCCGGCCCGCCCGCCGACGGCGGCGGCCTGAGACAGACTGACCAGGCCGGTGACAGTTGTGCTGGTTTTCCCGGTTCCGGTCGGCCGGTGCCGGCAACGTAATCCGCGAGCGCGTGGTTGTAGCCGAGCTGGTTCAGGATTCCGGCGTAGTTGCCCATGGCGGTGACCAGCAGCTCGGTCATACTCATCGCCGTGGTGACGGTCGAATCGTAGGACGTGGCCCAAGCCTTGGATTCGCCCACATTCCCGCCCATATTGGCGGTCTCGCTCAGCGCGGCGATCTGCGCGGAGAAGACCCGGTGGAACGCGGTTGCGTACGAATACAGTGACGCGCCTGCCGAGGAATACACCGCGGGATCGACTACCAAGGTCGTCATCCGGTGTTACGACCTGCCCAGCATCGAAAGATTCGTGGAGATCGCCGCCGTGTATCGATCGTGGGCGTCCCGGACGGCCCGGCGCATGGTGTCGATGCCTTCGGCGACATCGGTTGCCCCGGTGTGCCATTCCCGGAAGGCGTCGGCCTGGGCGTCTGCGGCGGCACCGTTCCAGTTCTGCTGGACGGTAGAGATGCGTTGCTGCAGTCCGTCGAGGCTGTCGTTGAGGAATCCGATGAAACCCGAGACCCGGGCGACTATCTGTTCGAGCTCGTCGAGGTCGACGCGAAAGGGCTGAGCGTTGTCTACCATCACAACTCCGGAAGGTCCAGCGACCCGGTGAGCGTAACGGTGGTGTCTGCCCGCGCTCGGTCCTGATCGTCCAGGGTTCTGCTCGTGACACCGAGCAGTTCGGCCATGTCGGCCAAGGCGTCGAGAATGGTATCCGCGCCTTGCTTGGTTTCGGTCCAGCCCGCGCTGAACGAGTCGGCGGAGGTGCCTCGCCAATTGGAGAGCAGCGCTGCGATGTCCGTGTCGAGCGAAGTCAGGCCGTTGATGAGGGACTCGGCGACCTGCTGAACGTACCGACCGGCATCCGCGACTTCATCGGGCACCAGTGCGAAGTCGTTGGTGGTCGAGTCGGATTGGCCAGTCATGCAGCATTCCTTGAACGTCGGTGCGGATAATGAGGTTGGCGCGGGTGGGTTCTGTTTGGTTCCTCGGTGAGATGGTGCCGTCAGTCACAGTCTGGGGGCGGACGGGGATGGGTTCGGTCAACGGTGTTCGCGATGCGCTCATTCCGCCCTGTCTCGTCGGATAGGTGCTGGCGTCGGGTCACGGCCTGCGTTGTGCCCTCGAGGGGAGAGTTCGGCGATGTGCGAAGTAGCGAACTCTATTCCAGCGTAGAGGGTTTCATCCCGCAGGCGCGGTACGAGCAACTGCTGATCGGTTCGGGCTCGGTCGTAGTGCCGCCATCCGGAGCGCTGGAGGCGACCGGTCTACTTGGCGAATGAACCGATGCCATACCAGCACTCGATCAGCCCTTCTCAGCGGAGAACACTCAGCGCTTGACGCGCGGTCGGCAGACTCACCCGGAATGGGGTGTCGTATTAGCTTGAGTTTCAACGTTTTGGGTCATAGCTGGGTTTGTCGACCCGCCTCCGGTTGATCATGGGCACCGAGACCCGCGGTGGCATTCGCCGGATTCTCGGCAACACCAGCCCATGCCCCCTCGCCGAGCGCCGCGTCGGCGCGACAGACCGACCCGATCGTCGGCTCGGACCACCTTCGATGCTGGGGGTGGTTATCGATACCGCACTTGTTCGAGCCGTCGAACACGGCAATCAGGGCACCTACGCCAGCGTCAGTACCTGTCGTCGACGAAGCATGTGTGCGTAGTGGTCGACTCCCCCTCCGGACACCAGTGCTAACCCCACAGGGGGTGGCACCAACGATTGCGAGCTGTTGTTAGTGCTGGTAGCGCACTTCGAAGGCCATGGTTTGGTACAGCTGAGCCTTCTCGGCCGGATCTCCCGCCGCGAGGACCGCGCGGATGTCGCCGAGTGAGTCGATCAACTTTCGGATCTTTGTCTCGGTGAGCCGGTTGATCTTGGGCAAGCTCTTCAACTCGGCTTGAGCTGTCGCTTTGTCCGCCTGTGCGGCGTTCATGGCCGTGACGAGGGCTTGTGGATCGATTCCTGCCTCGATGGCGGCAAGGTGACGTGCGAGTCTGGCGTCGGCGTCGGTGACGCGTTGCCGCAGCATTCGCCGCTGGGTTTCGGTGTCGTCGGTGTCTTGGGCCGCCACGAGAGTCGCGATGGTGTTCTCGCGGTGTTGATGGTCGAACAGGCTGGCCAGCCAGCCGTCGATCGGCCCGGAAACCCGCCAGCGCGGCAGCTACCGGCTGCTGCGCTCGGCAGAGCCCCGCCATGGTGCGCCAGGAGATCTGGGGGCTTCTGACCACCCACTACGCCATCCGCGAACTCATGTATCACGCGGCCGACCTCGGCGGAAACGATCCGTTACGGCTGTCGTTCATCCGCTCTCTGCGCGTTGTCCGGCGACACGTCACCGGGCAAGCGGGTTTTTCCCCCTGACCGGCTCGCCACCGGCCTCACCGCCGCCGTCACCGAGATCCTCGAACGCCCCAACCCGCCACGGCGCCAGCGCAGCTATCCCCGGGTCCTCAAACGCGCCGGGCGCCACAAGTTCAAACGAAAAACACTGGCGCACAAGAACCTCGACCACAGCCAGCCGCCGGAGATCCGGCTACACCAGCGCGTAAGTTAGTGGCATTGGTCCCGAACCCGTGATTCCTCTGTATTTGTCAAGCCGGTTCGGGGTGATCGGGGGATGGGGTTGATGCTATGCGTCTTTCGTCTCGGATCATTGTTCGCCAGCACAGGTCGGCCAGGCGTCGTTTGAGGCAGCGTTTCGCTTCCTTCGGGGTCTTTTCTCGGCGATCTTCTTGTCGTAGTAGGCCCGTCCGGTGCTGCTGCGCATGCGGATCTGGATCACCGCGATCGTGTGGAGGGCGGAGTTGAGTTCCCGGTCACCGTAGCGAGACAGCCGATGCCGTGTGGTGTCGGCGCTGGCGATCTCGACCGGCGAGACACCGGTGTAGTTTGCGTAGGCGGCTGCGGTGGCGAATCGGCTCGCGGGTCCGGTCCGGCCGATGAGGCGGGCGGCCATCACCGGGCCGATCCCGGGGATTTCCCGCAACGTCGTGCCGTGCAGATCGAGCAGTTCGTCCATTGCGGCGGCGTTCTCGGTGAGTTGGGTGTCGTAGCGCTTGATGTCGCCGACCAGTCCTTGGCCACGGATTTGCGTACCTGGTCGGTGGTAGTGACCGGGCGCAGTCCGCGCAGGACCGCTGCCGCTCTCGCTGCGGTCAGATCGGGCGGCGCGCCGCCGGGCAGCAACTCACGCAGTAGTGCGTGCAGTTGGTTGATCGATCGAGTTCTATTGCTGGACAGATTTTTTCGTCGTTCATCCAGCAAGGCGAGGGAATCGACGTGCGTTTCTGGATGCACCGGGCGAGCATCGCCGTGCAACGCCGCGACGCTCGCCGCGGCAGCGGCGTCGATGCGGTCGTTCTTGCGTCGCCCGCCCCGAGACAGCTGACGAACCCGAGCCGTCGCCGCCGGCGCTACATCCACCACGATCTCGCCCATCGCGACCAGCCACAGCGCCAAGTGATGACCGAGGCCCTCCGCGTTCTCCACCGCCCAGCTGCGTTCGGTCCACTGCCGAGCCCATGTCAGTAGCTTCCGATAACCGGCGTAACTCGCCTCGATACGGACCGACCCGTTATCGGAATTGGTGGCCGGATCGACGGCTGTCGCGGTGTGGGTGGACTTGTGCGGATCGACGCCGATCAGCATCATCAGGTCTCGGTTCCTCGCCTCATGCCGGATGGGGAATCCACGGCCGACATGTCGACTTCAAGAACCTCTCCCAGCACCTTGACGTCACACCTCTGTCGAGTCAAACCGTGAACGGAGACCGGACGAGCAGACACATCACGGGCAAGTCAACCGCGAGGGCGACAGACGGTTCACGAGTCAACCCGCCCGGTCTCCTGCGGGACGCTACGGGGCAGCTGACCCCGACCACGAACCGCTACAACCAGATAAGTCGACGGTTCATCGAGCCCTTTTCGCGGCGCGTGAATACCACTCGTAGGAACTGTCGGCCAGTTCGAGGGCGTACCGGAGATGGCCCCTCGTATGGCTCGCGCTGATGTCATCGCCCAGTTCGTCGAAGATGGCGAGCGCGTGCTCGTAGTGCGCAGATCGCGAAGGAGTTCGGCGGCGCGGCCGATGACGGTACTGCCGGGGTACTCGGCGTACAAGGCATACCTCGCGAGCCGTCAACGGCCCCCTTGAACTCGTCGGGGGCGGGCCTACGAGGTCCTCCAGAGCTGCGGCCGGAAACCGTTGCCCCCACCCTGGCGTGGTTCGGTCGCGAAACATCGGAAAATGCCGAGTCGTCAACCGAAAGCGGCTGTGCTGCAAGATAACGGGATGCGTCCGGAGATTTCGAGACACGCGCCGAAACGGCTGTTCCGTAGGTGCAGAGTATCACGGCGGTTTCCCGGGTGACAATGTCCGCCGACGAATATTGCGCGAAACGCATAGGCCGGGCCGGTGATTGGCCGTGGTTCACGTTCAGGTTGGATTCGGACCAGCGATCGCGTGGGCGACTTGTCGATGACTCTGCTTAATGTTGCTTAAACGAATCACCACCTTTTACCGTCGTTGCTGAGCAAGACCTTCGGCCGAAAGGACCTGAGATGGTGAGTCGGCAGAGACGCGGAGCGAAAATCGGCAATCAGCGGCCACGCCGCGTTTCGGCCGCCGACGTCGCCGGGGCCGCCGGAGTGTCGTGCGCGGCGGTTTCCTACGTGATGAACGGCAAGCCGGGCGTTTCGGAAGCCACCCGCAAGCGGGTGCTGGAGCTAGCCGACGAACTCGGATTCAAGCCGAATACCCTTGCCGCCAGCCTCCGCCGCGGGCATAGCAATGTCATCGGGTTGGTACTCGCAGACATCGCCAACCCCTTCTACCCCGAGCTCGCCGCCGGCGTCACCGACGCTGCTCATGCTTCTGGATACGAGGTCTTGCTCGGGCACACCAAAGACGATCCGGACACATTGCGGCGGTTGGTCGGCGTGATGATCGAGCGTCAGGTAGATGGTGTTGTCCTCACCGCATTGCGCCGTGACGATGCGGAGGCCATTCGGGAGCTGCGCCGCGCCCACATCCCTTACGTCCAGCTGTCTCGCCGAATTCCGCAAGTAGCCGGTGACTATGTGGGGATCGACGATGCTGCGGCCGCTCGCGAACTGATGAATCACGTGGTAGGACACGGGTATCCGACTATCGCCGTCGTCGTCGGGCCGCGGGCATCCAGCGCGTCCGCCGCCCGCGAGAAGGTCTTCGCAGAGGTTGCCCGCGAGCACGGCATGCATCTGCCCGCAGCCTGGCGGATCAGCACACAGCTCAGCGAGGCAGGCGGACGCGCCGCGGCCCAGCACCTGTTCGGGTTGCCCGAGCAGCCCGCCGCGGTGGTATGCGGTAGCGACGCCATCGCGCTCGGCGTGATGTCGGCCGCGCTCGGATCGGGCCTCCGTATCCCCGACGACCTCGCGGTAACCGGCTTCGACGGGCTTCCGCTCGCGACGTCTCCGCTGGTCGACCTCACCACGGTGACCCAGCCCCGGCAGCAGATGGCGCGCGACTCGGTGACGCTGCTACTTCGCCGCGTCGAGGCCGCGCCGCGAAAATACACCGCCACTATCTGCCGTCATCAGCTCCGGATCGGCCGGACCTGCGGCTGCGTACGAAAGGAGCCCTAGATGGCTGACACACCTGGCCACCGGATCGCGCTGGTCACCGGCGCGGGACGCGGTATCGGGCAGGCGATCTGCGCCGCGCTCGCGGAGCGCGGCGACACCGTTGTGGCTGCTGACATCGATGGTGACCTGGCGGCCGAGACGGCACGCGAGGCAGGCAACGGCAGCATCGGGATCGAACTCGATGTCGGCGACCGCGTCGCGGTCGACGACGTCGTCAAACATACAGAGGATTGTGTCGGTCCGATCGCCGTCCTGGTCAACAACGCTGGCATCAACCGAGACGCGATGCTGCACAAGATGACCGACGACCAGTGGCATGCCGTGCTGGCGGTCGATCTGTCCGCCGTGTTCTACACGGTTCGCGCAGTCGGCCGCCACATGCGCCGGCACGGATATGGCCGCATCGTGAACATCTCGTCTGCCTCATGGATGGGCAATATCGGCCAGACCAACTACGCCGCCGCCAAGGCGGGTGTCGTCGGCCTGACTCGCTCCGTTGCCAAGGAACTGGCTCGGTTTCACATCACCGCGAACGCGGTGTGCCCCGGCTTCATCGACACGGACATGACTCGTGGTCTTCCCGCTGAGATCTATCGGGCCCAGCTGGCCAGGATCCCACTCGGGCGCGCCGGTGTTCCCCAAGACGTCGCCGAGGTCGTGGCCTTCTTGTCCAGCGACTCCGCCGAGTACGTCACCGGCGAGGTCATCGCGGTGGGCGGCGGCTACACGCTATGAGCCCACGAGTCGTCACCGCCGAGCAAGCCGTGGATCTCATCCCTGACGGCTCCACTGTTGCCGTCGACGGATTCACCATGATGGGTGTCGCCGAGGAGGTGTACGCGGCAATCGAGCGTTCGTTCCTCGAGTCCGGCCACCCGCACGGGCTGATCCTGGTGCACGCATCGGGGCAGGCCAATCGGGCTGCCGGGCTCGATCATTTCGCACACCGCGGTCTTGTCGCGCGCGTCGTCGGATCCCACTGGGGTCTTGCGCCACGGATGAGCGCCTTGCTCGGCGGGGACGCAGTACCAGGCGTCTGCCTTCCTCAGGGGCAGTTGTCGACGCTGTACCGCGCCATAGCCGCCCGGCGGCCCGGCAATCTGAGCACCGTCGGCATCGCGACCTTTGTGGACCCACGTGTCGACGGTGGTCGGATCAACCATTCCGCTCGCGGCGTGATCGCGTCGAATACGTACGTGGATGTCGTCACCTTGGATGGCCGGGACTACCTGCACTACAAGTCGTTCCCGATCGATGTCGGGATCCTCCGGGCCTCGGCGGTCGACGAGGCAGGCAATGTCAGCCAGTCCGAGGAGGCTTCGGGCCTGGACGCCCTTTCCCTTGCGCAGGCGGTGCGTAACAGCGGAGGGTTCGTGATCTGCCAGGCCAAACAGGTCGTGCCGAGGGGCGCGATCGCCGCACGTGAGGTCACCGTGCCCGGGACGCTGATCGACTACATAGTCCCGGTGAACGACGTCGATACCGGTCATCGCCAGACGGATTCCGCGATGCTGGACCGCGCGCTGGTCTCTGGGTTCGCCACCGTCGATGAGCTAGCGGCGGCGCTGTCGTCCACGCCGGTGACCCGCGAGCGGGCGCGGGTCGGCGAACGGGGTGCGCGACTCGTCGAACCCGGCGATGTGATCAACGTCGGGACGGGAATCCCCGGCGACACCATCGGTGGCGCGCTTGCCAGGGCCGGCCTGCTCGATCAGGTCACGATGACCATCGAGTCGGGTGTTTACGACGGACTACCACTCGGCGGTACGGATTTCGGCGCCGCCAGGAACCCGAGTGCCATCATCGGGCACGCGGCGCAGTTCGACTTCTACAACGGCGGTGGCGCTGATATCGCCTTTATGGGTGCGGGACAGGTCAGCGGCACCGGCGATGTCAACGTCTCCGTGCTCGGTGGCCGAGTGATCGGATGCGGCGGGTTCATCGACATCCTGGACGGCGCCCGCCGCATCTGTTTCCTGCTCTCCACGGGCGGCCGCAACCGGAAGTTCGTCGATCACGTCGATCACACGACCTTCAGCGGGCAGGCGGCGCTGGCCAAGGACCAGCAGGTGTATCTCGCCACCGAGGACGTCACGTTGCGGCTGACCGCGGCCGGGTGGCTTGTGCACGATCTGGATCCGTCCGTCGGAAGAGGCGATGTCCTGCGCAACATTCCGATCCTCACCTCGCTCGAGCGTTCGTCCGGATCCAAGGAGTAATGATGTTCACCCCGACTGTCGTGGTTGCCGGTGCCCGAACTCCGGTGGGTAGCTACAGCGGCGTGCTGGCCGACGTGCCGGCACACCAACTCGGCGCGACCGCGGTCCGCGGCGCGACCGACCGTGCCGGCATCCAAGTGGATGAGGTCGACGAGTTCGTCCTCGGCTGTGTCGGGCAGGTCGGACCGGATGCCTTCAACGCCCGGCGGGTCGCCCTCGCCGCCGGGGCGCGTGCCGGTTCGACCGCGATGAACGTCAACCGGCTGTGTGGATCGGGGCTGCAGTCCATCATTTCCGCGGCGCTGGAGTTGCAGGGCGGCGATGCCGCGATCGTGGTGGCTGGAGGGAACGAGAACATGTCTCGCCAACCATTTCTGGATTTTCAAGCGAGGGACGGTTACCGCCTCGCCGACCACCTGCTCGTAGACGGCACCCGGTCACTGGTCACCGATCCATGGGGTCAGTATCCGATGGGCGTGACTGCGGAACGAGTCGCCGACCGTTTCGGTGTAAACCGAAGGGAGCAGGACGAATTCGCCGCCGAAAGCCAGCGCCGGGCCGGTGCCGCACTGGAAGCCGGACTGGTTGACGGCGAGATCGTTCCGGTCACCGTGGCCGGGCGGAAGAGCGCACGGGTCGTCGCCGACGACGAACACCCGCGGCCGGGCACCACGGTGGAGAAACTGGCGAATCTGCGGGCTGCGTTCGTCAACGACGGCACGGTGACCGCAGGCAATTCTTCGGGAATCAACGACGGCGCTGCGGCGGTCGTCATGACAACGACCCCCGTCGCGCGGGACCGAGGGCTGCCGGTTCTCGGCGAGCTGGTTGCCTTCTCGAAAGTCGGAGTGGAGCCCGAGATCATGGGCTACGCGCCGACCACAGCAATCGGCCGCGTGCTCCAAAAGTCCGGGCTGACTCTCTCCGACATCGGCTGGATCGAGCTCAACGAGGCATTCGCCGCACAGGCTGTGGCCGTCATCCGCGACGCCGAACTCGATCCCGCACTTGTCAATCCGCTGGGCGGAGCTATCGCCTGGGGGCATCCGATCGGTGCCACGGGTGCAATCCTCACCATCCGGCTCCTGCAAAACCTGCGGCGTACCGGAAAAGAGCACGGTCTCGTGACCATGTGCATCGGCGGCGGGCAAGCCCTCGCCGCCATTTTTCGCGTCGGCTGACCGCCGATTTCTCTTTTCCACATCACTGATCTCGAGAGGGGATGGCAAGGATGCCAGTCCCGACACCAGAAAATCACTTCGTCTCCATCATCGACAAACACCCGATAACCCTGCGGCAGAAGAAGATCGTCGCGGCAGCCGTGCTGGCCGACATGTACCCCCATGCGCTCACCGTGAGCTGGCTGACCAACCTCACCATCACCACTGCGGCCTACGGCGTATTGTTCTGGGGCCCTTCGCTGTTGGTGCTCACTCTCGGTATTGCCCCGGCCCGCGCCGCCTTTCTCTTCATCTTCATGAGCGTGGCAAGTCTGGCGGGCCGAGCCTTGTTCGCTTACCTCTCCGAGCGCATCGGCCGCCGGATGTCCGGGGTCTTGCTGGGCACGGCGTCGACACCGTTCTTCATCGCCGCCGCGTTCGGCTCGACCGAGCCGACCCCCTGGGGTATCTCCCTGTTCTACCTCATGATGCTGGGCGCCTTCTTCTTCGCCGACGGTGGATTCGCCATCGTCGGCCCGTATGCCGCGGAGGTCTGGCCGACGCGGCTGCGCGCGACGGGGATGGGGTCGGCGCTCGGTGTGGGCAGCCTCGGCCGCATCGGCGGTCCGATGCTGCTGGCGTTGATCGCGGGCTCCGGCAACCTGGTGACCCCCAAGGCCACAACGGACGCCATCACGCCGGCCTTCCTGTTGTTCGCGGCCTGTACAGCCGGTGCGGCCGTGGTGTTCGCCGTCTTCGGAATCGAGACGAAGGGCCGCACCATCGATGAAATCGACGCGGGTCTGCGCCGAGGGCCACGCAGGCCCGCCACGGCCGCGCCGATCGGATCGGAGTCGGTCGAATGACCGCCACGGTTGCGGTTGTCACCGGTGCCGGGCGTGGCCTCGGCAGGGAGATGGCGCTCCGGCTCGCACGCTCGCACACCGTCGTACTCGCCGGGCGCGACCTGGATGCTCTGCGCGAGTCGCGTCGGCTGATCGAAAGGCACGGTGGCCGCGCGTTCGAAACGCGCGCCGATGTCCGGCTGGCGAGTGATGTCGATGCCCTCCGCGACGAGGTCGAGGAACGAGTCGGACCGGCAACCGTCCTGGTCAACAACAGCGGTGTCGGAGGACCGGTAGGCGACCTATGGACCATCGCTCCCGAGGCGTGGGAGGAGACGTTCGCGGTAAACGTGCTCGGCACATTCTTGTGCTGCCGAGCGTTCCTGCCGGGCATGATCGCGCAGCACCGCGGGTCGATCATCAACATCGGTTCCATCACCGGAAAGCATCCGCTGCTCGGCCGCACGGCCTACGCGGCGAGCAAGACAGCGCTGATCGGCCTCACCCGAACCTTGGCCGCGGAGACCGGTCCGCACGGCATCAGGGTGAATCTCGTATCGCCCGGCTACGTGGCAGGTGCGCGGCTGGACTGGGTGTTCGAAAACCGTTCCGCCGTCGAGGCGCGGCCGGAACAGGAAGTACGTGACGAAGTAGTCGGCACCATCCCGCTACGCAGGCTGGTGTCCGCGGCCGAGGTTGCCGCCGTGGTCTCGTTCCTGGCGTCGGCCGATTCGGCAGCGATCACCGGACAAGACATCAACGTCGCCGCCGGCTTTGTCATGCATTGAGTGACCCGCACCAACGAAAGGACATCACGATGATGAACCCGAGACTGGACATCCTGCTGCCGGGCTTTCCGATCGGAACGGATCAAGGTCATCCCGCATTCTGCGGCGTCTTCCTCATCGAAGGGCAGGACACCGAAGGGGCGACCGAGCGAATCCTGGTCGATGCCGCGCACGTCGGCCGCAGGCCGATCCTGAATAACGCCCTGGCCGAGCGAGGCTTGACGCCCGGTGATATCGACAAGGTCGTGTTGACGCACTCCCACTGGGACCACGTCCAGAACATCGACATGTTCCCTGACGCAACGGTGTTGATACACCGCGATGAGCGCAGATACGCCCACATGCCACATGCGAACGACTGGGCGACGCCGTCGTGGACGGGGCTCGTGCTCGAGCAGCTCGCGATCGAGGAAGTCGCCGACGGCTACGAGATCATTCCCGGTGTCCGGGTCGTCGACATGTGCGGTCACTCGATCGGCAGCATCGGCGTGCTGATCGAGACCGAGCACGGTCGGGCCGCGATCACCGGCGACGCACTGCACTTCGCATATGTCGCACAGACCAAGCGCAACCCCCTGGTCTTCTGGGACGAGGACAAAGCCAACCAGAGCATCGAGCGAATACTCGATCTCGCGGACGTGATCTACCCCGGCCACGACCGGCCGTTCCGACTCACCTCGGCGAACGAGATCGAATACACGCGAGAACACCGGCTCACCGTGACCGGAATGAACCCCGACATGTCGTCGCTCGCTTTCGACCGAGACCCGGAATGGCCCGTCTGGGTGATGCCGGGTGTCGACGTGCAGCCCGAGAGATTCCAACGGGCCCAGGATCGGATCGATCAGCGAATCCAGAACGTCCCGCGGGTCGCCGGCGGTGTCTCCGCGATCGAACTCGACTGACCGCGTGGGTCACTCGGCGGCAGCGAGGGCTGCCATCGTGGCGTTGGTGAGGCGCGCGACGTAACCATTATCCACCGATCCTCGGGTGATCAGGAGCCGGAAGAACAGTGGCGCGCCCAGCAGGTCCATGCCTAGCTCGTAGTCGAGGCGCGCGGGTAGTTCGCCGCGGTCGATGGCCCGCTGCAGCAGTTGAGCGGCCGCCGCACGACGGGGCGTGGCCACCGCCTCCCGTAACGCATCGGCCAGATCGCGGTTGCGCGCCGCTTCGCCGAACAGGTCCGGAACGATCCGGCTCACCAGCTCATGGGTCAACACTTCCACGACATCGCGGATGAACGCCTCGACATCGCCACGAAGTGAACCGGTGTCGATATCCGCGGGGCTGTGCTCGCGCACTGTGGTGGACACCAGATCGATCAGCATGGCGTCCTTCGACGGCCAGCGCCGGTACAGCGCCGCCTTGCCGACGCCGGCTCGCCGGCTCACGGCCTCCATCGACAGCCGGGCGTACCCGGTCTCGGCGAGTTCGTCGAAGGCGGCGCGCGCGATCGTCTCGGTCACGCGCTTGCGGAGCACTGCTGCCCCGGCGACCCGGTGACTACTCATGCGGCTACCTCTCTAGAACGGAACGGTTGCGTTCCAATGCTACCAAGGCTAAATTTGTGTTCCACAACACAACGGAACGGTTCCGTTCCGGCGATGGAGGAACGATGAAGTTTCTATTCGACGACGAGTCATTCTCGTTCGAGGCACTGCGAACGGCGGGGCACGGCTGTTACGGCGGTGCTGAGCTCGGCGAAGTGCTGGTCACCTGCCGGAATATCCCCGAAGGTGACGAAGCGGCATGGTGTCGTGAGTGGTCAGCCACCGCCGAGCGCGTGCATCGGATCGGCTCGGAAGCTCGCGCCGCCGGCCATCTGGTCAGCGCCCGGGAGGCCCTGCTTCGCGCCTCCAACTACTACCGGAACGCGGACTTCTATCGCCGCGAGGATCCGGACAACGACACGGTGTCGGCCCGCCTTGCGACGCTGTCGCGGCAGACCTTTGCCGCCGCGGTCGAGCTGTTCGACCACCCGCCGCTGCGCCAGGCGATCCCGTACGAGGGCGGTGCGCTGCCCGGATTCCTTTTCCGCGTGGACGATTCGAGTGAGCCGCGGCCCACCGTCATCCTGCACGGCGGATTCGACTCGACACTGGAGGAACTCTACTTTTTCGCGGCCGAGGGGGCCTTGCGGCGCGGTTACCACGTGCTGGCCTTCGAAGGGCCCGGTCAGGCCTCGGCGCGGCGGGAGTCCGGCTTGGTGTTCCGGCCCGATTGGGAGCGGGTTGTCACGCCGGTGGTCGACCACGCGATCGCGTTGCCCGGTGTCGATCCGGCACGTCTGGTCCTGTTCGGCACCAGCCTCGGCGGCTATCTCGCCGCCCGCGCGGCCGCCTTCGAGCACCGCTTCGCAGCTTGTGTCCTGCACGATGGGGTGTACAGCTTCCACGAGGCGTACCGCGATGCGATGCCGCCGTTTCTCCATGACTGGATCATCGACAAGCGCGACGACCTCGCGAATCCCGTTCTGCAGTTGATGATGGCGCTGTCGACCCAGAGCCGCTGGGCGGTGCGTAACGGCATGTGGACCTTCGGCGCGGCATCGCCGGCCGAATACATCCGGATGACCCAGCCCTACACCCTGGACGGACTCGCGGACAAGATCACCTGCCCGACCCTCGTTCTGGAGGCGGAGAACGACCAGTTCTTCCGCGGCCAGCCCGTCAAGGTCCATGACGCATTGCGGTGCGAGAAGGAACTGATGGTCTTCGCAGCAGCCGACGGCGGCGGCGAGCACTGCCACGAGGGGGCGACGCAGCTGTTCAACCAGCAGACTTTCGATTGGCTCGACACCCGCCTCGGCCGGTGACCGCTCGCCGCAGCGCGGGCGGTGTGCTCGCCCTGCTGATGCTGTTCATGATGCTCAACTTCGCCGACAAGGCGGTAGTAGGCCTGACCGCCGAACCGATCATGGACGAACTCGGGCTCAGCGCTACCGCCTTCGGAACGGTTGCAGGCGGGTTCTACCTGCTGTTCAGCGCGTCCGCGGTGCTGGTCGGCTTCCTCGGCAACCGAGTTCCGATACGCCCCCTGCTCGTCGTGCTCATCCTGATCTGGTCCGTCGCCCAGCTCCCGATCGTGATCCCCGGCACCGGATTCGCGGTTCTGCTCGGCACCCGAGTCCTGCTCGGCGCGGGCGAAGGTCCCGGATTTCCGCTGGCCAACCACACCGCTTTCACTTGGTTCCCGGAACACAGGCGCGCTCTTCCCTCGGCCGCCGTCACTGTCGGGGGCGCGCTCGGCGCGGTGCTCGGCGGGCCGCTGATCATCCTGACCATGGGTCTGCTGGGTTGGCGTGCCGCATTCGGTCTACTCGGCGTGCTCGGTTTGCTGTGGTTGCTGGCGTGGCTGCGTTACGGTGGAAGCGGTCCGTATCACGTGCGGGCAGAATCAGGATCCGCCGCCGATCCGGGTGTCCCCTACCGGCGCATCATCACCACCGGAACGTGGCTCGGCGGCACGTTCTCGACCTTCACCGTGATGTGGGCCCTTGCCGTCGGCCTCGCTTGGCTACCGCTGTATCTGGAAGACGAGGCCGGATTCGGCAAAGCCGCGGTGGGCGGATTGATCGGCCTGCCGAGCGTGGCCGCCATCCTTCTGGTACTCACTACCGGCACCCTCGCGCAACGCGCGGTCCGGCGCGGTGTTTCCCGCAGAATCGCCTACGGTGTGCTCGGTGGCACGGTCACCGTGCTGGCCGGGGTATGCATGCTGACCCTGACCAGGGCCGACGCGGCACCGCTCGCCCTGCTCCTCGTCGTCGTCGCTTTCTCGGCGGGCACCGCGCAGACACCTCTGGTCAACGCCGCGATCGCCGACACCTGCCCAGCCGGAAAACGCAGCGCCGCGCTCGGAATCTCGTACGCGGTCGCCGCCGTCGCCAGCCTGCTCGCACCGTACGTCACCGGTCGGCTCATCGACGCCGCGCCGACCCAGTCGACCGGGTTCACGCACGCCTTCGATATCGCCGGGTGGCTTCTCGTGGCGGGCGGGGTGATGTCGATGCTGGTGGTCAGGCCGGACCGAGACGCTGCCCGGCGTGCCGCAGCTCCCCGGCATCCTGCGTCTCCCGCTGAAATCTCGATCCCGGCGAGTACCAGTCCATTTCACGCCACCCGCACGCGCGGGCGCGGTGGTTCGGCAATCCCGCCGCCGGACCATCCATCCCCGGCGCCCATCGCAGCGCCGGACAGCACACGAATGAGGAAACCATGAAAATCATCCGCGGCACGGTCATCACCGCACTACTCACCACCGCGACCGTCTGCGCAGCCGCCGTACCCGCAGGCGCGGCGCCCGAGACGCCACCGCCGGTGACGTATCACGCGGCATTGGCCGACACATCCGTGGTCACCACCCTGGACCACGGCACTTTCGCCGTCACCGACGACCAGCGGTCCGTGACCATCCGCGACACCGCCGGACAGCTCCTCACCGCGCTGCCGCTGATCTTCACGATCGACGGCCGACCACACCCCGTGCGGCAACGGATCTCCGCCGACGGCCACACCCTCACCCTCACCCCCGACACCAACGGCATCCACCGCGAGGCACTGCAACCGGTCGCCTCGCCCCTCGAAAACCAGCTCGCCATGAACGATCTCATCAACGCGGCCAGCATCGGTATGTCGGTGGGCACCCTGATCGGCACCGCAATAGGCGCTGTCGTCGGCATCGGCATCGGGTTCGCCCTGGCCGGTGCCTCCTGTGTGATTCTCAGCCTCGGCTGTGTCGTGGCGGTGCTCCCCATCGTCAGCCTGGTCGGCGCGGTCGGCGGCTTGACCGGCCTGATCCTCGCCGGTGGCCCCACCACCGCCTATGCGCTCTACGAATACGTCACGACCCTCAATACTCCACCCGGCCATAGCAAATACGCCGAATACCTCCAGGGCAAGCCCGGTGTCCCGCCCGCCGACGGCCCGCGTTGACAGTGAAGACGGAGATATCACCGAAATGAACTATCGCACAACCACCCTTGCTGGCATCGCGATGGCCGGCACCCTCGCGATCGCTGCCGCGCCGGCTCAGGCCGAGCCAGCGGCACCGACCGGATACCGCGCCACAGTAGTGGGCAACTCTGTAGTCGCCATACTCGATGGCGGCACCTTTGCCGTGTCAGCCGACCGAAACTCGATCACGATCCATGACACCGCCGGACAACCGGTCACGACCATGCCGCTCGCCTTCCTGTTCGACGGCCGACGCGGACCGATCCACGAGCAGATCTCCAGGGACGGGCGCACCCTCACGCTCACCCCTGACCGCACCGGGATCGCACTGGACCCGCCGCGTCCGGTTGCGTCCCCGATGGAGAATCAACTGGCCTTCAACGATTTCGCCGACAATATGGCGAGGGGCCCCGTCATCGGCACGATCATCGGCACCGTACTCGGCGCGCTGGTCGGTGCCGCCATCGGCCTCGGCTCCTGCCTCGTCGTGGGGCCGGGCTGCCTCGCCACCACCCCCGCCGCCATCCTCGCGTTCGCCGGCGCCGGTGGCGTCGTCGGCACTCTCGTCCTCGGCGGCGCAGCCATGGCCGACGGTCTCTGGAAGTACGTCACCACCCTGCAAGCGCCGCCCGGCCAGAGCCCGTACGCACACCAAGACGGCATGCTCGATCCGAACGGCACCGGGGTTCCCGATGCCCACCTGCGGCTACCGAGCGGATCAGCGGGCGCGCTCAAGAGCGGCTCATCAAGCTGACCCTGGCAGCGCTGTCCAGCCCGGCCCAGCCCAGCAGTTGCTCGCCGCAACGAATCGCAGTGAGAACAGGCACATACGTAGGTAGGCTGACGGACCCGCACCGTGAACGGCTGTCGCCTGCGCGCACCTGCGGGCACCTCAGCGGTGAACAGAGCGGCGTGGTCGCCGCGCAGACTGGGCGGGATCGGAAGGTCAGCGTGTGCGCGTCTATGCGCTGTAGTCCGATGCCTAGGGCGATCATGGTGGTCAGCAGGAGCCCGGATGCGCCATGTTCGGCCGATCGCGCGCCCCGTGCCCGTAGGTACCGATCGACGGCGGTGAGTACGAAGTCACGCCCGTGTCGAGATCCACTCCGCTGTGAACCGCTTCGGCACCGTTGCCGCGCAGCGAAGGTGTCGAGCGCCCTCACCTCGAGACGACAAGTCGACGAATTCCCGCTTGTAAACCATTTAATTAATTCACCAAGGAAACCGCCCCTGCTTTGTAGGTCCGGACTCCTACTGACGACTCGCATCTGCAGCTCCCGTACATCTTCGCCGATGTCAGAGCACACGTTTCGATCGACAAGTCATACGGCTCGACTTCTCCTGATTCCACTCCCTCGGATCTGCTTCGGCGGTCGCGGATTCCAACTAGGTTGTGTCTCCCAGTAGCTCAGCTCGGGTTTTCCGATCGGCTTCGTTGGCTGAGGTCGGTCGTGCATCATGTTCGCTGCCACCCCGGTTGCACCGTGGAGACCGACTGGTGACGAAGAGCGGCCGGAGACGCTTCAGCGACGCCGCAGCCAGGCTGTCAAGCGGCCTGTACGCCTCTGGATACGGTGGCCGTCGCTACTGCGACAGGAAAACTAACACGCTGACCTGCAGCTTTGGATCGGGCTGCCGGCGGCTGTCGCCCGCGCCTACCGGGCCCGCAAGCGGTTCGGTGTGGTGTACGAGCAGGCGCTCGCCGCGGGTCAACGCTTGGTTGGCTGTGCTGGCGAATTCCGACGTCGTTCATCCGCGAGTGTAGACGTCGGGCGGTGGGCCGCGAACGGTTGATATCGGTGAAAAGTGACTTCGCAGACACTCATTTCGTCGGATTGGGTGTTCCTGCCGAACGCGTTCTCATGCCCGAATTCAGGGCACGGCGCCTGGTGCGCAGGAACCTTCCCGCCGCACCAGGCGCTCGCGTATCCTCAGTTGCTCCCCGCGCCTCTTAACGGTACGCCAGCGTCTGCCGAACCCATTATCGGCGTGCGGCGTTCGCGGCCGTGATGAACTCGATCTGGGCGGGTGACGGTCCGCAGAACTCGCCCTCGATCCGCTCGGCCTCGCCGGCCTGCATCCGGTACAGGCTGTCGCGCAGGCCCGCGTCACCACCGTGGAACCCTTCCAAGAGCTCCATCCACTGCGCCGCCAATTGCTGCGCCTCGGGTGAGGCCGGGTCCATTCCCGCTGCGATCGCCGCGTCGACCTTCGGGATGAGCTCACCCCATTCCGCTTCGGCTTGCCGAATGTGCTGGTCACCGAGCTCCTCCCGACGCCGCGCGAGCTGCGTCAACTGCTCCGTTTCATCCCACTTCCACCGACGAACCTTGCGCCGGTGTCGCCGACGGTAGAACCTGACCATACGTCAGGTGCAAGCCGAAACATGTCCGTCGGATCCAGCAGTCACGCTGTGCCGACGCATTCCCAAGACCGCATGCCACGCCCAGTTCGATTTGCCGCCAGTCTCCGCACCGTATTCGAGAACTCGTTCGCTAGCTTCACCAGTTCGTTCCAGAGCTCTCTGTCAGCAGCCTCTTGGTGACTGCTTCCGCGTCGAGTTCCCCGGCCTCCGTCCAGGACCAGCAGTCTCAGTACCGAAGCGTGTGCGCAGTGGTGTCTTGCGGCAATCGGGTTGAAAGCAGGCTGACCGCCCGAGCTCTGACGAAACTTGGTGTCTGAGTCACCGACTACTCTCGGACGTTGCACCATGACTGTACCGTATCGTGGTACGGTACAGCCATGATTGTCTCTACGAGATCGCGCCGAGCGGGCGGTAGCCGTCGGCTGGAGGTACTGGACACTGTGATCGAGGTGTTGACGCAGCGGGGTTACGAACGGACCCGGTTTCAAGATGTTGCCGCCGCGTCGGGGCTGGCGATCAGCACACTGCAGGGCTACTTCGGGTCGCGCGTGGACATGTTGGTCGAGGCGCTGCGCCGGTCGACCGATGGTGAGGTGTCGACCATGCAGGCGCTGGCGGCCGAGCACGACGATCCGTGGCAGCGACTGGTGGTTCTGGTCGATCGTGGTTTGCGGACGCCGGTGCCGGTGTGGCGGATGCTGATGGAATTCTGGTGCGCCGCGGCGCATGACGAGGAGCTCCGCGAGCACAGCGTGGACCTGCAGCGTCGATACCGACAGCCGTTCACCGACGCGATCGAGCAGGGAATCGATCGCGGGCGTTTCACACCGGCACATGACCCCGAGTCAATCGTCGATGCCACCGTCGCGACGCTCGACGGGCTGCTGTTCCCCCGGGTCCTTGCCCAACCACGGCCCGACCATGACGGCGTCCGAGCGGTGCTGCTCGGTCAGCTCTCCGGGACGTTGGGGGTGCGCTCATGACGATCGTGGTGACCGGATCCACCGGCAAGGTCGGAAGTCATGTCCTCGACCGGCTGACCGCGCTGTCGATACCGGCACGCGGAGCTGGGCGGCGCAGCCGAATCCCGCTGGACTGGGAGAAACCCGACACCTGGGCCCCGGCAGTCCAGGAGGCGACCGCACTGTTTCTGGTCGTGCCCGGCGGCGACGACGGATATCGATCGGTCGCTGGGCTCGGTGAACGGATCTGCGAGTTCATCGGCGTTGCCGAGCAGGCGGGTGTAGCGCGGATCGTGTTGATGACCGCACTCGGAATGCAGTATGCGCCATCGGAAGTCGAGCAGCGAGCCGTCGAGCTCGCCCTGCAGCGCAGTGGTCTGCACTCGACGATCGTGCGCCCCAACTGGTTCTTCCAGAACGCGACTGCCGGTGTACTGCGCGACCTGGCCGCAGCCGGGGACGGCGTATTGCGGCTGCCGGTCGGCGAGGCCAGGGCCTCGTTCGTCGATGCCCGCGATGTCGCCGCCGTATGTGTGCGCGCCCTCACCGACGACCTGTCCGGGCAGGAGCTCGACGTCACCGGCCCGGCTGCCCTGACGTTCGCCGAGTTGGCCACTGCGGCATCGCAACTCGACGGTCCGCTGTGTTCCTTCGAGTCCATCTCCGCGCAGCGGTTCCGCGCCGATGCCGAGGATCTCGGTTGGGACCCCGACTACACCGACGTCTTCTGCGGACTCATGGCCGCGATCGCTTCCGGCTCGGCCGCAACCGTCACTGATGCCGTCGCCACCGTCACCGGCCGACCGGCGACCACTCTCGCCGAGTTCATCGCTGACCAGCAGCGCGCCGCATGATCTTCACCGACGCTGTCGCACAACAGATCGCCTCCAGCATGATCCGTACGGTCTTCCGGCGCTGGCAGACCCGTCGGGTCAAGGTCGGAAGCCGGATCCTGACCAGCGCAGGTGTCATCCGCATCGACGACATCGTCGAGATCAGCTCCGCTGATCTCACCGAGGACGACGCCCATGCCGCGGGGGAAGGCTCGCTGGCGCAACTACTTTCAACCTTGCACGGTGCGGTATCCGATCCCGTCTACCGGATAAACCTCAGCTACGCAGGCCCCGACCCGCGCATCGAGCTGCGAAGCGACGACGATCTCAGCGCCGACGCTATCGCCGAGATCGATGCCGCACTACGCAGACTCGACCACAAGGCCGACTCGCCCTGGACCAGGAAGACACTGCAATACATCGCTGACAACCCCGGCAAACGCGCCGCCGACATCGCGCAAGACCTCGGTGCGACGACAAAGGAGCAACTCAAGCTCCGCGTCCGGAAACTGAAGAACCTCGGCCTCACCGAAAGCCTCGACACCGGATACCGGATCTCCCCACGAGGCCGCCGATACCTCGAACTGACGGTGAAGTAGCGTGCCACATGAGACCATAGGGGGCGACTCCGAACCGACTGTCGCCTCGCGGCTGACGGCCCACATGTTTCTGATCCATCGTCTCTGCACAGTCCGACCAATGTGTCAAACCGTGAACGATAGACATCAGGGTGCGGGCGTTCGAAGTCTATTCGTCCGGTCGGCGGTGCTGCTGTTGCTTCAGCGGGGTAACCGTGGCAGCGCCTGACCTGGGCTCAGGGTTGCTCGGCGGTCGCGATGAGTGCGCGCAGGGCCGCGAGCTCGGCGTCGAAGGCACGGCGGCCGGGCTCGGTGATGGCGACCCAGGTTTTCGGGCGCCCGCCGCCCGTGCTGCGGCGTGCGCTGATCAGTGCGGCGTCCTCGAGGACTTTGAGGTGCCGGTTCAGATTGCCGTCAGTGAGCCGCAACTGCTCGCGCAGCACCCCGAATTCCATGGCCACACCCGAGCGCAACAGTGCCAGGATGCCGAGCCGGATGCGCTGGTGCACGGTGTCATCCAGGCCGAGCACGGGATGCGGCTCGCTCATGCCCGTGGCCCCGCCTCCGCGCGCAGCAGCTCTACCCCAGCTGCCAGCGCGGCCGCGAGCCCGACGACCAGCGCGAGCCAGGCGTAACCGTGCGCGGGGTCGATCAGCCCGACCGCCAGCGATACGGCCATCGTGGCGGCCGCGACCGCCGCCGTCGCCGCCGATCGCAGCGCCACCGCGATCACGGCCAGCCCCACCCCGACCACTAGCCATGGCGCGACGATCGTCCATTCGCCGCGATACACCCAGCCGATGCCCGTGGCGGTCACTGCCATCGCGACCGCGGTCAGCGCGACGGCCATGCCGCGCCCGTCCGGCACTTGCACGGGCAGGCGCATGAAGTACCACGCACAGACCACCACGCTTACCGGTGCGACGACGATCCAGTACCACCTGGCGCCGTTGTGCCGATCGAGCAGTAGTGATGCGGGCACCGAGGCGAGCACGCTCACCGTCACCCACAGCAGCGGAAACCACATGGGAGCGGCCAACGCCCAACCTCGCCGGGTCAGCGTCTCCATGTCGCCGAGGAGCCGAGCGACCCCAGCAGCCGAATTACTTTGCGATGCAGAGTTCATGCACCTACTTTGCACCGCAAAGTTCAGTCTCGAAAGACTTTTCAACCCCGCTTTACCTGCTCTCACAGCGCCGAGACGACTGGAACCTGTGACCAGTTCGATCATCGCGGTATGCGGCAGAAATGGGTCGCGCCGCGGCGGGGGTGCGGGGTTTGGCTCCCTTAGACTTCACCGGGACAGTGGGCCCGGCCAGGTCGAGGGTCCGTCACGGCCACCGGAAGTGACCGGAACGACGTAACCGACCCTGCCGAAAACTTTACCGCCGACCACAACAGGCTCCTTCCGGTTCGCCCGGAAGGTCACGGTGGTGGGGGCCGAAGTGACGTCGACAAGTTTTAGCACGCCGGCGCCGACCGGACTGCGCAGCCAGCATGACGTCATCAGCGCGACGCAACGTACCTTCACAGGTACGCCACCTCGCCCTCCACCAACCGGCATCTGGCCTTGCACCCAGCCCACCCGATCGGCGTGTCAGACTAGCCCGAGCAATCGGCACCACAACTCATCGACCCCGGGGCCTCATCCAATGCGGCCAGACGGACCGGCAACGATCCCCAACCGACTACGTCACCCGGCAGTCGACCTGGATCATCGCGAACGGATACCGAGACTGCAGAGCCGACAGCATCGCCGAGCCGGACGCGCGCCGCACTGGCGGTCGCACGATCTGCAATACGTGGTGTCGGCCCATGGGGATTCATCGCCGAGCCGGTCGGCACCCGAGGTGGCGCCGTCGGTCGGGATCGGCAGTGTCGGAGTGCGGACCGGTCGGCGGGGAGGGTCAGCTGAAAGGGCCGGGGAACGGCATGCCGACACTCTGGCCGGTCAACAACGACCAGACAATTGTCGTCAGAATATTCAAAACGGCGCTCATCCTCACCCTCTCGTAGTCATGGGTTCGCCGATATCTCACCGCATCGGGCGGCGCGCAGAACAGTAGCTGACCGGTGGCCACACCGGGGTGCGAAACCACCTGGTAGCCAGAAGTTTTCTGGCGCGTCGTCGGGTCGCCCTCGATTGGGCCGTCGCGAGCCCACACCCATCCGCGGAGCCGTCGCCGCCGAAGATTCGATGTCCCCCATCGACTCGAGAGAGGTATGGTCGTGCGAGCTGGTGCACCGCGAGTTCGCTCGCCGGAATCGGCGAACCCGGATCGGCGCGCGTCTTCACCGGGTACGGTACCGGCGCGGATCGCTCGTCGGCGCGCTCCGTGGATCTCGATGGTGGCCACGGCGTTGCTGATCGGCGTTGGCCTGTCCGCTCCCGCCAACGCTCAGCCCGCACCCACCGGCCCCGGCCCGCGCCCGGGCCTCTATACGATCCGCCCGCTCACCCACCTCGATCAGGTCCTGACCGTGGACCCGGTCTCGAAAGCGGCGGCCTGCGAGGGGGACAGCAACGATCCGGATCAGACGATCCGGGTCCGTCCGGTGCGCCGCTTGTACAATTTGCTCAACCAGCGCACTGTCGAATACCTCGGCTATTACCGCGACGGTCGTGCGGGCTGGACCAGGTTCCTCGCGGAATGGGAAGTGATCGCGGTCGACGGGTTCGGCGGCGGCGTTCACATGATCCGCGTCCCCGATCTCGACGGCCCGCCTGCCGAAGTCCTCACCTATCTCGGTGGCGACAACTCGCCTGTGACCGGCCTGCGAGCCGCCGCAACCCCAGGTGACTCCGCGGCGTTCGCAGCGCAGTTGTGGAAGTTCGAGCGCGCGATAGGCCACGGCATCTACTCGGGAGAGCTGGAGACGACCGCCGGATCGTGACCGGCGCCCCACGGCGTTACTGGTGAAGAGGCCGAGGTGGGTGACGGCGTTGTCCTCTTTGGTCAGAGACTTCACACGCGACCAGGCAGCGGTAGCTCCGGAGGCTCGCCATAGAGCCATTGCGGGTCCAACGCACCCGCTGGCTCTGTCCCCCGACTACCCGATTACCCGATTACAGCAGGAGCCGATTCATGGCCCGTCGCAGCCCAACGAGTCGGCCGCAAACTCGACATGCTGACTATCCAGCACCCGGGCGCAACCGTCGTACTCGCCTGCCATAGAGAGACGATTCTCGCTGCAGCCCAACACTTCCAACGGATACCGCCAACTCTCACCTACCCAGCGCCGAAGTCGACCACCTCGGACGGTAGACCCGTCAGACGACACTCAGCCGCTGCGGGTGAACGGCGCACCGCACTCCGCGAGACTCTGCAGAGCTGGATCAGGTCGAGGTCGATGAAGTCCGGGCAGGTGTTGCGGGCTCGGATCATCGTGCTGGCTGCCGATGGGGTGGCCCATGCCGAGATCGCGCGGCGGTTCGAGATCGCGCGGCAGACGGTGGTCAATTGGCGGGGTCGTTACCAGGTGCACGGGTTGGACGGGTTGCGCGACGAGGACCGTTCGGGCCGACCTCGGACGTTGGATCGGGACAAGCTGATCACCACGACCCTGACGCCGCCGCCACGTAAATACGGTGTCACGCATTGGAGTTCGCGTCTGCTGGCCGATCACCTCGGTATCGCACACGGCACGGTGTCGAAGGTGTGGCGCGAGTACGGAGTGCAGCCGTGGCGGGCCGAGACGTTCAAGTTCTCCACCGATCCGCAGTTGGCGGGCAAGGTCACCGACATCGTCGGGCTGTATATGAATCCGCCGGAGAACGCGATCGTGCTGTGTGGACGAGAAGTCTCGTACAGATCCAGGCCTTGGACCGGACGGCGCCGATGCTGCCGATGCAGATCGGGATGCCCGAGCGCCGACGTAAGGGGCGAGGTATCTGCGCAACGGTAGATCCCAGTCTCCAAACCGAGTCATGGAGTTTTCGCAAATTCGTGCTCGGGCGCCAAGGGGCGGATACCAGCGTCTCTGGCGACCGCGCTGACCGAGCCCCCGTCGATGGGCGACGACGTCAGGTCCCGGACAGGCAGGTGATTCGGCGAGCATGTGTGGTGGATCGTCTAGACTCCTATACACAGCTACCGGTCCGGGATGATCTGTCCCCGATGCGGACGCGGCGTGTGAATTCGCGTCACCGCTTTCTCCTCTCTGTTTCGGATGAAACTCATACGGCAAGGAGCGGTATATGACTGGACGATCCACGACGATCAATGAGCCGACTCTGCAAGACAAGATCACATACCAGCTGTGCGAGTACGCCAATCTGGTCAACGGCATCAGCAAAGAAGACAGCGACCTGGAGGGCACGCTCTATCAGAAGATCCAGCAGTATCTCGACACCAACCAGGAGGTCATCGGAGGGTGGGAGATCGTCTGGGGTCCGGGAGTCGCACTGTTCGACACCGACTTGTACACGGTGAACGCCCTGTACATGGTGCGAAGCATCGAGGATCGCTCCCGGTACGTGATCGCAATGGCCGGCAGCACCGACGCACTGGTGTTCGACTGGCTCGTCGAGGACTCCTTTATTCTGCAGACGCCGTGGTTCGCGAATGGCGCTGCCTGGCACACGATCGGCACGGCCATCGGGGTGAAAACCCTTACGGGTATCAAACCCTCCGGCCACCGTCCCGGTGCGGGTCACACCTTGCCCGAGTTCCTGAGCACGCTCGGCGACAAGGCGATCGACCTCACCGTCACCGGCCACAGCCTCGGCGGTGCCCGGTCACCCACGCTGGCCCTGTTCCTGCGCGACACCCAGTGGCTATGGGACAATTCCGAGAAAGCCAGAATCAGCGTGCTCTCGACGGCCGGACCGAGTTTCTGCAATCAGGAATTCGTCAACTACACCACCCAACGGTTGCAACGAGTGCAGCGCTACGCCAACGACCTCGACATCGTCCCGCACATGTGGAACCCGCCCGACATCGATGGCGCCAAAGCTCTCTACTCCAAGAACAACCAGCCCGCTCCCGATGGTATGAAGGTTGTGTTCGACGTGCTCGAGACGCAGGCGTCCGTGTCAGGCCAATATGCACACTTCGAACCCGCCAGCGGCGTGTTCCAAGGCACGTTCAACGATGAGATAAATCAAACGCAAGGCTCGACGCCAGACGATTTGTACTTGAAACAGGTCGGGTACCAGCACATAGGCGGCTACCATGACTTCTTCGAAATCAAAGGCGTGCAGTGGCCGCAGGGCGTCGTAGCCCTCCCACCGGTCGGCGCCGACACCGTGATGGGCCGCATCCTGGCCTCGGCCGGTGTACCGCACGGCGACGGTGCCGGGAAGGTACTGGCGAACCGTCGGCCGGTAACCGTCCCGATCAACGGACAGCCTGTGGAGCTGCCCACCGACCACGACAGCCCCGAAGCCAAGAAACTCGTGGACCGCGTCACCGCCGAGTTCGACCCCACCTCCGCATGAACTGATGCCCCGCGCCCCGCACTCGGTGGCACGCGGGCTTCAATCCGGTACAGCGCGAAAGCGCTTTAACGGCACGGGACGTGGCGGTCGATTCCGGCGGGCAGCTCGGCGACAACAGACCAGTCGACGAGGTCCATCGTCGGCCTCGGCAGTCGGCCGCCACTGTCCTAGTAGTGCTTTGTTAGGTGTGAGGTGGTTGTGTTCGGGCTGGTAGGGGTTGGTGGCAGGTGTGGCAGTATCCGGTCCAGGTGGCGAGTAGGTGTTGGAGCCTGCGCAGGACGGCGTAGAGGGTCAGGCCTGCGCAGGGGCTTTTGGGGTGAGGCGCAATGTGGTGCAGATGGTCTGGGCGATGGAGGCGAGGGTGACGTGGCGGTGCCAGCCGAGCCAGGATCGGCCTTCGAAGTGGTCCAGGCCCAGGCCGTCTTTGAGTTCGCGGTAGTCGTGTTCGATGCGCCAACGGATTTCGCCGAGCCCACGAGATCTCGTTGAGGCGAGACGCCATGGGCTGCATCGACTTGCGTTTACCGTCTGCCAGCAGTCCACGCAGATACAGCTGCCCCTTGGCTCGCTGGTCGCGGCGGGCGAACCCGGCGAACATCTCGGCGGCGAACTCCTCGATCACCGGGCGGACCGCGTCCCTCTCCTCACCTAACACTGTTGCAGCACAGCACATCTCGGCCCACCTAACAAAGCACTACTAGTCATTGTTTGCGCAGGCGGATCTCGGGGGTTAGCGTGTGTATCCCCCTCCGGACACCAGTGATCGGCAACGTTTGTCGGGGCCGATGCCGTATGTCCAGGTGGAGGGCCTGGTAGAGGTCCGCTTTGTCAGATCGTGCACCCGCGGCGAGGTCGGCTGAGATGTTGCCGAGGGAGTCGATCAGCTTGCGGATCTCCGTCTCGGTCAGGCGGGGGATGGTGGACAGGTTTGTAGCTCTGCTTGGGCTGCCGCCTTGTCCGCTTGGGCACTGTTCATCGCGTTGACGAGAGCTTGCGGGTCCACTCCCGCTTCGATGGCGGCCAACGGGCGTTCGAACTCGACTCCGGCGTCCCCGATACGGGGCGTCGCAAGTGTACGGTGTGGGTCAGCGTCCGGCGAGTCCGGACGCCGGCGTCATCGACCAGGACCCCAGCATCGCGATGCCGTAAAGATCGCTGCTGCGGTGCATCAGGTCCAGCAACATGGTCGCGGCCTCGCGCCGGGCACCGGTTTCATCGGCGAGTTGCGCGGCGTACAGCAGCAAGGTGACACCCGGTTGGGTCCCAGCGAGTGTCGTCGGGGCCACTCTGACGACTGCGACCTCCGAGCAATGGCCTGCGCGCCTGGCAGAGAAGTACCCTCACTACACCAACGGACCCGGAGCCGGCAATGGATATGCACCTAATTCGACTCGGCATCCTCCTGTTCCTGCTCGGCCTGCTCACCGGACTGGCAGTGCCGAAGCTGAAGAACCCGCGAATGGGCTTGTCCAGCCACCTCGAAGGAGCCATGAACGGCATGCTCCTGGTGATTGTCGGTCTGATCTGGCCGCGGCTCGAGCTGTCGCACGCGTGGCTGATTTTCACCTTCTGGCTCGTTGTGTACGCCGCATACGCCAACTGGTTGGCCACGCTGCTCGCAGCGGCTTGGGGTGCCGGGGCCCCGCTGATGCCGATCGCTGCGGGAGACCGCACGGGTAGCGCATCGCAGGAGCGCGTGATCGGCACATTGCTCATCTCTGTCGCAGTGTCCATCATCGCCGGGTGTGTGCTGATTCTCGTCGGCCTCGCCCTCTGAGTCTCAGGGTGCTCGATCCGGCCCCAAACTCGACGGTTCACTTCAACAACAAGCTGTACGTGGTGTTCCGGGGCCGAGGCAGCGAAACCTCGCTCTACTACGGGTACATCGACAGCAACGGCGGGTGGAGCGGCGACACCCAATTCCCGCGCCACGCCAGCCAGGAAGACCCGTCCCTGGCCGTGTTCGGCGGGCAGCTGTGCTGCGTGCACCGCGGCGGAGGCTCGGACAAGAGCCTGTTTTCTACCGGAACTTCCGGCCGTTACCCGAACAAGTCCCATCCAGTTGCAGAAGCAGATCAGACCCCGTGAAGCCCGGCTTCTTCTGGCGGCATATCCGAAAGACATCGCGCACATCGCATACCTGGTGGGATATGACAGCCCATCCCAATTCAGCCGACAATACCGGCGCATCTTCGGAGCGCCACCCAGTCGGGACGCCATTCAATTCGCGGCGGGAACTGACGACGAAAGAGGTTGAACGGCAGGAAAACGCGGCCTGCGAGCGGAATACACCAACGCGGGAGGCAGGTTGCGGTACACCGTCCTGCTCGCGACGACTTCTTCGAATGCCCCGTGCAGCTGCGCGAGCCGGTGACGGCTCGGAGGGGCCCAGCGGGTGAACGTGTAGGTGAACTGGGTGTACACACCGCTCTCGGGCAGAATCGAGGCGATTTTCGCGATGAGCGTGTGGCCATGTGGGCCGGTGAATGCCGACCAAGGGAGGCTGCTCACTACGACATCCGCTGTGCGCAGACCCCGATCAGCGAGGATGCGGGGTAGTTCCCAGGCGGAGTCGGTGACAATATCGGCGCGGGGAAAGCGCTGAACCAAATGCGCAGCCAGTCGCCCGTTCAGTTCGATCGCGATGTGGCGGCCCCGGCCTGTGAGTTTGCGTTGGATCGCCTCGGTGGCAGGTCCGGTGCCCGGACCGAGTTCCACCACCACGGGCTCGCCCCGCTCCGGCACGGCGGCGATGAGCCGCTCGACCAGGCGGGCCGAACTCGGTATCAGGGAAGCCGTCTGGAGCGGGCTGCGCAGGAACTCGCGGGCGAAAAGCACTGTTTCACTCAATGGTGTAACCCTTGCGGTGTGGGATCTGCGGGATAGGAATTTCCTGTGTTGAACCGGCACGCTGCCGCCTCTCGCCAGCTCATCGTGGACGGTGTTGGACCCCACAAAACGTTCGTTGCAGGTAACAGCACCTGGTCAATTCCTATTTCTTTCTACGGAGACATGCCGCCGGATCTAGGTGAACATGGACGAATTGATCCAAAGTGTGGAGTTTCTGTGATTGTCCAGTGGTGGCAGGACGGCGGAATCCGGGAGACTCGCAGGTCTCAGCCGCGACCGCCCGGCAATGGTGCGCTCAGGCGGAGCCGGGCAGCCGAGGCCTGCGCGTCAACAACCAGACGCTCGGACCACAGTGCCTCACGGTGCAAACGAAAGCGTGCCAGAGCCCCTGATCGCGACCGCCGCTTCCGGATTAGTGCTGACCTACTGGAGATTACTTCACGGAGCAACCGAAACTATCGCGCAGTCGCGCGGACAAAGTCGACGACAACTGCGGCGAGTTCTTCGCCCTTGTCCTCCTGGAGGAAGTGCGCTGCGGAGGTGATGGTCACCGGTGGATGTCCGGCGGCGCCAGGGATTTTCGAGCACAACACCTTATCTCCGCCGCGGGTGATCGGATCAGAGTCCGAGAAAGCACACAGGAATGGGCGCTCGAAGGTCTCCAAGACAGCCCACGCGGCCCTGTTGGCGGGTGCGGCAGGATCCTCCGGACTGACCGGAACCAGCAGCGGGAACTGGCGGGCGCCCTGCTTGTAGGTGTCATCGGGGAACGGAGCGTCGTAGGCGGCGACCACCTCGGGGGTGAGGTCGGTCAGGCAGGCACCGTTGACGATCTTCCCGGCTTGAAAGTTGGGCGTTTCCTGGCTGAAGCGCTGCCAAGCCAGGAACGCATCGCCGGGATGGCGGTCGCCGGTCGGCAGAAACGTGTTCGCGGCGACGACCCTTGCGAAACGCTCGGGATGTTCACCAACCAGACGCAGCCCGATCAATCCGCCCCAGTCCTGGCACACCAGGGTGATCCCGTCGAGGCCGATCGCCTCGACCGCAGCCCAGGTCCACTCGACGTGAGCCTGGTAGGTGTAGTCGTCACGGTCGGCCGGCTTGTCGCTGCGGCCGAAACCGACCAGGTCGATCGCGATCGCACGCAGGCCGGCCGCCACCAGGACCGGGATCATCCGCCGATACAGATACGACCAGGACGGTTCGCCGTGCAGCAGCAGCACGACCTCACCATCGGGGGGGCCTTCGTCCAGGTAGTGCACCCGCAGCAGGGTCCCGTCACCGGCCGCCACCTCGACGTAGTGCGGTTCGAACGGGAAGCCGGGTAGCGTTGCGAACCGCTCGTCGGGTGTCCTCAATATCCGCATGGCCCAATCCTTTTCCGCCGAGAAGTGCTAGCTGCCGTTGCTGTAGACGCGACTCGGCTCGACGAGAACCGCGGCGCAACGTTCCGCTGTCGGTCAGCACCCGCCGGACTCGCTCCGTGGGCGCTGAGCTCGATCTCGGTCCGAAGCTCCATCATGTCAGGCGACTCCGGCCGCCGGTGCGGGCGTGCGCGCCCCGGCGGCAGATGCCTTGCGGATCGCTCGTATGAGTAGGAAGCCCAGGGCGTAGTGCGTCGTGATCGCGGCGACGACGATCGCGCTGCCGTTGGAGAAGATCCCATCGTCGGCGAGCCAGAGCCACATGACCCAGTCGGCGGTCGCGCTCGCGAGCTGGTAGAAGGCGAGGCCCTTCGCGACCCCCAGGTGCGGGTCGTTGCGCAGGACCCAGGCAACCCAGGCCTGCGTGAAGAGGGCGAGGCCGAGCAGTTTGGTCAGCCACTGCCCGTCCGCGGTCAGCACCCAGCCGGTGACGTTCTCGACCTGGCCGGGCGGGGTGAGGACGGCGACGAGCGCGTAGATCAGCTCGAGTCCGGCCACCACTCGAAAGAGGAATCGGAGATCCGACAGTTTGTTCATGGCGACACTCCTTATGTAACCAACCAGATGGTTAGATCGTTGCACCCGGCGCACCAGCTGTCAACTAACTAGTTGTATGCTTTCTGCATGGCCGTAGCAGCACGCGACTCGGCGGCGACCAAGGAACGCCTCCTGGACGCCGCGACCGAGGAGTTCGCAGCACATGGGATTTCCGGGGCACGAGTCGACCGGATCGCGGCCGCCGCCCGGGCGAACAAGCAGCTGATCTACGCCTACTTCGGAAGCAAGGAACAACTCTTCGACGCCGTCCTGGACACCAGCTGCGGGCCGCTGATGCAGGAGGTGCCGTTCGATCCTGACGATCTTCCCGGCTACGTCGGCCGGCTCTTCGAGTACGTCATCGAGCACCCCGAGGTGGTCCGCCTCGTTCTCTGGGCCCAACTCGAGCGCCCGACCGCCGTCGCGGCCTTCGAGGCCGAGTCCTACGGCGCGAAGCTTAAAGCGCTCACCGCCGCGCAGCGCGACGGGCGCGTCGAGACCACCTTCGCTCCGGCCGACCTGCTTGCGCTGCTCCTCGGACTCGCGGCCTCCTGGTTCACGGCCTCGGAGGCGATCAGGACCCACGACACGACAGACCCATGGTCCAGCAAGCGGCTCGCGCAGTTCAGACAGGCCGCCGTCGAGGCTGCACGGCGCATCATGGCGTCCCCTCACTGAGCGCCCGTCAGCGCATCCGTGCCGCAAGCGAGGCCATTCGACACCAGCCAGATCGATGAGCTGCCAGACCACCTCACTGGAGGAGGCAACAACCGCCAGTCGATGAAATCACTCGAATTCAGCGAAGCTCAGCGCTATACGAAGTCCGTGTCCACGTGCGCAGCAGCCCGACCATGCTCTCGCCGCAGCCGGCCCGCTCGGCCAGCACCCGCACCGGCACCGCCTGCGCATTCTGGACATCCCGCAACGCTGTGCGGTGCTTCAGCTTGGCCCGATCGGCCATCCTGGGCTCCCTCCCTTTGATCGAGTAGGCGGCACCGGATACGCCCAGCGCGCCGATAACCGTGCCGCCTGTCAGCCGTCAAGTAATTCCCCCAGGTGAGGGGTAGTTCCGTCACGGAATTCCCCCACCTGTCCGTCACCGATTTCCTCCACCCGGCCGTCACGTAATTCCCCCACCTGGCGGTGTGTCGCCGGTGGGCATGTCTCGCACACATGTTCGCTTGTCCTCGGCGGCCGGCGGCTACTCCGGATGTTCCGGCGAGCGCTGAGCCGCTTGCGGCCTGCGCTCGCCAGAATCGAGCTCGCGACTGTTCGCGCGTTGGGTGCTGCGTTCGCGACCGAATGCCCGTTCGAGTTCGGCGGGCGAACAACACCAGCAACTCAACGGCACCCTGTCAGCGCAGGACATGGGTTCAAAGCCACTGTCGACAGCTGCGATCGCGGCGATGGCATTGGCCGTTGGATTTGCCTTGTTCCGTGCACCGTGGGTTGGTGGCACCACCGCATGGACGGCCTGGACATCCGGCTGCATCGCCACGATCCTCGGTGTGGCCGGGTACCTCCGCAGCGAGTCACGAGGCGCGTCACCGCGAACGAGTCGAGCTGTTCACCGCACAATGACGATCTTGCCGCGGGCGTGTCCCTGCTCCAAATAGCGGATGGCAGCGGGCAGTTCGTCCAAGGGGTAGCTGCGGTCGATGACCGGGGTCACCTCGCCCGCCTCGATCACATCCCGGAGTACCACCAGATCCGCCGTGTTCGGAGCGACTGTGAACCTCGTCAAGCGCTGGCTCACGAAGGGAGATATCAGGCGAGCGGCGAGGAGGCGATCCACGGCGCCGATCCAGCGGCCGTCGGAGTCACCGCCTGCCAGCACCAGCGTGCCGCCGGGGGTGAGTACACGCAGGTAGTCCGACGGGCCGCGAGTGCCGGACAACTGGAAGACGACGTCATAGCGTTGCCCGCCGCGGGTGAAATCTACTCGGGTGTAGTCGATGACGTGGTCTGCGCCGAGGGATCGGACCAGCTCGACGTTTCCCGTGCCGCAAACACCGGTCACCTCGGCGCCCCAGTGCTTGGCAAGTTGCACGGCGAATGTGCCGACACCGCCCGCCGCGCCGACGATCAGCACGTGCTGCCCCGGACCGAGCCGTCCGTGATCACGCAGTGCCTGCAATGCCGTCGTCGCGGCCAATGGTACGGCCGCCGCCTGCTCGAAGGAAAGATTCTCCGGTTTGTGTGCCAGGAGATCTTCTGGGACGCAGACGTATTCGGCGAAGGTACCGAAGCCGCGCAGGAACGGGGTTCCGAATACCTCGTCTCCGGGCCGGAATCCGGTGACGTTCGCACCGACCTCTTCCACCTGTCCTGCCACATCGCAGCCGGGCACCGTGTCGTGCGGGCGCGGAAGCCCCATTTGCAGACGGGCGATGTAGGGAATGCCTCTGATCAAGTGCCAGTCGGCGGGGTTCACCGATGCCGCGTGCACGCGGACCAGTACCGAGCCGTCCTCCGGCGCCGGAGCGTCGATGTCGCGGAGTTCCAGGACATCCTCCGGTGCACCGTATTCGTCGTGAACGATTGCTTTCATGTGTTTTCTTCCTTCTGTCGGGTGGTCGAGCGATTGACCGCGCGCTTCGGATCGCGCGGGAGAGCGTCTGCGCGGCTGGAGAATCACCCACGCTCGGTGGCTGGCATCGGCGCAGTCGCGGTCAGCGGCTCTATATCGTGCTTGCGCGCCCGCGGTAGGAACGAGCCGAGCCAGCGGGGCATCCACCAGTTGGCCCGGCCCAGCAATGCCATGGTGGCGGGTACCAGCACCATCCGGACGATCGTCGCGTCCAGCACGATCGCGGCGGCCAGCCCCAGACCCATCATCTTCACCAGCGGCGATGGGCTCGCGACGAAGCCGAGGAACACCGCGGTCATGATCAGTGCGGCGGAGGTGATCACGCGGCCCGTACCCGCCAACCCGCGTGCGACGGCCTCGGCATTGTCGCCGGTGGCGTCGAATTCCTCGCGGATACGCGAGAGCAGGAACACCTCGTAGTCCATGGACAGGCCGAAGAGAATGGCGAAGAACATCGTCGGCATCGGTGAGGGGATCGGGTAGGTCCGCTCCAGACCGAATACAGCGGCGAACCAGCCCCACTGGAACACCGCGACCACGATGCCGTAGGCCCCGCCGATCGACAGCAGGTTCATCACCGCCGCCTTCAGCGGTATAGCGAGGGAGCGGAACACGACCATCAGCAGCAGAAACGACGCGGCCAGGATCGCGGCGACGAAGACCGGCAGGGCTTCGTCCAGCCGTTCGGTCAGATCGTCGGTCATGGCCGTCAGGCCCGATACGGCGACGTTGTCCGGCAGAAGGTCGCGGACGCGCCGCAGGGTTTCGGCCGTCGCCGCGTCCGCGGGACCGGTGCCGGGTATTGCCGAAAGCACGACCGTGTCACCGGCCGGCGAGGTCCGGGGCACGCCCACGGCTACGATCCCGTCGTCGGCGGCAATGCGCTCGGCCAGTGCCGGGATATGCGCTGCATCGACTCCCGGGCTGCGCAGATCGGCGACAAGCATCAGGGGCCCGTTGAAGCCCGGCCCGAAACCGTCCGCCAGGAGGTCGTAGGCGCGGCGGTGGGTGGTGTTCGCCGAGTCGTCACCGGCGTCCGGGAAGCCCGTGCGCATGCTGAAAGCCGGGGCGGCCAATGCCAGCAGCACCACCGCGGCGACGACCAGATACGGCCACGGCCGCCCGGCGATCCGGTGGGCGAACCGCCACCACGCCGTGCCCGTCGGCTGCTCGGCAGGGCGAGCGCGGCGGAGCAGGCGCCCGGCGTCGATGCGGTCGCCGAGCAGTGACAGCAGCGCGGGCAGCAACGTGAGCGCGGTTGTGACGGCAAGCAGCACCACAAGCGAGGTGCTGAGACCGACCGAGGTCAGGAATCCGACACCGGTCAGCACGAGGGCCGTCATGGCCACGACGACGGTGCCACCCGCGAACAGCACGGCGGAACCCGCGGTTCCCATCGCGTTGGACAGCGCTGCCGTGTTGTCCTGGCCTGCGGCGCGGTTCTCGCGGTAGCGGGCCACGATGAACAGGGCATAGTCGATGCCGACACCCAGGCCGATCATCGCGCCGATCGTCGGTGCCGCCGAGGAGATGTCCAGGGCGCCGGCCAGTACCACGATGCCACCGACTCCGGTGGCAACCGTGATCAGGGCCAGCGCTATCGGAAGTAGTGCGGCCACGATGGTGCCGAACGCGACAACCAGCACGATCAGTGCGGCCAGCACACCGGCGGCCTCCGCACCCGAGGTCTCGGTCTCGGAGTTGATGAACGCCGCGTCGCCACCGAGTTCCGCCGTGACACCGGCGTCCCGCGCCGGCGCCATCGCCCCGAAAAGTGCGTCCAGCGCTTCCGGCCCCAGATCGGTAGACGGCAGATCGAAGGTGATTTCGGCGAAGCCGATCCGCCCGTCGGGAGAGATTGTGCCCGTGGCGAACGGGTCGGTCACCGCGGCGACGTGCTCCACGTCGGCGATCCGGACGACCGCGGCGTCGACGGCGGATCGGTGACCATCGAGCCGCTCCCCCGGCGGCGCGGCGAAAACGGCCATGGCACTGCCGTCGGCCGCTTCGGGGAAGCGTTCCTCGAGCAGCTCCATCGCCTGCTCGCTCTGGCTGCCCGGCGCGACGAAGTCGTCGATGAACGGGCCGCCCGCGGTCCCGGCCAGGGTCAACACGATGGCGACAACTGCCATCCAGGCAGCGATGGTCGGCCATGGTCGGCGGGCACTGATGTCGCCGATGCGGCGGGTCAGTCGGTTCATGATCACGGGCTCCTGGGCGATGGCCGCCGATTGTTTCGAAGGCACTTGGTGGACAACGGGTTCCATCGTCGGCGGCAGGCACCTGTGCGGTCGCCCGCCGCAAGAGGATTCGCTTCCCCCCGGGGCGTCGGGTTGCCATGCCGCAGACCTCCCCCTAGCGGCGGAGGCGGTATCCGCACGGAGCGTGATGACTGCCCGTCCCGGTGTGGCCTACCGTTGCCTGGTGCGCATCGACTCATCTCGCAACACCGGCCGCCGGGTCCCGGAGCGATGAACGACCGCGCCGCGCTCCGGTCCTCGCCTGCGCCGCATGGCGCGTCGAAGCGATTCCGGGGCCCGTTCACCCGCTGGCCACGCATCTCGGACGCGAGCCTCGCGGTCACGATGTTCCTGCTGGCCGTGCACCTCGTGGACGCGCCCGGTGACGCGATCGCCCTCCGATCGATCGGCTCGGTACCGGTCGCCGAGCTGCTGGTTTCCGCCGTGGCGTGCGCGGCGCTGTACTGGCGCCGCAGCGCACCCATGCCGGTCCTCGCGGCGACGCTGCTGTCCTGGCTGGTCGTGGCGGTGAGTTCGGACTATTCCGACTTCGGCGGCATGGCGATCATCGCGCTGTACAGCGCGGGGCGCTACTCCGGCGAGCTGAGATGGGGCTATGCCGGTGTCGGGGGTGGCTTTGTCGTAGTCACCGTCGATGGCCTGCTCGCGCACGCCGCCTGGGCGGAGATCATCGCCGGTGTCGTCGCCATGGAACTGGCGTGGTACGTCGGCCGCCGGTTGCGTCTGCGCGCCGAACGCGCCGAGGTGCTGCGCCGGGAACAAGCCGACGAGGAACGCCGGATCCGCACCGAGGAACGTACCCGCATCGCCCGCGAACTCCATGATGTGGTCGCCCACCGAGTGAGCATGATGACGGTGCAGGCGGGGGCTGCGAAGGTCGTGGCTGCCCACGACCCCGAGGCGGCCCACCAGGCGATGGCCGCGGTCGAGGACGCCGGGCGGCAGGCGCTGGACGAACTGCGCCATCTGCTGGGAGTGCTGCGGCCGGACCTCGACCATGACGGGCTCGGTCCGCAACCCCGGCTTTCCGACCTGCCCGGCCTCGTCGAGGAGGTGCGCCGAGCGGGCCTCGATATCTCGGTGACGACCGACAACGTTCGAAGCCCCCTGGCGGCTCGCGTGGAACTGTCGGCCTATCGCATCGTGCAGGAGGCGCTGACCAACGTGCTCAAGCACAGCGGCCCGCGGACCCGGACCGAAGTGCACCTGCGCGGCACGCCGTGTGGACAGGGCATCACGATAGAAGTGCTCGATGATGGCCGCGCGACACGACCGGGGCCGAGTACCGACAAGCGCCCGGCCGGTCACGGCATCATCGGTATGCGCGAACGGGCCCTACTGTTGGGTGGCAGCCTCGAGGCGGGGCCGCGACCCGGCGGGGGTTTCCGGGTGCTCGCCAAACTACCCACAGGAGAGCCGCAGCCGTGAGCCCCTTCGCGCAGGGACATATCCCGGCATGAGTGTCCGCGTCATCGTCGTCGACGATCAGGCATTGGTCCGCACCGGCTTCACGATGGTGCTGCGGATCCATCCCGACATCGAGGTGGTGGCCGAGGCCGGGACCGGACTCGAGGCGATCGAGGCGGCGCGCCGGCATCGTCCGGACGTGATCTTGATGGACATCCGCATGCCCGAAATGGACGGACTCGAGGCGACCGCCACAATCATGGCGGAGGCGGATTGGGACGTCCGGGTGCTGATCCTGACCACATTCGACCCGGACGAATACGTTTATCGGGCGTTGCGGGCCGGTGCCAGCGCCTTCGTGCTCAAAGACATGCCCGCCGACCAACTGGCCGCGGCTGTGCGAACAGTGGCAGACGGTGGGGCGTTGCTGGCACCCTCGATCACGCGCCGCTTGATCGGCCGGTTCGCACGTCGTCTCACCGTCGACACCGCCGTCGCAGGCCGCCTGCAACGGCTCAGCGACCGGGAACGCGACGTCATGGTCGCCGTCGCGCGCGGAGCCAGCAACGCCGAGATCGCCGCGCAACTGTTCATCGGAGCCGCAACCGTCAAGTCCCACGTATCGAGCATCCTCACGAAACTCGGCCTGCGCGACCGCGCCCAGATCGTCGTCTTCGCCTACGAGAGCGGCCTGGTCGAAGCAGGCGACAACAGCATCGGTCATTGACGAAAAACTGGCGGCGAGCTTCAGGATCTCGTTGGCCTGCTCGAGTTCTCGGTCCTCTCCGCGCAATCGCGAACCCCGAAAGCTGGAGACCACGGCACGGTCCAGTGGCCTGCTCTGCCCGATCGAGTAGCCGGCGGTGGGTCATGCGGGAACTCGCCTATTTCGGGGGTGTCTCGGGTGTGGGTATCCAGGTGCCGTGGAAGCCGTTGGGGATTCGCGCGGGCAGGTGGACTTCGGCGATCGGCGCGGCGGTGACGTCGGTGGCGTCGAGGATCAGTAGGTAGCCGGTCCCGCGGGCGCGGTCATGGGCGAAGGTGAGCAGATATCCGTCGTTCTCACTGGTGGTGGAATGGCGGGGGACGAAGACGGCTTCGCCGCAGGTGTGGCCGTCGGGTAGTTGGTGGGTGTGGCGGGTGACGCTGTGGGTGAAGTCGTAGCGGTGGATGCGGGAATTCGACGGGTGGGCATCGAGGGAGAAACTGGTCACGTATCCGAAGTGGTGCGCGTGTCCGATCACGGTGTCGGCCACTCGGGGGTATTCCACGGCTTCGTCGTCGATCTGCTCCTCGGTGACCGTGCCGTGGGTCAGGTTCAGCCTCCACCGGTGTAAGCGGGGCTGCCCGCCGCTGATGTCGTCGCTGCCGCCGCGCCACAGGCTTGAAACCCGGGTTCCGGTGAGAGTGACGATGCTGTTGGTTTCGAAAGCATTGAGGGTGTGCCAGACGTAGCAGGGCGCGACCTCGAACCAGCGGACCGCGCCGCCGGTGCGCGCCATCACTCCGAAGCGGGCCTGATGCGCATCAGACCACCGCCACCCCGGCCCGCCCGGTGCAGCCAGGTCGAACACCACCGGCAGATCCATGAACACCACATGGTGTTCGGTGATTGCGAAGTCGTGCATCATCGTCGCGCGCGGGGTCTCGACCACCTGGGCCTGGAGAATCTCCCCCGCCGGGGAGGCCCGGTAGTACGTCAGGTACGGCGGTCGTAGCTGGGTGCCGAAGAACAGCAGTTCCCCTGTCACGGGGCAGACTTTGGGGTGCGCGGTCATCGGGGTGGCCAGCGCGCCGCCGAAAATGTACGGTCCCAGGGTGTTCAGGTCGGGGGTGAGCTGGTAGGGGAAGCCGCCCTCTTCCAGGGCCAGCAGTCGCCCGGCGTGGGCGAGTAGGTGGGTGTTGGCGGTGGTGACCCGGTAGTCGATCGTCGCGGTGGCGGGGTCGAAGGCGAGGTCGGCGCGGGATCGGCCGGGATTGGCGTACAGCGGGGTCCGCACGTAGCGGTTGCGGTACCAGCGGGCGCTCCCGCCGGACAGGGCTACCGCGTGGACCATGCCGTCGCCAGCGAAGTAGTGCGGTGACCACCCGGTGCGCGGGTTGGGGCCGTTGCGCACGAAGATGCCCTCCAACTCGGAAGGGATCTGCCCGGCCATCCAGGTCGGTTCCACAGTCACTTCCTCAGTGACCGGTGCGTTGTTCCCGGCCAGATGCAGCGGTGTATCGGCGTCCGGTGCAGTCGTCATCGGCGGTTCTCCCATCTCGGTCGACCGTGCCAGGATGCCGAGATATGCGGTGAACAAACAGTCTTGTTTCCACCACCCCCTTCAGCCGCCCAACGAACCACCAGCTCACGGCTGTCAAAAAACCTGGCCGCACAACACTGCGCCAACCCTGCAGTCCGTCATCACCGACCCAACAGCGAAATCCGTACCCGCCATCTCGTCGTCTTCCGGTATAGCCCAACATCACACCGGGACAGCGGAGGGGGATCCACTCCGCGATGACACAACCGCCCGACCCGACACCGCCCACGCCAGCCCACACCGGATTCCGGCCGCAACCGCGACGCCGTCCTGCGATGGTCTGAAACCGAAGCCGGTCCGAAGTCGACGGTTCAACTCGGCTCCGACCGCACCAGTCGGCGATCTCGGCAGCATCGCCCCTCGACGGTCTATCAGTGAACTGTCAGTCCAATCGGGCCACGGCAGCTGTGCCGATCTTGTGGTCAGCGATCGAGGAGTCGGCACCGGATACGCCCAGCGCGGCGATAACCGTGCCGCCGACCCGGATGATCACGCCACCGCCGTTGGGCACCAATGAGTGTGTACCCGATTGTTGCGGTCCGCCGATCAACGGCTGTCCCTGCGATGTGGCAGTGGTCAGGTGCACGGTGTCGAATCCCAGCGCAATGGCCGCGTCTGCCTTGCGTTTTGCAATTTCGATCGAGTACCGGGGTGCACCGTCCATACGCGCGAAGGCCACCAGATCGCCGCTGGCCTCCACGACCGCCAGCGAGACGGTCTCCCCCAGCTCGGCTGCTGCCTGACAAGCGGCCGAGATCACCGAGTCGGCCTGGTCCAGCGAAATAGCCATGGGCGTATTATCGCTCACCTACAGCATCCATCGGTCTCGCTCGACTGTCCTACTGCCGAGCCCGCGAGTTCTGTGCGGCGGCGACCGCCACAGTCAGCCCGGTACCGGCTGTGACGTGCGCGAACTTCCACGCTGGGAGGCTCAGACACTTCGGTGAATCCGAGGGACTGTAAGAACAACGG
>NZ_BDBA01000114.1 GCF_001612745.1 Nocardia amamiensis NBRC 102102 | reverse complement strand
CGCGACGCAACGCGCGGCCGCACCGGCCCCGCAGCGGCACGCCAACTCGGGTGGCAAGAAGAAGCCGAAGCCGCAACGGCAGGCCGCGCAGCCGACGCTGCTGAGCAACGCGAAGCCCGCGCGCCACCAGAACGTCGAGCAGGCCGAAGGGCACACCAAACTGCCGTGGGGCGAGGGCGAGCGGCTGCAGAAGGTCCTCGCAAAAGCGGGCGTCGCCTCGCGCCGCGCCGCCGAGGAGATGATCGCGCAGGGCCGCGTCGAAGTCGACGGCATGATCGTGCGTGAGCAGGGCCTGCGCATCGACCCGCAGCACGCGGTGGTGCGCGTCGACGGCACCCGCGTGATGGTGCGCGAGGAACTGGTGCACGTCGCGCTGAACAAGCCCAAGGGCTGGCAGTCCACCATGTCCGACGATCTGGGCCGCCCCTGCGTCGGCGACATCGTTGCCGAGCGGATCGCCGCCGGTCAGCGTCTGTTCCACGTCGGGAGGCTGGACGCCGATACCGAGGGCCTGCTGCTGCTGACCAACGACGGCGACCTCGCGCACCGGCTCATGCACCCGTCTTTCGAGGTCTCCAAGACCTACCTGGCCACCGTGCACGGTGAGGTGAACAACCGTGCGATCGGCAAGCGGTTGCGCGACGGCGTCGAGCTGGAGGACGGTCCAGCCAAGGTGGACCGTTTCCAGGTGCTCGAGCTGGGGGAGGGACGTTCCCTGGTGAAGATCGTGTTGCACGAAGGGCGCAAACACATCGTGCGCCGCCTGCTGGACGCGGTCGGCCACCCGGTCATCCGGCTGGTGCGCACGCATATCGGCCCGGTCGCGCTGGGCGACCAACGGCCCGGCACACTGCGCGTGCTCGGTCGCGATGAAATCGGCAAACTCTACGAGGCGGTGTCGTTGTGAACGGTCTGGAGATCCCGGTGCAGGCGCCGGCGCGCATGTCCGGTACGAGCCCGCTGGTGATCGCCATGGACGGGCCATCGGGCACCGGGAAGTCGAGCGTGTCGCGGCGCCTGGCCACCCGGCTCGGCGCGCAGTACCTCGACACCGGCGCCATGTACCGGGCGGCGACGTTGCGTGTGCTGCGCGCGGGTATCGAGCTCACCGACACCGCGGCCATCGCCGCCGCGGTCAAGGAGCTGCCCCTATCGATCGGCACCGAGCCCAGCCGCGAGGTGATCGAGCTCGACGGTGAGGACGTCGCGTCGGAGATTCGCGGCGACGCCGTCACCAAGGCCGTCTCGGCGGTCTCCGCGGTGCCCGAGGTGCGCGAGCTGCTGGTCGCGATGCAGCGCGACATCACGGCGGTCGCGCGCCGGATCGTGGTTGAGGGCCGCGACATCGGCACCGTCGTGCTGCCCAGGGCGGAGGCCAAGATCTACCTGACCGCCTCCGCGGAGGCGCGCGCCCACCGGCGCAACCAGCAGAACATCGCCGAAGGCCGGGGCGACGACTACGCGGGCGTGCTCGCCGACGTCCAG
The DNA here is from genome assembly GCF_001612745.1 of Nocardia amamiensis NBRC 102102. Classification (GTDB taxonomy): domain Bacteria; phylum Actinomycetota; class Actinomycetes; order Mycobacteriales; family Mycobacteriaceae; genus Nocardia; species Nocardia amamiensis. The sequence goes on along the minus strand of NZ_BDBA01000114.1, from coordinate 40,815 downwards.
CGCCGCGACACCCTGGACTCCACCCGCAAGGTGTCCCCGCTGCGCCCCGCCGCGGACGCGGTGCTGGTCGACACCAGCGAGCTGTCCATGGACGAGGTCATCGACGAGCTGTACCGCGTTGTCGCGCAGCAGCTTTCGGCGCTCGCCGGCGGAGGTGACCGGTGAACGGTGAGGTGCTGGCCGGTGACGGCGTCTGGAGCGACGAGGCCGACTGGGAGCTGGCCGATCTGGAGGGCGAGTTCGAGGACCAGGCGCACGTCGCGATGCCGACGCTCGCGGTGGTCGGCCGCCCGAACGTGGGCAAGTCGACGCTGGTGAATCGGATCCTGGGTCGCCGCGAGGCGGTCGTGGAGGACATTCCCGGGGTGACCCGCGACCGCGTGTCCTACGAGGCGAACTGGGCGGGTCGCCGCTTCCTGGTCCAGGACACCGGCGGCTGGGAGCCGGACGCGAAAGGGTTGCAGCAAGCGGTGGCCAGGCAGGCCGAACTGGCCATGCAGACCGCCGACGCGATCCTGCTCGTAGTCGACGCCGTGGTGGGCGCCACCGCCACCGACGAGGCGGCGGTGAAGAAGCTGCGTCGCTCCGCGGTCCCGGTCATCCTGGTCGCCAACAAGGTCGACGACCAGCGGGTGGAAGCCGAGGCGGCGGCGCTGTGGTCGCTCGGTCTCGGCGAGCCGCGCATGGTCAGCGCCGCGCACGGCCGCGGCACCGGCGACCTGCTCGACGACGTGCTCCAGGTGCTCCCGGAGACTCCGCGGGAGGGGACCGGCGGTACCGGTCCGCGCCGCGTCGCTCTGGTCGGCAAGCCCAATGTGGGCAAATCGAGCCTGTTGAACAAGCTGTCCGGCGACGAGCGCTCGGTGGTGCACGATGTCGCGGGCACCACGGTGGACCCGGTCGACTCCCTGGTCGAGTTGGGCGGGAAGGTGTGGAAGTTCGTCGACACCGCCGGGTTGCGCCGCAAGGTCGCAAACGCGAGCGGCACCGAGTTCTACGCGTCGCTGCGCACCAAGTCCGCGCTGGAGGCCTCGGAGGTGGCGATCATGCTGATCGACGCCGCGCAACCGATCACCGAACAGGACCTGCGCGTGATCAGCATGGTCGCCGACTCGGGGCGCGCATTGGTGCTGGCGTTCAACAAGTGGGATCTGGTCGACGAGGACCGCCGCCTGCAGTTGGAGCGCGAGGTCGACCGGGACCTGGTCCGGGTGCCGTGGGCGCAGCGGGTGAACATCTCCGCGCACACCGGCCGCGCGGTGCAGAAGCTGGTGCCCGCCATGGAGACCGCGCTCGAGTCCTGGGACAAGCGCATTCCGACGGGCAGGCTGAACACCTGGCTGAAGGAAGTGATCGCCGCGACCCCGCCGCCGATGCGGGGCGGCCGGTTGCCCCGCGTGCTGTTCGCGACCCAGGCGACTACGCGGCCGCCCACCTTCGTGCTGTTCACCACCGGCTTCCTGGAGGCGGGCTACCGTCGCTTCCTGGAGCGCAGACTGCGCGAGGAATTCGGCTTCGCCGGTTCGCCGGTGCGGATCTCCGTGCGGGTGCGCGAGAAGCGGGATCGTTCCAAGAAGTGACGGTGCCATGAGGTCTCGGACCTGCCTGTTCCGAGACCTCGTGCCTGCCGGTTGGTCTTCTCGGCGAGACTGGGTGCATGGACGAGCGACGGGTGCGGCCGCAGTGGCGCGGGGCCGCTTTGCTCCGACCGGGCCTGCTCGTCCTCCGCGGTGCGATCGGCGCTGCTGACCTGCACGCGCATCACACCGTGCAGGTGCTCGTCGCGCGAGAGGGCGACGTCGTGCTCGGCGACCGTTTCGGCGCCGAATCAGCCTGCCGCGCCGCGATCATTCCGCCGAATGTCCCACACCGGGTGGTCCGCGGCGTCGCCGACGGGCTGCTGGTGCTTTTCGACGCCCAGGTCGCGGTAGCCGTGGAATTGGGCGGGATGCCGCGCCCCGCCGATCGGGCCGGGGGATGGTCCCGCGCGGCAAGCGAACTCGGTATCGATGACGGATTTCGGTGGTTGTGGGGCGAGTATCGCATCGCACCGGATTCCGCTGCGTCGAATGGCGCGAGCCGGGGCGCGGCCATCCCTGACAGACCGATCCCGCGTCCCACCGAACGCGCAATCGGAGACGGTTGGGCGGCGACCGCAACCCGGCCGTGTGTTCAGGTGCAAGCCTGGGTTCGTGACGCCCTGCGGCACGGTTCTGGGACAGAATGGCTGCGCGGGGAAGTGCCCATGCAGCCCTGGCCGGAGCCAGAGGCTGAATCTCGATCGGTGGGCAACGGCGGCGCGGTGGAAGTCGCTCGGCACCCAGCGGTCGCCGAGATTCTTCGCATCCTTCCCACCCGCCTGGACGCGGGCCCGATCCGGCTCGCCGACCTCGCGCGCACGGTCCATCTCTCGGAAAGCCGCTTGGCGCACGTCTTCTCGGACGAGATCGGACTGCCGCTGCGGCCCTACGTCCGGTGGCTGCGCATCCAGCGGGCCGTGGAGCTGATCGCGACCGGCCGATCGTTGACGGCCGCGGCGCACGGTGCCGGTTTCGCCGACAGCGCCCACCTGACCCGCACCTGCCGCGCCATGTTCGGCGCTCCGCCGTCGGACTTCGGGGCGATCCGCTGGGTACGGGACGTGCGCGAATTCCCGCGCTGAGATCGCGGCGCCGGTCGTCGGCGTCCCGGCTGTCCCACCGTTCGGTGTGACCGGTGACGCGACGTGCGGACGTCTCGAGCGGCGACCTTGCCGCCGCGGAGCGCACCGGTATCGCACCCCGTCCCGACGACGCGATCACGCTTGCCGAGCGCCGCGTGTCGACTCGCGCTGTTGACGATCGCGCGCCCGAGATGCCGGTGTGCCTGGGGCGGATCTCGGCCGGTGTCCGGTTTCGCGGAGTACTACGACGGCGCCGAGCGGGACTCATCGTCCGGTCACGCGACAGCAGGTTTGTTCAAGCTCGCCAACGAGTCCGCGGTCGATGCTGATTCCACCAGAACCTGCGACTTTTGGAGTGATCCCATGGCCCCCATGCCGCCGACCGTCCGCGCCGCCTTCGACAAGGAGCTCGAAGATGCCTGGGCGACCGACGATCTCGACGCCCGGTGGCGTTCGCTCGAACGCGCCCACATCCTCTCCCAGCCCTGGGCGTTGCCGCATACCCGTGCGCACTGGCACATGCTGCGGCTGGCCGTGCGCTGCCACGATTCGCGGGAGATCATCGGCCAGCTCGTCCGGCTGCTGGTTGCCGGGCCGGGCTCGTCGATCGGGCGAGTACCGGTGGGCAACCCGGGGCGTGCCACGGTCGGACTGATGGTCACCGTGCCGATTCCCGAGGATCTGGCCCGCGTCCTCGCCGATGGTGTGGCGCGCTCTTCGCGGTGAGGCCGGCGAGCGGAGCTCGCATACTGGAGAGTTGGCGAATATTCAGCGATCGCCAGTGAATGTCAGACTCGGCATGGAAGGCTGTGATATATCCGGATGTTTGTTGCATATGCGTTACTTAGCGAGTTTGAGCGCGAATCGCAGCAAACACCTGGCATGATCCGATCATGGCCATTCCCAGCGTCCTGCCGGAAAGCCGAGCCCACGTGCCCGTGTTCGAGACGGGATGGCCGGTGCGCCTCGGCGACACCGGCGGCGACCAGCACCTGCGGCTGGACGGCGTCGCACGGTACCTGCAAGACGTCGGCTACGACCATCTCGGGGTTCTCGACGACGGCGACATCCACCGCCTGTGGGTGGTCCGCAGGACGGTGATCGACGCACTCAAACCCATCGAGTTCGGCGAGTGGGCCACGCTGCGGCGCTGGCCCTCGGCGACGTCCACCCGCTGGTGCACGATGCGCGTCCAGATCTGCGGCGGCGGGGGTGGCCTGGTGGAGACCGAGGCCTTCCTGATCCACTTCGGCTCGGAAACCGGAGTCCCGGCCCGGATGAGCGACCGCTTCTTGGCGCCCATGCTGGACTGCACGACCGAACACCGGCTCCGGTGGAACGCCGAACTCACCGACCCGATGCCGCGGGCAGGCGAGCCTGGCGTGCGGATTCGTCCGTTCCCGTTGCGCGTCACCGACATAGACCTGCTCGATCACGTGAACAACGCGGTCTACCTGACCGCTCTCGAGGAAGTTCTCGCCGATCACGCCGAACTGAAATCCGGACCGCACCGAGTGGTGATCGAGTACGGGAAGCCGGTGCGGTCCGGCGAGGATCTGCGGCTCGTCTCCCGCTGCGACGGCTCGAGCCTGGACGTCTGGTTCGCCGTCGGCGCGGACGCGCGCGCGGTCGCCCGCGTCACGCCGCGATGACGGGCAGGGCAGCCGCAGCCGCTCGAGCGCATGGCCGGAGTGGACGTACGCAGGATGGGCGCTGTCGGACGTGGTCCGTCCTCAGCCCGCGCATGGCCGGAGCGAAGGCTGGAGGTACGCAGGGTGGGCGCTGTCGGACGTGGTCCGTCCTCAGCCCGCGCATGGCCGGAGCGAAGGCGGAGGTACGCCTAATGCGCCAAGTCCTCGACCGTGGCATGGGCGCCTTTGGTGTGCAGTGAATGCAATGCTGCCTGGTACGCGGTGACGAACCGAGGCCGGTCGATGAGATCGCCGAATACCGAACGCTCGCCCAGGAAGGCGGTGGGCTGCTCGCGCTCCCGTCGCGCGAGCGGAACCAGCTGGTCGCGCAGGCGGTCCACGACCTCGATCGGCGCACCCTGCTCGTCCACGCCCTCGGCATAGCGCGCCCAACTCGCGACCACCGCGGCCGCGCAGTCGATTTCGCCGCCGGAGTCGAGCTGCGCCCGGACCACCGGCAGCAGCCATTTCGGGATGCGGTCGGAGGATTCCGCGCACAGTCGTGCGATGGTGTCGCCGATCGCGGGGTTGGCGAACCGCTCGAGCAGCGTCTGCTTGTAGCGATCCAGGTCGACGCCGGGGACCTCGTGCAGGGTCGGTGTGGCCTCGGCGTCCATGTAACGCAGCAGGAATCGCCGGAAGGCCGGGTCCTGCGCGGCCTCGTGGACCAGTCGATAACCGCTCAGATAGCCGAAGTAACACAGCGCCTGGTGGCTCGCGTTGAGCAGCCGCAGTTTCATCAGCTCATAGGGCGTGACGTCATCGACGAGCTGGACGCCGACGTCGTCGAAGGCAGGGCGGCCGAGTCCGAACGAATCCTCCAGCACCCACTGCACGAACGGTTCGGTCACGACCGGCCAGCGGTCGCTGATTCCGTAGCGCCGCTCGATCTCGCCGGTCGCGGCCTGCGGCGTCACCGGAGTTATCCGGTCCACCATCGAATTCGGGAAACGCACCCGTTCGGCCACCCAGTCGCCGAGTCCGGGATCGCGCAGCGCGGCGAACGCGCCGAACATGCGTCGCGCGACGTGCCCATTGCCCTCGATGTTGTCACAGGAGAGCACGGTGAACGGCGCGACACCGCGCGATCTGCGCCGCACCAGGGCCTCGGTGACAAGCCCGAATACTGTGACGGGCGGCGTGTTGCCCGCGAGATCGGCACGGACGCCGGGATCGTCGGCGTCGAACTGCCCGGTGTCGGCGGCGATGCGGTAGCCGCCCTCGGTGATGGTGAGCGAGACGATCCGGGTGGCCGGATCGGCCAGCTTCTCCACCACGGCATCGGGATCCTCCGGCGCGTAGAGGTACTCGACAATCGAACCGATGACCCGCGTGGCCCAGGTTCCGTCCGGCGCGACCGTCGACAGTGTGTACAAGCCGTCCTGTGCCGCGAGGACGTCGCGCATCCGGCGATCGCCGGGCAGCAGGCCGACACCACAGATGCCCCAGTCGTGCGCAAGGCCGCGCTCGAGCAGTCGGTCGACATACATCGCCTGATGCGCGCGATGGAACCCGCCGACCCCGAAATGCGCTATGCCGGTGGAGATCCGGGATCGGTCGTAGGCCGGCGCCGAGACGCGACCGCTGACCTCCGGCAGCGTCGCCGCCCGCAAGGGCGTCGCCGAATCCTCTGGCATCCCGCACCTCCCGGTGTTGTGGAGATCACATTCTAGTGCAGGAGGAACGGATTCGTGGCCGCCGACATCCGCTCGCGCCATGCCGCCTGCTGCCGGCGATAGGCCGCGCTGGGTGCGCGATGCACCAGGGGCAGGCCGGAATGCGATGGTCGCGGTATCGGCATCCGGCACGGGGAGGGGCGAGCGAGCCGCGGACGTCGGCCATGGCCTGTGCGACAGCGAGCAGGACAACCCACCGGTCACGGCCCTGTCGCCGAAACGGCCCGGCGCGGGCCGGGCGACCCGTCACCGGCCCCTGTTCCTGGCGTCGGCCGACGACCGTACCGGGAGGTTTAGCGCGGCTCAGCTGGGTAGACCGTCGATGACCAGCATCAACGCCAGAAGGGTAGGAGCGATGTCGGAACCGATCACGAGCACATTGGACCCCGAGCAGCAGCGTATCGCGGGCGAGACGCTGCGCGGGACCGTCGTCGACCTGATCGACCTGTCGTTGATCGCCAAGCAGGCGCACTGGAACGTGGTCGGCACCAATTTCCGGTCGGTCCACCTGGCGTTGGACGAATTAGTCATGGTCGCAAGGGAATTCACCGACGCGGCCGCGGAACGCGCCACCGCCGTCGGGGTCAGCCCGGACGGACGCGCGTCGACGGTGGCCCGGGATTCCGGCACGGTCGGCATCGGCGAAGGCTGGCAGCAGGACACCGACGTCATCGACGCGATCGTGAGCAACCTCGCCGCGGTGATCAAGCGACTACGCGAGCGGATCGCCGCGACCGAGAAGGCCGACCCGGTGACCCAGGACCTGTTCCTGGACATCACCGCGCGCCTCGAGCAGCTGCACTGGATGTGGCAAGCCCAGCTCGCCACGGTCTGATGAAGGTGATCACCTGCGCGTTCGGCGCGCCTGCCGTCGAGACCACCACGGTCGCCGTGCGGATTCCCGCCGACGAGCGGCACCTGGCCCTGATCCGGGGGCTGGGCGACACCGTGTGCCTGGTCGCCGAGCTGCCGCTCGGTGCGGCCGCCGACATCCGGCTGGCGATCACCGAGATCGCCACGATGCTGGTCGCGGGCTCGGTACCCGGTTCGATGCTCGGTTGTGCGTTCACCTACGGCACCGATCGCATGAGCATGCGCGCCGAGGCGACCGCCGCGACCGAGGACGAAGTCAGTGGTGATCCGCTGAGCTGGGAACTGGTCCGGATGCTCACCAGTTCCCTGTCGATTTCCCGTGACCCTTTTGACCCGGACGTTCGTGGGTACCCGACGGTCATCGAATTCAGTTGGGAACGAGGACCATTTGATGACACGTGAGTTCACGACCGACCGGAACGACACAGCTCGGCGCACGCGTGAAGGCGACAGCTACGACAACATCGAACCGTGGTTCGAAAAGCTCGCCGCGGTGGCGGAAACCGACCCGTACCACGCGGAGCTGCGCGAGGAGGTGGTGCGGCGATGCCTTCCACTCGCCGAACACATCGCGCGCAGGTTCGCCGGCCGTGGCGAGTCCTTCGACGACCTGCTCCAGATCGCCCGCGTCGGCTTGGTGCTGGCGGTGGACCGATTCGACAGCACCCGCGGCAGTTCGTTTCTCGGGTTCGCGGTTCCCACCATCATGGGCGAGGTGCGCAGGCATTTCCGGGACAACACGTGGTCGCTGCGGGTGCCGCGACGGCTCAAGGAGATCCAGTTGCGCATCGGCCCGGCCACCGAGACGCTGTCGCACCGCCTGGGGCGGAGCCCGACGGCCAGGGAGATCGCCGCCGAGCTCGACGTCGAGCTGAGTGAGGTCACCCAGGCGCTCATCGCGGGCAACGCTTACCAGACCAACTCGCTGGACTCCGCCGCTCGCCACGACGACGACGGGGCGCCACAACCGCTCGCCGACACCCTCGGCTCCGAGGAACCGTGCTACCAGCTGCTGGAGCAGGCGATGGCGGTAGGACCGCTGATCGCCGAGCTGCCGCCGCGCGACCGCCACGTGCTGATCCTGCGCTTCTTCGAATCCCGGACCCAAGCCCAGATCGCGGAACGGCTGGGCGTCTCGCAGATGCAGGTGTCCCGAATCCTGGCCCGGATTCTCGGCGAACTGCGCGAGCGTGCGCTCGGCACCGACGAGGTAGCGTCGCGGGTCGCGTGAGCTCGGGTCACCTGCGGCGGCGGGCTCGGGAGTCGGTCATCGGCGTGGACGACACTTCGCCGGTCCAGCCGCACGGCAGCGCGCAGCTGGCGATCACCTTGGTCTCCATGTCGCCGTTGTCGTAGCGCAGCGTCGTGGTCTCCGCGTAAGCGGGGTAGCCGCACGCGCGGCATTTGCCGAAGAAATCGAGGATCTCCTCCGCGCGGGAGTGCGCGAGTCGTCGGGTGGCGTTGTAGTCCATCACCTCTCCAGCCAGCGTATCGTCCTGCCGAGCAGGCGCCTGCGACGTTAGGAGCGCCGGTCGGCGGGTACCTGGATTCCGGCGATCATTGGGCGAATTCACAGCCGCCGCCCCACTCGATTGGGCACGGTCCCAGCGGCAGGTGAATGCCTGGCAATCGCAGGGGTTTTCGCGCGTTTTGCTGGTAGTAGCGATAATGTCCGAGATACTTGACCTCGCGTGTGACTGACGTTACAAAGGAGCTACCCGCCGACCCGAAGTTCTTCGAACCGGCCGACGAGAAGTGCGCCAAGTTGGTTACCGATGTCATCGATGTAGTCGCCGAGTTCGCGATCACCCGCAAAGCCCTCTGGGATCTGCTGCTCGAACCGCAGACCTACCCGCGCATGTTCCCCGGTATCGGCGCGTGTGAGCAGATCCAATCGGCCGACGGCAACGTCGTGTGGCAGATGCGCGTCGGCACCCACGAGACCGGTATCCGCACGCATCAGATTCGGCTGAGCGTGGGTCGCTGGTACGAAAGTTTCGAAATGCAGTACGCCGCACTGGGCAGTTTCGCGTCGGTGCGGCTGCACGGCGATGAGGAGCGCACCAAGGTCACGGTCACCTACTTCGCGCCGAGCCGGGTGCACCCGCGCGTCGCCGAGTTGTCCAACGTGGCCATCGCGGACTGGACCAAGAGCGGACTGCGCCGGGTGGCCGACGTCGCCAAGGGCGCGCGGACGTCGCTGATCGTCAACGGGGAGGACTCGCCGATCCGGCGGAACGCGGGCGTCGCACGGCAGATGGTGGCCTCCGGCGTCGTAGTGCTGCCCGCCCGTCTGGATCGCAGCATCAAACAGTTGCGCTCGCTGGCGAAGTGGGGGTTCAACCTGGCCGGTGGGTACGCGGCGGGCGCGGCGTTCGATCCGGAGCGGACCGCGATCATCGACGACCGCGGCAGCCGCTCCTTCGCCGACATGCACGAGCGGACCAACGCGCTCGCCGCGGCGATGGCCGCGCTCGAACTCGGGCCCGGCGACGCCGTCGGACTGCTCTCACGCAACCACGCCGGCATGGTCGAATGCATGGTCGCCGCAGGCAAACTCGGCGTGGACGTGGCATTGCTCAACTCGGGGCTGGCCGGTCGCACCATCGAGGAGATCGTGCAGCGCGACCGGCTGTCGGCGCTGTTCGTCGACGGTGACCTCGAGGAGTTGGTGCAATACCTGCACGCCGACATTCCGCGCTACAACACCGACGAGCGGCCCCCGGCGCCCGACCGGGTCACCGTGAACGATCTGGTGGCGCAGGGACACCGCACTTTTCGCACACCGGCCCAGCCGGGACGGCTGATCGTGCTCACCTCCGGGACCAGCGGAACGCCGAAGGGTGCGCGCAGGCCGCATCCGAAGGGCTTCGGGTCCATCGCGGCTCTGCTGTCGCGCATCCCGATGCAGATGAACGAGACCATGCTGATTCCGGCTCCGCTGTTTCACACCTGGGGACTGGCCGGGCTGCAACTGAGCACCGCGTTGCGCTCGACCGTGGTGCTCGCGGAACGGTTCGACGCGCAGGACTGCCTGCGCCGCATCGCCGAACACCAGGTCAACACCGTGATCGTGGTGCCGACCATGGTGCAGCGCATCCTCGATCTGCCCGCGCACGTGCGCGCACGGTACGACACCTCCAGCCTGCGCCACGTGATCAGCTGCGGCGCGCCGCTCGCCGGTGCGACCGTCGAGCGATTCATGGACGCCTACGGCGACGTCCTGTACAACGTCTACGGCTCCACCGAGGTCTCCTGGGCGACCGTCGCCACCCCGGAGGATCTGCACACCTCGCCGACCACGGCGGGCCGCCCGCCATTGGGCACCAAGATCGCCGTGCTCGGGCCGGACCACCGCAGGCTGCCGATCGGCGCCACCGGGCACATCTTCGTCGGTAATCACATGCTGTTCGACGGCTACGTCAACGCAGCGCCGCCGGACGAGGCGCACGGCATGCTCGACACCGGCGACCTCGGCTACCTGGACGCCGCGGGACGGTTGTTCATCGCGGGCCGCGACGACGAGATGATCATCTCCGGCGGCGAGAACGTCTTCCCGCGCCCGGTGGAAGAAGCGCTCGCGCACCTGCCGCAGGTCAGCGACGTCGCGGTGGTCGGCGTGCCAGACCACGAATTCGGCCAGCGGCTGGTGGCCTTCGTGGTCAAACGCGAGGGCGCCGGGCTCGATTCGGACATGGTCCGCACCTATATCCGAAATCGCTTGAGCCGCTTCTCCGTGCCCCGTGAGGTCACGTTCCTGGCGGCACTCCCGCGCGGCGACACCGGCAAGATCCTCAAGCGCCTGCTGGCCCGTCCCGGCGCGATGCCACAGCCGCTGCCGCCCTCGATCAACGGACTGGGCACGGCAGGCTCGACATGAACGGGAACAGGGCACCCGGGTGAGTAGAGCGGCAGGAGGCCCGTCCGCTCCCTCAGCCGGCAGTCAGTAGACGGTGTCTTCCAGATCGGACAGCGCCGTCTCGAGGTGGTCGAGCAGCGTGGCCACGTCCGGCACGCTGCGGCGGCAGGCGACGATGCCGATATCGAGCGCGTCGGCGTTACTGGTGAGCGTGATGTTCACCGCCTGGCCGTCCAGCGGGATGGACAGCGGGTAGCCGGCATCAAGGCGGGCGCCGTTCCAGTACCGGGGTTCGCGCGGGCCGGGAACGTTGGAGATGACGATGTTGAACGGCGGGTTGGTCAGCGCGGTCGTGGCGGGGACGAGCAGGGCCAGCGCGAGCGGGCTCAGCGTCAGCGCCGACAGCGAGACCGCCTGCACGGGGGAGAGCTCGCGATAGATCTCCTTGCTGCGGTGCATCGACGAGCTGATCGCCGTGAGCCGCTGCGCCGGATCGGCCAGATCGGTGGCGAGACCGCACAGCAGCGCGGCCACGGCGTTGCCGCCGGTGTGGCCCTCGTCGGACTCCGGGCGCAGCGAGACCGGCACCATCGCGACCAATGGTTTGTCGGGCAAGGCTTGATGGGCGATCAGATAGGCGCGCAGCGCTCCCGCGGCCATGGCCAGCACCACGTCGTTGAGGGTCGTTCCGGTCATCTTCTTGACCTGGCGGAGGCGATCCAGCGGCCAGGAGCGCACGGCGCAGCGGCGTGCCCCGCCGATCGGGACGTTGAACAGCGTGCGCGGCGCGGCGAACGGCAGCGTCAACTGCTGCTCCACCAACGCGGTGCGGGCAAGGCGCAAGAGGGCGGGTGCTGAGCCCGCCGCGGCGAACATCGCCCGCGCCGCCCCACCGAGCGTGCGCGGCGGGGACGGGTTCTCGCGGCGCCGGTCCGAAGGCGGCAGATGCCAGGGCGCCGGCGCCTCGCGGGAGTCGGGGTCGCTGGCCAGCGTGCGTTGCAGCAGGCGCTGGGCGGCGACGCCATCCATGAGGGCGTGGTGCATCTTCGCGTACATCGCGACGCGGTCGCCTGCGAGCCCTTCGATCAGGTGTAATTCCCACAGCGGCCGGTGGCGGTCCAGCAGGGTGCTGTGCAGTCCGGCGGTCATCTCCACCAGCGGGTCCTGGCCACCGGTTTCGGGTAATGCCCACCGCTGCAGGTGGTAGTCGAGTTCGATGGTGCGCTCCACCGCCCACGCCAGCTGCGGTGTGCCGAACAGCCGGGCCGGGCGCTTGCGGAAGGTGGGATGGAAGTCCTCCTCGGCCGCCAGCGTCGCGTACGCGCGCCGGGCGAACTCCGGTCCCGTGCTGTCCATCGGGTCGAAGATCTGCAGTGTGCCGACGTGCATCGGGTGCTCGCGTGATTCCGCGATGAGGAACAAGGCGTCCAGCGGCGAGATGAATTCCATGGGCAGTTCCCTCCTGGCGACGCCGCGGCGTCGCCACGGTCCGGTTCGGCACGGGGAGTGTCGGCGCCGGAGGGGAACTGCGCCGGTCGAACGACAATCCACCAACCGATGATTCGATGCCGAATCCGGACCGGCTGGGCGGTTTTCCGTGATTGTTCCGCGCGAGCCTCAGGACAAGCGGCTCACCGGCCAATCGGCGGGCAGCTCGAGGCGCTCGCTGATCAAGTGGATCGCGCTGTGCAGGGCCTGGATTTCGTCCACGCCGCTGGCCACCGAGGCGCCCTGCTCGCTGATGTGGAACCGGCACAGATGGTTACGCCGGTCGGCCGCCAGGTAGGGCCTGCCGATGATGATCGAGAGCGAGCTGTCGGCATCGCGCAGCGTGCGCGCGGCGATGAGGGCCTGCGGTTCGTGCATGGCCGTCGTCGCGGCGCGCGACGGGCGGGTCGGGGTGGCGGGGAATCGCGGATCGGACGGCTCGGTCACTTCGAAGTGCGCGCCCCGGTCGTTCGCCTGTCGCAGCTCGTCGGCGATCTCCTGAAACGCGCGGTACAGCGCCGCGATGGAATCGGCGCCGTGCGCCCAGCGCTCGCCGATGCCCTGGATGCGGAATCCGCACACCACGCCGGTGTCGCCCGGCGCCATCTGTGGTTTGCCGACCTCGATCGATACTTCCCGCGTGGCATCGGCGACGGTGCGCGTGGCGATCACCTCCCTGATGCGACGCCATTTCGTGCTCGCGATCGCACCGCCGAGCTCGGAATCGCGCACTGCGGGCGTGGTCGCGTCCCCAGTGACCCGCGCCGGTATCGCTCTCATAGGGAATGGAGTACCCAACTCTCTCGCCGGTTATCCTGCGGATCACGGTGACCTGGACCGCAGAGCCGGTTCGCGGACGATAATCGCGGGACGGTCCGGTGTCGGCTGAACCCGGACCGGGCTGTGCTGAGCGATGTGATCTTCAGACACGCTGGATCGAAAGATGGCTACTGGGCAGTTAACATGCGGTGGGTTTGGCAGGCTGTCGTCCAGATGTGATGGTGGGGCCCGCAACGACGAGGAGGGGCGGACGAAGTGGTAACGATTGCGCAGTTACGAGCGGTTCTGTCGATTCTCCGGATCAACCCGGACGAAGTGGGCGCGCGGCTGGGAGATGCCGGTCTGCGCGGCCCGAACGCGGAGCGTGTCCTTTTAGTCGGTTTGCTACACCGCGTCGCGAGCAGCGAACTGCGGCAGGTCGTCACCACGACCATGGACGATGCGGAGGCCGCCCGCGCCGCCGCGGTGAGCACCCGTCCGGTGGACGGCGAGAATCCCACGGAGCAGGCACGTTTCGACGCGCACTGGCTGCACGACCGCATCGGCGCACTGGCGGCGGGCACCACCGTGGAGCCGGTTCCGGTCCTGCTGGACGCCGCCGCGCGTTCGACGGACGCGGCCGAGGCCCTGCTGCTGCTCAGTCACAACCCGCGCGGCTACGAGGCGGAGCTTCGATGGGAGCGGGTGCTGGACGACTTGGGTCGCGCCTACCACTTGATCAACGACGAACGGGTCGGACGCTCGAACACGACAACCGCGCCGCTGTAGCGGCGGTTCTGCGTCCCACACCGCCGGGCTCGCGTATTCCGGCGACGCGAGAGCACTCGCTGAGGGGTCCGCGGAGCAACATGACGGCGCGGCCGGTCGGAGCGCGAAAGGCGCTCCGGCCGACCGGTTTTCGAACCGCTGATCAGTGTGCCGCGGCCAGTTCGCCGGCCACGCCGTCGTGCAGGATCGTCGCGCTGGTGCCCGGCGGCCAGCCGAGCCCTGCGTCCAGTTTGTCCAGCACCTCGGTGCTGGGCTGCGGATTGCGAGACCGCTCGATCTCGCTGACCGCTTTGGCCGCCGGGCCGCCGTTGCCCGCCACGTCCGCCTGGGTCCACTTCATCTCGCGGCGCCGCGCACGCACGCGTGTCGCGAGGGCGTCGAGGTCCAGCGCGGCGACGACCTCGACGGCCTCCGCGAGTTCCGGCGCCGGTTTCGCCGGATCACCGGGTTCTCTCGTTTGCTGCTTTTCGCGCAGGATCCCGCTGGTGATCAGCCTGGATCGCTTCCGCCTGCCCATCTTCCCCACACGCTCTCCCATCCTCGGTCGAGTCGATCGATTGCGGCACACGGCGCCGGGCGGCGCCCTCTGCGCCGATGAACGCTGAACATCATGGGCGAGCGCGGTTGCCCGACCCGTTGCGACGCGCCGGGCGCTGGCGGTCCGAGGCGGCGCGCGATATTGCGGGTGACCGGCTGTTCGGGGATTGTCCGGCAAAACGGGCGGTGGTAGCGTCCAGACACATGTCCAGCTAGGTGTCTCTCGGGAGCGTCACTCGGTGATCACGGCCGCACCAAGGCTTGTCGATCGCGGGCGACGGCGAGACCGCCCCGGCCCGAAAGGTTCGACTGATGCCAGGTTTCGAACGCGCCGAACTCGACGAAATGATCCAGCGCTGGATCGTGGAGAATCAGCGCTGCGAGGAAAAGGGCGACTGGAAGCCGCTCGCGCAGATGTACACCGAGGACGCCACCTACGGGTGGAACTACGGTCCGACCCAGGAGTTCATGGCTGTCGGCCGCGACGAGATCCGCGAGCTCGCCCTCGGCCAGGAGATGGCCGGGCTGGAGGGCTGGACCTACCCGTATCAGGAGTTCGTCGTCGACGAACGCACCGGCAGCGTCATCGGGTTCTGGAAACAGATCAGCGCGGCCGAACGCCCGGACGGGCGCAACTACTCGCCCGAGGGCATCGGCGGCAGCTGGTTCCGCTACGGCGGCGACTTCCAATGGTCCTGGCAGCGTGACTTCTTCGACTTCGGCAATGTCTCCGCGCTGTTCCTGGAGATGATCACGAACAAGGCGCTCACGCCGGGCATGCAGCGGCGCATCGAGCGTTCGGTCTCAGGCCGACCGCTGCCCGGGTGGTACCGGGTCGGCGAATCGCCGGTCTCGCTGTGGTGACCGCGATGGCCACACCACACAGCCGATTCGCCGACCTGGATCGTCCGACCCTGGCCGCGCTCGTTCCCGAACTGCTCCTGTGCGGGCACCTCATCGACCGCTCGGGCATGCCGCACTCCATCGCCGCGTTCGGCCGGGAGGGCATGACCGCGATCGCGATCGAGGAGTGGCAGCTGGCCAGCCCGGTCTACACCCGGCGCATGCAGCGCGCACTCGGCTTCACCGGCGACGGCGTGGAGACCATCTTCAAAGGGCTGCAACTGGATATCGGCGCGCCACCGCAGTTCATGGATTTCCGGTTCCGGGTCGACGATCACGACCATGGCGAGTTCTGGCTCGACCAGTGTGGCGCGCTCGCCGACGTGGAGCCGATGGGCGAGGAGTTCGTCGTGTCGATGTGCCACGACATCGAAGACCCGACGTTCGACGCGACGGCACTGGCCACCAATCCGCACGCCCAGGTCCGGCCGATCCACCGACCTCCGCGTCGACCGGCCGACCGGAAACCGGTGTGCGCGTGGACCGTCCGCATCGATCCCACGCACGTGCCACCGCCGGTGCCGCCCAACGCCGAACTCGTCGCCGGGTCGGTGGCGGCGGGGCTCGCGCTGCCCGCGATCGACCGCGCCGAGGAAGGGCGGCCGGACTATTCGGGGCCGTTGCTCAGCGATGTGCGCTTCGCCGACTTCTCCCGCTCGGCGCTGGTGCGCATCGCCGAAGAGGTCTGCCTGCAACAGCACCTGTTGACCCTCGGGTTCATGATCGCGGTGCGCGCACGGCTGGACGCACCTGCGGCGCTCGAGATCGGGCGCAAACAGTTCGCCGGGATCGCCGGGCTCACCAGTGAGCGCTTGCGCGACTGCCTCGGCCTCACCGATGACGCCCGGGCGCTGGCTACGGTGCTGCGCCTGCATCCCGCTCTGAACCCGCTGTGCTACACGGGGATCGAGGTAGCCGAAGCCAACGGCCGTGTCCGGCTGACGTTTCCGGCGGCCAGCGGCGCCCACACCGACGGAACCTGGCCGTCGCTGCTCGGCCCGCACCACCTCGGCCCGCTGAACGCACTGGTGCGTGGCGTGAATCCGCGCTTCCGCGCCGAGGCCGTCGCCGGCACCGATCAGGGCTGGACCGCCGAGATCGCGCTCGGTGCGAAACCGTTCCGGGAGGCGACGGAGGTCGCGCTGACGCGGTTCAGCACCGGCGCCGCGTTCGCCTTCACCGACCGGGGGATACCCCTTCCACTCACCGTCGTGTGACAGCTCCAAGGGGCAATCGGCGGCCGTGCCGATCAACGTCGACTACCGCTACCGCGCCGCCGAACTGGCCTATGTCTACGCCAAGTGCGATACGAGGAGCCCGCTCGGGGCCACGGGCCGCTCACGCGGTGCCGGGCTTGCGCCGCCGGTAGCGGACGGTGCATGGCTGCGCGAGTTGCACGACCATCTTGGAGTGGTCGTTGCGGTAGTGGTCCGGCGGCTGGGTCATCTCGAACTCCCAGTCGCGCAACAGGAGTGAGAAGATCGCCTTCAGTTGCATGAGTGCGAACGCGGCGCCGACGCAGCGGTGGCGGCCCGCGCCGAACGGAATCCAGGTCCAGCGGTGGACGATGTCCGCTTGGTTGGGGTCGAGGTAGCGGCCGGGATCGAAGGCGTCCGGATCGGGAAAGTCCTCCGGAATCCGATTCGAGATGGCTGGTGTGGCGGCCACGTGGTCACCGGGGGCGATGCGATGGCCGCGGACATCGAAGTCGCCTCGCGCCACGCGCATGAGGATGATCAACGGCGGGTGCAGGCGCAGCGTTTCCTTGAGCACCGCTTCGAGCCGGGGGATTCGGCGCAGCGCGCCGAAGCTGATGTCGGAGCCGTCGGCGTAGAGCTCGTCCAGTTCGGCGACGACCTGACGCGATATCCCGGGGTGGCGCAGCAGTTCGATGATCGTCCAGGCCGCCGTGCCGGAGGTGGTGTGGTGGCCGGCGAACATCATGGAGATGAAGATGCCGGTGATCTCGCTGGCGCTGAACCGCGGCCGGCCGTCGTCGCCCGGGATCGAGATGAGCACGTCGAGCATGTCCCGGTCGTCCTTGCCCGCGGGCGGGTTCGCGGCCCTGCGGTCCATGATGGCCTGGACCAGGTCGACCAACTCGGCGCGCGCCTGGTCGCGGCGCCGGAAGCTTTCGATCGGGGCGTACGGGTCGACGTAAGCCAATGCGTCGGTGCCGCGTTCGAGGTCGTGGTAGAGGCGGGCGAAGCGGTCGTCGAGTTCGTCGCGGAACTTCACGCCGATCAGGCAGGCCGAGGAGGTGTAGATGGTCAGCTCGGCGAAGAAGTCGAGCAGGTCGATCTCCCCTGCATCGCCCCAGCGCGCCAGCATCCGCTCGACCTCGCGGGCGATGGTCGCGGCGTGGCCGCGCATGTGCTCCGCGCGCAATGCCTGGTTGTGCAACATCTCCTTGCGGCGTTCCGGGCCGGCGTCGAAGACGACGCCGTCGCCGAAGATGGGCTTCATGAACGGATAGGCGGCGGCCTGGTCGAGGTCCTCGTCGCCGGAACGGAAGAAGAATTCGTTGGCCTCCGCGCCGGACAGCAGGATGACCTGTCGGCCCGCCAGATCGAATGACCCGACGTCACCGCACTCTTCGCGGACCCGGCGCATCAGCCCGATCGGATCGACGCGGAACTCCTCCAGATGGCCGTGCTCGTGGTCGCCTCCGGATACCCGCGGCGGTGTCACCAGCGTCATGTGGAAATCCTTCCCCGGATCGGTGCCCGCAACCTATCATGGACACGTGTCTGGACAGTACTACGATTGAGAAGTGTCGGGCAAGGGGACCGACCCGCCGCCGTCACTGGGGTCAGGGCGGATGGCGTGCCTCGCCTGCACAGCCCGCGGTAAGAGGTGATCCGTGCATCCGAAGCAAGATTCCCGCGAACGGGCGCGGCTGGCCGTGTGGCGGGCGATTCGGTTGAAATTCGCAGGGGCGGTGATGATTCTGCTGATCACCGCGGTCGTCGTGCTCGCCGTATCGATGTACGCGGGGCGGTTCCGGTCCACCGCGACGGTCACCGTCGAGGCGCCCCGCTCAGGGTTGGTTCTGGACCCCGATGCGAAGGTCCGGATGCGGGGGGTGGAACTCGGACGGGTGAGCGCTGTGGAATATCGCGACGACCATGTACGCCTGCGGCTGGCGCTCGACCCCGAGTTGCTGCGGCTGGTGCCCGCCAACGCGACGGTGGAGATCCGCTCCACCACGGTGTTCGGCGCCAAGTACGTCACTTTCGTCGCGCCTGGCATGCCGTCGCCGACGCCGCTGCGGCCGGGTGCGACGATCCGCGCCGACGCCGTCACCGTCGAGTACAACACGCTGTTCCAGCGGCTGAGCGCCATCCTCGCCGCGGTCGAACCCGGCAAGCTCAACGCCACGCTGGCCGCGCTGGGCACCGCACTGCACGGTCGCGGCGATCAGTTCGGCGATCTCCTCGCCCGCGCCGATGACTATCTGCGGCAGCTCAATCCGAGCCTGCCTGCGCTGCAACAAGACCTGTCGGCTACCCGGGATGTCGCCGGACTGTACGCCGACACCGCTCCCGATCTATTGCGCACCGTGGACAACGCGACCGTCGCGAGCGAGACGATCACCACCGGTGTGCACGACGTGGATGCCCTGCTGCTCGAGCTCATCGGGTTCGCCGACACCACCAGGGCGGTGCTCGCCGAGAACGAGCATGGTCTCGCCGCGGCGGTGGAACTCCTGCGACCGACCAGCTCCCTGCTCGACCGGTACTCACCCGTGCTGTACTGCGTGGTCGTCGGCATCGCGAAGGCGCTGCCCGCGGCCGAAGCCATCGTCGGCGGAACCGTGCCGGGCGCCATCTTCAACGCCGGTTTCATGTACGGCGCTCGGCCCTACACCTACCCCGACGATCTGCCGAAGGTGAACGCCACCGGCGGCCCACGCTGCGAAGGGGTTCTCGACCGCGTCCCCGGCAGCCACGCCGACTACGCCGTCACCGACACCAACGAAGGCGCTCCTTATGTTCCATCAGCCCAGGTCGTGCTCCACGCTCCCAGCGTCTTTCGGATTCTCTTCGCTGGAATGCCGGGAGTGCCACGCTAGTTCGGTGTGCACCTGAACGTAGAGCGGTCTGCTGTGCAGAGGCGGCGTTTTCCGTGCGCCGCGATTCAGGCCGGTTCGGTGGTTCGCTCGCTGTGCAGGACGGTGTGCGGATCTCCTTGGGCGGCGATCCGCCCGCCGCGCAAAAGGAGGCAGTGATCGGCGCGCAGTGCGTCCTCGCGGCTGTGCGTGGCGTGCACGACCGTGACGCCTTGGTCGCAGACTCGGCCAATCGCCTCGGAAATCTCCTGTTGGGCAAGGGAATCCAGCCCGGTCGTCGGTTCGTCCAGCAGGAGTAGGCCGGATTCCTGCGCGAGTGCCTGGGCCAGCAGTGCGCGCTGGCGCTGGCCGCCGGAGAGGGTGTCGAGCCGGCGGTCGGCGAGGTCGGCGATGTCCATGCGGTCGAGGTATTCGCGCACGATCGTCCGATCCCGCCGGGTGAGGCGGCGCCACGCGCCGCGGTGCGCCCAGCGGCCCATGGCGACGGTTTCGTGGACCGTGATCGGCAGGGTCGCGGGGACGCTGCTCTGTTGCACGACGAATGCCGGTCGGGCGTGACCCGGGCTGAGCGTTCCCGACGTGGGCCTGATGACACCGGCGAGCACGCCGAGCAGGGTGGATTTGCCGGACCCGTTCGGCCCGACGAGGGCGGTCACCTGTCCGCCCGGAATGGTGCCGCTCAGCTCGTGCAGCACCGGATGTCCTCGGTATCCGGCCGACAGTTCGGCGATACGGATATCTGGTGGCGGCACCGCTTCCTCGATCACTCGTTGAAATGATAATCGTTATCATTGTAGAGTGCTGCGCCATGGAGTGGTTGGTCGCCCCGTTCGAGGTTTCCTTCGTTCAGCGGGCCTTGTGTGGCGGGCTGCTCGTGTCGTGCCTGTGCGCCATCGCGGGAACGTGGGTCGTGGTGCGCGGCATGGCATTTCTGAGCGACGCGATGGCGCACGGAATGCTGCCGGGTGTCGCGATAGCGGCCCTGCTGGGCGGAAACCTGTTGCTGGGCGCGGCATTCAGCGCGGCGGCGATGGCGGTCGGGGTCTCCGTGCTCGGCCGCGGCACCAGATTCGCGCCCGACACAGGCATCGGGCTGCTGTTCGTCGGGATGCTGTCGGTGGGGGTGATCATCGTGTCGCATTCGCCGTCGTTCGCGGTCGACCTGACCGGATTTCTCTTCGGTGACGTACTGGCCGTCCGGGAACGGGAGCTGTGGTACCTGGCGGCCGCAGTGCTTCTCGCGGCCGTGGTTTCGGTACTGGGCCACCGGGCGTTCGTCGCGCTCACCTTCGATCCGCGCAAAGCGCACACTCTCGGGCTGCGACCCCGTTTCGCGCATGTGGCGCTGATCGGTCTGGTGACCCTGGCGATCGTCGCGTCGTTCCATATCGTCGGCACGCTGCTGGTCTTCGGCCTGCTCATCGCGCCGCCCGCCGCCGCGGTCTACTGGGTGCATCGCATCCGGTCGATCATGCTCACCGCCGCGGCGCTCGGTGCGGTGGCCACGGCTGCCGGACTGGTGATTTCGTGGCACGCGGGCACCGCGGCGGGCGCGACGATCGCCGCGACCGCCGTCGCTTTGTTCTTCCTCTCCGCGCTGTCGGCCTGGCTGCGTGATCGCGTTCGCTCGACCGGTCCGACGTCGAAACCGCTGGCATTGTCGCTGGTCCTCGCTGCGCTCGCGCCGCTGCTCGGCTGCGGCGCGAGCGGGCCGTCCCAGCCGGTGGAGGTGACGCCGCACGGCTATGTCGAGGGCGCCGAGGAGACCGCGGAAGCGCAGCCGCGTCTTGTCGTGGCCGACAAGGAGACCGGCGCTGTGCGGGTTGTCGATCTCATCACCGGGGACGTCATCGACCTCGGCCGGACCGAAGGTGTCGACGGTATCGGCGGCGACGGCCGTTTCGCCTTCCTGTCCGGCCGTGGCCGGGTGCGTACCGTCGACGCGGGCGCGTGGACGGTCGACCACGGCGACCATGTGCACTATTACCGAGCGCCTGCGCGGGATCTCGGCGCGTTCACCGGTGGTGCGATGTCGGCCGTGCACGGTGACGGCAGTGTCACGGCAGTCGCTTTCGAAGCGGGTGGCACGACGCTGCTCGACCGGTCCGCGCTCGGCACCGGTTCGCTGCACGAACGCGGCGTGATCGCGGAGGGGGCAGCCGTGCCCTACGCCGAGCACTTGCTGGTTTCGGTGCCTGCCAGGGGAGCCATCGAGGTACGCACCCGGGACGGCGCACCGGCCGCGGCCATCGCGGAGGGATGCCCGAACCCGCGCGGCTCGGCGGTGACGTGGCGTGGCGTTGTCTTCGGTTGCGCCGACGGGGCATTGGTGGTGACGGCGCGAGACGCGGTGTTCACGGGTGCGAAGATCCCGTATCCGCACGCGGTCGCCGATGGCGACCGTGCGGTCGAGTTCTTCCATCGCCCCGGCAGCACGACGCTGGTGGCACCGGCCCGGCGGCGCGGCGTCTGGATGCTCGACATCAGGCGCACGACGTGGACCTTGCTGGAGACGGGCCCGGTGGTCGCGGCTAACACGGCGGGGGAGGGCACCGCGGTGCTGACCCTCACCGAGGACGGCGTGCTGCACGGTTACGACCCGGCGTCCGGGCGCGAGTCCACCGCGGCGCGACCGCTGACCGCGCCGGTAGCCGCCGGCGCCCAAGCGCCGGTGATCCTCGTCGACGACCACCGCGCCTATGTCAACGATCCTGCGGGCAAAGTGATCCACGAGATCGACTACGCGGACAACCTCCGAAGCGCACGAACGTTCCCCCTCGATGTCAGCCCGACGGTGATGGTGGAGGTCGGCCGATGAAGCCCGCGATCCGGCTGTGCGCACTGGTCGCCGCGGCGCTGCTCGCGCTGACCGCATGCCTGAATTCCGGCGCCGACCGCGGCGGAATCATCGTCACCACCAATATTCTCGGCGACCTCACCCGTGCCATCGCCGGCGACGCGGTCGAGGTCACCGTCCTGATGCCGCCGAACGCCGACCCGCACTTCTTCGCGATATCCGCCCAGCAGGCCGCCCAGCTCGAACGCGCGAGCCTGATCGTCTACAACGGTCTCGGCCTCGAGGAGAACGTGCTGCGCAACGTCGAGGCAGCCGAGCGGTCCGGTGTCGCGGCCGTCTCGGTCGGCACGGAGATCGATCCGATCAGCTACTCCGCCGACGACGCGAACGGCAGGCCGGATCCGCACTTCTGGACCGACCCGCGTCGCGTGCGCAGAGCCGTCGAGATCGTCCGTGATCGGATCATCGCGGACGTCGACGGCGTCGACGCCGCCGCGATCCGTGCCGGGGCCGACCGCTACCTCGCCGAACTCGATCGGCTCGACCGCTGGATGACCGATCGGTTCGCCACGATTCCCGCCGAGCGACGCAAATTGGTCACCAACCACCACGTCTTCGGTTACCTCGCAGAGCGATTCGGCTTCGCCGTGGTCGGCGCCGTGATTCCGGGCGGCACCACGCTGGCCTCGCCGAGCCCGTCGGATCTGGCCGCGCTCGCCGGAACGATCCGCGCCGCCGGGGTCGGGGCGATCTTCGCCGATTCCTCGCAACCCGATCGCCTGGCCAGGGTGCTCGCCGAACAGGCCGGCCTGCACGTGCGGGTGATCCCGCTGTACTCGGAGTCGCTCACCGAACCGGGCGGCGGCGCGGGCACCTACCTGGACATGATGCGCGCCAACACCGAGGCCATCGTCCGCGGGCTCACCACCGGTTAGCGCCGCCCAACAGAAGGAAATCCATGCAGCCACGATCACGAACCACGAAATCGGCGGGCTTGGCCGGCTTGATGGCCGCCGTTCTCACCGTCGCCGGTTGCGGCGCCGGCACGCAGGCAGACCAGAACACCCCGCGAAAACACATCGCCGATCCGATCGCGCTCACCCATGACAGCGGCATCTACGTCCTCGACGGAACCACTCTGGAGCTCGCGGGCACGGTCGACCTCGACGGCTTCAACCGGCTCAACCCGGCAGGGGACGACCGCCATCTGATCGTCTCCACCACAGACGGTTTCCGCGTTTTCGACGCTACCGCTGCCGAATTCACCGGTGCACGGTTCCCCGGTCCCGAGCCGGGCCATGTGGTGCGCCATGCCGGGCGAACCGTGCTGTTCAGCGACGGCACCGGTGAAGTCGTCGTGTTCGACCCCGCCGATCTCGCCGAGGGCACACCGAAGACCTCCACCTACCGTGCCGCCGCCCCGCACCACGGCGTCGCGATCGAACTCGCCAACGGTGAACTGGTCGTCACGCTCGGTACCGAAGAAAAGCGGACCGGCATCGCGGTGCTCGACAAGAACCGCACCGAGAAGGCGCGCAACGAGGACTGCCCCGGAGTGCACGGCGAGGCGACCGCCGCGGGCGAGGCCGTCGTGATCGGTTGCCAGAACGGTGTGCTCGTCTACCGCAACGGCGTGATCGGCAAAGTGACCAGCCCCACCGAATACGGCCGGATCGGCAACCAGGCGGGCAGCGCGACCTCACCCATCGTGCTCGGCGACTACAAGCGCGACAAAGACGCCGAACTCGAACGGCCACAGCAGATCTCGCTGATCGACACGGTCACGGGCACGCTGCGCCTTGTCGATCTCGGCACCAGCTACACCTTCCGCTCGCTCGGCCGCGGCCCGCACGATGAGGCCCTCGTCCTCGGCACGGACGGCCGTATCCACGTGATCGATCCGGTCGCGGGCGCCGTCGTGCGCACCATTCCGGTCACCGCCCCCTGGCAGGAACCGCTGCAGTGGCAGAAACCGCGACCTGCGTTGTTCGTCCGCGGCGGCACGGCGTACGTCTCGGATCCCGCCACCAAGCAGGTGCATCGGATCGATCTGGCGACCGGAGCGAAAACAGCGACCGTCACGTTGCCCGGCACGCCGAACGAGCTGAGCGGCGTCGTCGGCCACTGAGTCCGGTCCCAGCGGTGCGGCGGACGGGCGTACGTCGTCGCCGCGTCAACCGCTGACCAGCGTCCCCGCGCAGCGCACGCTGCCCGGCCATTCGGGACCGCGGGTGCTCGATACGCGTGCTGCCGCAGAACCAGGATGCTGACAGGTCCCAGGACTGGTTGCGGTCTGGAAAGCGTAAGCCGGGGAAACACCGGGGCGAGTGGAATGGGTTCCGGAGCCGACCGGCGCTACCGTGGGATGACATGGACACTGCCGCGCTCGTCGTGCCGGAGCCCGTGCGCGTCCCTCGGCCGCCATCGTCGGCGACGGTCCGCTTCGCCCGCAGGATTCGGGATGCGCGGCCGGTGGTCGTCGCGGCCGGATGTCTCATCGTGGCGCAGCTGGCGATCCGCTGGTGGGTAGCCGACAGCGGCTACTTCTATTGGGACGATCTCATCCTGGTCGGCCGAGCGGCCCGATTCCCGCTGTGGTCGGCGGATCTGCTGCTGTACAACCATGACGGGCACTTCATGCCCTTGGCCTTCGCCACCGCGTGGGCGGTGACCGCGATGGCGCCGCTGGCCTGGGCCGGGCCGGTGGCCGTGCTGCTGGTACTCCAGCTCGCGGCATCCGTGGCGGTACTGCGGATGCTGCTGGTGTTGGTGGGCGTGCGGTGGACGATCCTGCCCCCGCTGGTCTTCTATCTGTTCTGCCCGCTGACGCTGCCTGCGTTCGCGTGGTGGTCGGCTGCCCTGAACGCGCTGCCTCTGCAATTCGCCGTCGCCTGGGTGATCGGCGATGCGATGCTGCTGGTCCGCAGCGGTCGGCGCCGGTACGCCATTTCCGGGACCGTGGTGTTCGCGGTGGCGCTGCTGTTCTTCGAGAAGTCGGTGATCGTGCCGATAGTCGCGTTCGCGGCAGTGGCCCTGGCTCGCTATGTCGATGGTGGCGAGTCCCCGATTCGTGTGGTCGCGCGACGCGGTGCGGCACTGTGGGCCGGATCCGGCTCGGTGCTGGCCTGCTGGCTGATCGGTTATCTCGCGGTGGTCGGCGGCCCCGTCGTGCCCGACGACCTGCGCGAGCTGCGGGATCTGCTGCCGGGCGCGGCATCACTCGGCATCGTCCCGGCATTGTTCGGCGGCCCTTGGGTCTGGGAGCGGTGGTTACCGTCCACACCGTGGGCGGATCCGCCGGACTGGGCAGTGCCGGCGGCGTGGCTCGCGTTGGCCGGGCTGATGGTCTGGTCGGTCCGCGCCCGGCTGCGGGTGGTTCCGGTCTGGCTGGCGATCGTGGCCTACATTCTGGTCGTCCAGCTAGCGGTGGCGCTGGCGCGCAGCGGACCGAATACCGCGGCGGAACTGATGCAGTCCCTGCGCTACTTCGCCGACCTGGCGGTGGTGCTGGCTGCCGCGGGTGCGCTGCTGGCGCGTGCCCGGCCGAAACCGTCACGCGGATCGGTGTCGTTCCCGGGGCGCCGTGTCGTGGTCGCCGCGCTGGTGGTCTTTCTCGTGAGCAGTCTGTGGTCCACCTATACCTTCGTGCGATCGTGGCGGGTCGGCCCGACCAGAACGTATGTGACGAACGTGAAATCAGCGCTGGCCGGGTGGGACGGTGCACCACTGCTCGAGCAGGAAGTGCCGTGGCATGTGCTGAATCCCCTGGCCTATCCCCAGAACCTGACCAGTCAGGTGCTCTCGCCCGTCGCCGCTCCCGGCGCTTTCGCCGACTCGACGCCGCATCTGCGGATGATCACCGACACCGGAGAGATCGTCGAAGCAGTGGTTTGGTGGAATCGAATCATCCTTCCCGGTCCGCAGCCGGGCTGCGGGTACCGGATCACCAACGCCGCGCCGGTCCATCTGCACCTGGACGGGCCTATGTTCGAGCACGAGTGGACCGCGCAGCTCAACTACTTCGCCAACCAGGACGGCCGGATAACTGTCGGCTTCGAGCACGGGAAAGCCGTTGCGGCCCCGGTCCGGGAGGGGCCGAATACGGTATTCGTCCGGATAGTCGGCGGCGGCACATCGCTCCGGATCGCTTCTGCCACACCAGGTCTCGATCTATGCGTTGGCATCGGACCGGTCGGTGTCGCGTCGTATGACAAGTGATTTCTCTGAAGCCGAGTCGACGGCGCATCGGCGAATTACCGCCCGGGTATCCGATTCTGCGCGAATGCGAGCGCAATTGCGGCGCCTATTGTCCGCTGGATCGGATCCCCCTGCGCTCCGAACAGGCGCTCGTCGACATCGGAGACCACCTGCTGCGCGTCCCCGAGCAGGCGGGCACCCTTGGCGGTGAGCTCGATGGTCGACGCGGACCCCGCGCGCGCCGTGCGATCCCGGACGAGCCCGGCGCCGATGAGGGCCTTCACCGCGGTGTGGACGCCCTGCACGCTGATGCCGGACATCCGTGCCAGATCGCTGAACGACACCCCGGGCACGCTGCCGATATGACCGAGGAGACCGAGCCTGGCGACGGTGAGATCCAGCGGCGCGAGCGCGGCCGCGAGTTCGGCCTCCACGCGCCGCGCCAGCATCAGCACGACGATCGATGCGCTGGTCGCTGGGAAGCCGGGGCGGCCGTTGTCGGTGGTCACCACTTCAGTCTCTCGCACGGCCTCGGCCAGCCGATCCGGGTAGGCCGGGCAACCTTCAATCTGGTTGAAGATCACATGCGGCTCGAGTACGCTCGGCGCGTATGAGCGAATCTACTACCAAGAGTAGTAAGGATGATCCGTCGTGGCGGGTGTCGCGGCGCGGCCTTTTCGGTTCGGCGCTCGCCGCCGCCGGTGCGGCGACGGCCGGTGTCGCGACTGGCCGGATGATCGGCGCGGAGCCCGCCGGGTCCCATGTCGAGGCATTTCATGGGGCCAGGCAAGCGGGCATCGCGACTCCGGCGCAGTCGCATGCGCTGTTCTTGGCCTGCGATATCGCGCGGCCGGATCGCGCGGCGCTGCGGGATCTGCTCGCCGGATGGACGGCCACGGCGGCCGCGCTCGCGGCTGGTGACCCGGCTCCCGAAAAGCCTGGCACACCACCGGGATTCAGTGCGCACACCGACTTCGCCACCGGCCTCGATCCGGCCCGGCTGACGGTGACGTTCGGTCTGGGCCCGAGCATCTTCGACGGCCGGTTCGGCTTGGCGGACCGTCGACCGGAACACCTGCATGCACTGCCCGAATTCGCCGGAGACGCTCTCCAGCCCGCGTGGAGCGGCGGCGATGTGCTGGTCCAGATCTGCGCCGACGATCCGCAGATCGTCAGCCACACCTTTCGCGCCTTCCGGGCACGCATGCCAGGTCTCGCACGCATGCGGTGGACACAGCAGGGCTTCCTCAGCCGACCGGGTGCCGGAACGCCACGAAATATGTTCGGGCACAAGGACGGTACGGCCAACCCTCGCGCCGGAACGCCGGAGTTCGATCGCGCAGTATGGGTCGCATCTCCCGGCGAGCCGGATTGGTTCCACGGCGGAACCTACCTGGTATTCCGCAAGATCCGGATGAAGACCGCCGAATGGGACCAGCTGCCGATCGCCGAGCAGAACCGCATCATCGGCCGCCGCCGCGATGACGGCGCCCCGCTCGGCGGGCGCACCGAATTCGACCCGATCGACTTGGATGCCCGGTCTGCGGACGGTGATCTCGAAATTCCCGCCGACGCCCACGTGCGACTCGTCCACGGCATCCCGATGCTGCGCCGCGGCTACAACTACGACTACGGCGTCCTACTCGCCGGCGCCTCGGAATCCGCACCGCCGCACGAGCACCCGGCGGGCACCGACCCGAACCACACCCACGGCGGACACAACCAACTCGACGCGGGCCTGCTGTTCGCCGCCTACATGAACAACCCGCCGAACCAATTCATCCGAGCCCAGCGCGCCCTGGCCGCCACCGACCGGCTCAACGGCCTGATCCAGCACACCGGCAGCGCCATCTTCGCCATTCCCCCCGGTGCCGCGCCAGGCGAGCCCATCGCGGCGGCCCTCGGCGTCTGATCGTGCGACGAGTGCGCTATTGCGGTCCGCCCTCGGGCGCGCTGAGCTCGAGGAGGCTGCCGACGAGGGAGCGCACGTCGGGAAACCCCAGGACACGAGCAGCGACGCGGAGATCGTCGAGCGTGAACGGATTCGTATCGGCTGCCGGTATCCAGTGTCTGTTCGGAAGCCGGCCGCTGTCGGTGGCGCGAGAGGTCATTCTGGCATACGGCAACTGGACCACTTCTCTTTCCGGTGAACTGCCCGGACCGGCTATCGGTCGCGTCGTGCACGACCGGCGGATCCGGCGCTTCAGGTGCGATGGTTACGCGACACAGCTGGTCGCGATCCGTGCTCCTGGGTCTTGCGGACATCGTCGGGCGTTCGGGACGTCAGGAGAGCGACCGCCGTGTACGGCAAGTCCTCGGTGACCGGCTGTCACTCTCCTGACGCTCCCGGCGCCATTGCCGGGAAACTCGGCGCCATTGCCGGTCCGATCGCCTGGTAACAAAGTTATGACGCTGCGCGGCCCGGGTGCTGTTCAGTTTCTGGACAATGTTGCGGCGAGGTCACAGGCGAACGGCTGGCGTGACCCACCATGGGCGGGCAGGTAACGAAGGAGGAACCTAAACCCTCTGACCTCGCGATTCGCGTCGGCGCGGTGGCGGCCGTGACAGGTGCTGTGATAGCCGACCAGTATCTGATGTGATGTGAAACACTCATGATGAGTACTCTGGATTTCGCACATGGCAAGGCCACGCGCGGCGGCCATGGATCCGATCTCGTGTCGGAGTCTGTGACAGCCGCGAGGCAGCACGTGAGGAGTGAGGTGTCCTCGATTCACGACCCCGGAACCGGAGCGTTGGTGACGCGACCGGAAATCGAGCTGTCGTGGAAGCGTTCGAAGCTCTGCGGCGTAGCGCCCGAGTTCGACGGTTTCGCCGATCTTCCCGTGGCTGAATTCGATCCAAGCAGCCGTCTCGTCGAAGCCGCCGCGGTGGTGCTGGATCGCATGGCCGAGACCCTCACCGGCACCGCGTTCAGCTTGTTGCTCGCCGACCGTGACTGCCGTTTGGTGTACAGCTGGTTCGACGACCCGCAGTTCGAATCCGCGCTGGTCAAGCTCGGCGTCCGGGATGGAGTCAGCCTGGCCGAAGAGACGATCGGAACCAATGCGCTGGGCACGGCGATCGAAACCCGGCAGGGGATCATCGTTCATGGCGCCGAGCACTACATCGAACCCTTCAAGGCGTTCACCTGCTACGGCCACCCCATCCGGCACCCGGTGACGCGGCGGGTGGAGGGCGTCCTCGACATCACCGGCTCATCGTCGGCGGTGAACCCGCTGCTGGCTCCGTTCCTGATGCGGGCCGCGGAGGACATCGAGCAGCGGTTGCTCGACCAGTCGAAGGCATCGGAGCGCGCCCTGCTCGCCGCCTTCCAGTCGGTCTCCCGGCAGCGTCGCGCGGTCGCCGCCGTCGGCGACGACATCGTGCTGACCAACAAGTCGGCTCTTGATCTGCTCAGTCCGGCCGATTACGCCGTGCTGCGGATGCTGACCGACGATCTCGAACGCGGCGCCCACGCCACCGACCTGACCCTCGCCTCCGGCGTCGCCGTCCGTGCTCACCTGGCACAGATTGCCGGGGCCGGCGGCGGCACCCTGTTCCATTTCGAACCGATCGACTCACCCGGCGCCCGCCCCATGCGCCTGGCCCCGCGGCGGGATGTCGAGGCCACGACTCGCACCGGGCCCATCCTGGTCGCCGGCGCCCGCGGCACCGGGCGCAGTACCGAGGCGCGCAGACTCGCCCGAGAGGACACGGTGGAGTTCCGCAGCGGCGCCGACGTCGCCGTCGAGGGCGAGCGAACGTGGGGGAAGCGGCTGCGTGAGCGGCTGGACCAACCCATCGGCACGCTGT
Source organism: Nocardia amamiensis NBRC 102102 (assembly GCF_001612745.1). GTDB lineage: Bacteria > Actinomycetota > Actinomycetes > Mycobacteriales > Mycobacteriaceae > Nocardia > Nocardia amamiensis. Next base: position 10,699 of record NZ_BDBA01000114.1, on the reverse strand, counting down.
GCGTGGACAATATCGACCTCCTGCCGGAATCGCTGGCCGACATCCTCACCGAGGCTGTTTCCGCCGGCCGTGGCCCGCGGCTGATCCTCACCTCGCCACCGCTGTCCGAGCTGCGCGGTGCGCATGCCGCGTTGGCCGCGGTGTGCCTGCAGCGGGTGGAGTTGTCCCCGCTGTGCCACCGGGGACCCGAACTCGCGGCGATCGCGGAACGCCTTGTACGGGAATTGGATCCCGCTGCCCACATACGACTGTTGCCGAGCGTGATCGAAGTCCTGGCAGCCCAGCCATGGCCGGGGAATCTGCATGAGCTCAAGGCCGTGCTGGCGCACGTGGTGCGGCATCGGCGCGCAGGCGACGTGACCGTCGGCGATCTGCCGAGGCCCTATCGCGTGGCTTCCCGCGTGCGGCATCTGTCCGGCCGGGAGCGTGCCGAACTCGAGGCCATCATCGAAGCCATGCGCCGCCACGACGGGAACAAGCTCAAGGCGGCGCGAGATCTCGGCATCAGCCGCACCACGTTGTATGCCAGGCTCAAGGCATTGCGGATCACCGACGGCGGACTGTCCATTTCCTGAACACTGCGCAGCCGCGTCGCGTCCCTAGCGTTGGTGGAGTCCACACCACATGCGAAGAGCGCGATGTCAGGAGGCACCAGGATGACCGCGGTAGCAGAAGTCCCGCCGCAGCCACGGTGACACCGGATTCTGTGTGGACCGGCATGCCGGCGGGGCGGATCCGGCGCATCACGATCGAATCGGGCGCCCTGAAATTGGCATTTCGCGCCTCGGATGACCATGCCAGGAGCGTCTCGGAGGCGCTGCGGCGTACCTGCCCGCACCTCGACCTGGTCGTCACCGTCGACGACGACGTGGACGAGCATCTGCCGCAGCTGCCGTGCGCCGGGCTCTGGGAATAGGGCCGTAGCCATCGGACAGCTGCGCTCGAACAGGCTGCTCGGGCGGCTGATGTCCCATTTCGTCCCGTCGTGCCACCCTTGAGATGACGACAGCCACGGTCCTGACAATTTCATCATTTTCTGCTTGACAGATGCTTTCCTCGTACCTGATGATTTCATCAGTAATGGACGTGGAGGTAGCTGTGACGAGCATCGACAAGGGTGTGGGCACCGGGCGGACGGTCCGGGTCGGCGGGCGCGAGATTTTCTTCAGCGAGGCCGGGGCCGGTCCCGCGGTGGTGCTGCTGCACGGTGGCGGGCCCGGGGCGACCGGGCTGTCCAACTACTCCCGCAATATCGACGCGCTGGCGAGGCATTTCCGGGTGATCGTGCCGGACATGCCCGGCTACGGGCGGTCGGCGAAGTGGGTCGATCAGTCCGATCCGTTCGGCTACCTCGCGCGGGCGGTCGCAGGTCTGCTGGACGAACTCGGCATCGCCTCGGCGCATATGGTCGGCAACTCCTACGGTGGTGCGGCGGCGCTGCGGCTGGCGATGGAGCGGCCGGCGAAGGTGGGCCGGATGATCCTGATGGGTCCGGGTGGTGTCGGCACAACACGCGCGCTCCCGACCAAGGGCCTGCAGGAGCTGCTGAACTATTACCCGGGCAGCGGACCGAGCCGGGAGAAGATCATCCGGTTCATCCGCGAATACCTGGTGTACGACGGGTCAGCGGTGCCCGACGAGGTGATCGAGCAACGCTACCGGGCCAGCATCGATCCGGAGGTGATCGCGAATCCGCCGCTGCGCCGCCCGTCCGGACCGCTGGCGCTGCGCACCCTGTGGCGGATGGATTTCACCCGCGACGCGCGCCTGCGCGAGGTCACCCATCCCACGCTGGTGATCTGGGGTGCCGCGGACAAGGTCAACCGTCCCGAGGGCGGTCGCATGCTCGCCGACGCGATGCCCAACTGCGACCTGTACCTGTCGGCCAATACCGGCCACTGGGTGCAGTGGGAGCGGGCGGACCTGTTCAACACGCTGGCCACCGAGTTCCTCCAGGCGAGCTCGTGAACGGCTTCCTGCGGCCCAACACCGACGATTCCGTCTTCGGCGCGGTCCACCTCGGCTACATCGCGGTGGAGTCGCAGCGGCTGAACGACTGGCGGCGGTTCGGCGCGGACGCCATCGGGCTGCACGTGGACGAGCTCCGCGCGGATGTCCTGCGCTTCCGCCTCGACGACCACGCCTGCCGATTCCTCATCCGACGCGGCCCTGCGGAGGATGTCACCGCGTTGGGCTGGCAGGTCGACGATCACGAGAGCTTCGACCGCATCATCGCCCGTGTGGCCGATCGCGGCGTGCCGATCATCGAGTGCACACCGGAGGAGGCGGCGCTGCGCGGTGTGCAGCGATTGTGGCGGTTCCCGGGGCCCAAGGGCATCGCGCAGGAGATCTTCACCGCGCCGGTGACCACACCGGAGCCGTTGCGGATGCTCAGCTCCGGCTGGATCACCGGTGCGGCGGGCATGGGACATGTGGCGATCGTGTCGCGCGAGCCGGAAGCGATGCGCGGCTACTACCACACGGTCTTCGACTCGCGTCTGACGGACTACATCGACGAGAACGTCTCCGGGCTGAAGATGAAGATCCGATTCCTGCGCGTCAATGAACGCCATCACTCGATCGCGATCGCCGATATCCGGGGCGTCAAGATCGATCCGATTCGCACTCGGGTGCAGCACATCAACATTCAGTCCGCCACCCTGGACGACATGCTGGCCGCCTACGGCCGGGTGACCGCTCTCGGTTTCCGCATGGCGTGGTCGGTCGGCCAGCACACCAATGATCGCGAGCTGTCGTTCTACTGCGTGACGCCGTCCGGTTTCGAGCTGGAGGTGGGCTGGAATCCGGTGGTGATCGGTCCCGAACTGGAATCCACCTGGGAACCGACGACGTATCAAGGCATCAGCATCTGGGGGCACACCACGGTCGGGGAGACGGTACTGGACAAGTTCGCGCAGTTCCGCCAAGCGCTGCGGACCGTGCGGACGCCGGAGACGACCGTTCCCGAACTGGCGGGAGGACTGTCGCGATGACAACCACGGATTTCGACGTCGTGATCGTCGGCCTCGGCCCGACCGGCCTGACCCTGGCCAATCTGCTCGGCCGGCGCGGGGTGAGCGCGCTGGTGCTGGAACGCGAGCCGGAGCATTACGGGCTGGCGCGTGCGGTCTACACCGACGACGAATGCATGCGCGTCTTCCAAACCGCGGGTGCGGCAGAGGAACTCGCCGCCGACATGAACATCGACTGCACCGTGCAGTGGGTGCGCGGCGATGGCCGGGTGCTGGCGCAGTTCGCCGGGTCCAGGTGAACCGCGACGGGAGGCCTGGCCCGCCGCCCAACTCGGCGGCAGGCCTACAGCTGTGGCTGTGGCGGAAGCGGCGTCGAGGTGAGCTTCTGCGCCGCCCGTTTGGTCATGCCGAACATCCGCAGGACATGAAACGTCATCTCGTCCGACAGCGCTCCGGCGTCGGCGTCCGGCCGGGCATCCAGCATCTGCAACAGGCCCAGCAGCGACCCGCCCGCGGCCATGACCGCCATGTCGGGATCCATCGGCTCGAATCGGCCCGCCTCCTGCGCGGCGATGATGTCACGACGGGCGCGCGGCGCCAGCCCCTCGTCACGCAGCAGCACCGACATGCCGGAATTCAGCAGCACCCGGACCATCTCCGGCACCTGCCGTTGCAACCGGCCGGTCATGCGGAAACTCACCGCGAACACCTCGGCCGGGTCGTCGTACAACGCCACGATGTCGTCGCGCATCTCGCTGTAGACCAGCAGCACCGACCGTATCGCCTCGTCGAACAACTGCTCTTTCGACTGGAAGTGGTTGTAGAAGGTGCCGAACCCGACGTCGGCGGCATCGGTGATCTCCTGGATGCTCACCGCGGAACGACCCTCGGACAAGAACTTCCGCGCCGCGCCCAGCAGCGCGTTGCGGGTGCGTTCCCGGCGCCGGTCGATGCGGTTGCGCACCGCGGGTTCTGTCATCGGTCCTCCGATCCTGCGATACCGTTACCGGAATCGTATCTGAGGAAACCATCAGATTCGATCGCGACTTCGGTACGCCTGGTGTGTCGTGCGCTACACCCCGCAGCACGCCAACGACGGCCGGTGCGGCCCGGCCAGCCGTCAGCTGATTCCACCACTCCCTTGTGCTTCTCGATCCGGAAAGTGAGGACGTCCGTGCCCGAATCCCGCTGGACCGCCCGCGTACAGATGAACCGCCGCCGCGTGCTGGGCGGCGCCGCCGCGGGAACGCTCGGTGTCGCCGCGGCAGTGCGGACGATGCCGATCGCCCAGGCCGCTCCAGCCCGAACCCAGCAGCCCGCGCCGTCGGGCACCTACCGGATCGACGTGCACGCGCATTTCCTGCCGCCGGACTACCGCGCGGCCCTGCTCGACCACGGCCACGTCACCGTCGGCGGATACCCGACACCGGACTGGTCGCCGGAGCAAGCGCTGGCGTTCATGGACTATTACGGGATTCAGGCCCAGGCGTTGTCGGTGTCCGACCCGGGCGTGTCCTTCCTGCACCCGTCGCGGCAGCCGCACCGGCGAAACTCCGAATCCACGTCCGGTCGGCGGCCGCACCACTGGGTAAAGATAGCTCTGCGTTCGCCGAACCGGCCTCACGCGAACAAGCACGCCGATCCCGACAACCGAACACGCCACCGCTAGTACGCCGTGAAAGGAACGGTCCCATGGCAGCGAAACCGACGCGTGCACGCACGTGGATCCAACCCGTCGTGGTGCTCACCCTGCTCATGGCGTTGCTGTCCACGATGTACCTCGGCTACGTCGTCAACCCGGAGAAGAATCTGCACGACCTGCCGCTCGCTCTGGTGAATCAGGACGAAGGCGACACACTCGACGGGAAACCGGCCAACGTCGGCAATCAGATCACCGAGGCGATGACGGCGAACATCCCGGCCGACAAGGTCGACCTGCGCGTCGTCGGTATCACCGAACTGCAACGGTTGCTGCGTGATGGCAAGATCTACGGCGCGATCGTCATTCCCAGCGATTTCACCAAACGGCTCGCCATCCTCGGCGCCGCGGGTGTGGTGTCCGGCAAGGTCGATCAGCCGGTCATCACCATTCAAACCAATCCGCGTACCGGCACGTACGCCACCCAGATCACGCTTCGCATCGCCGAACAAGCGCTGGAGAAAGTCAACGCCACCGTCGGCAAGCAGCTCACCGACACCGTCGACGCCCGGCTGCGCTCCTCCGGGGAAAGCCCGCCGCAACTGGCCGGAGCCAGCCAATTGCTGCTCGCCGAACCGATCGACGTGGTCGTAGCGCCGTATCGGCCACTGCCCGAAGGCACCGGCGGCGGCCTGTCGGCCTTCTTCTACACGCTGCTGATACTGCTGGCCGGATTCACCGGCGCGATGATCATCCACACCATGGTGGATGCGTCCCTCGGATTCACCCCGACCGAATACGGGCCCTGGTACGTGCACTATCCCCCCACCCCGATCTCGCGGGTGCGCACATTGCTGATGAAATGGGGCATTCTCGCCGTCGCCGCACCGATCCTTTCCGCGGTATTCCTCGCGGTCGGAACGGCTTTGGACATGCCAATCGACAAAGCTCTGCTGTTGTTCCTCTACAGCACCTTCGCCATCCTCGCGGTCGGTGTGACCGCGTTGTCGATACTCGCCGCCTTCGGTGCGGCCGGAATGCTGGTGAACCTCATCCTGTTCATCGTTCTCGGCCTTCCCTCGGCCGGCGGCACGGTGCCGATCGAAGCGACGCCCGCCTACTTCGGCTGGCTGTCGACATTCGAGCCGATGCACCAGGTCTTTCTGGGCATTCGCGCCATCCTGTACTTCGAAGCCAGCGGCGCGGCGGGCCTGGAACGCGGAGTCTGGATGACATTGCTCGGCCTGATCATCGGCCTGTGTTCCGGTGCGGCGGTAACTGCCTTCTATGACCGAAAAGGGCTTGTGCGCAGCCCGGAACGAGCCCGCGGCGCAGAGTAGCGGAAAGCTTGCAGCGACCTGCCGCCGGAGCGTCCGAGAGCCGACAGATCGCAGCACATCCACGGCAGCGCGTACAGCACCCGTAGACCGTGCACACCGCGCCGGGCCAGCAGGGCCGCGACCGCGAATCCCAGCACGGTCTGCACCGGCACGACGATCGCCGTCAACGCCGACGTCACCAGCAGGGCATGGCCGAAGGCCGGATCCCGCAGCACCGAGCGCCAATTCCGCAGTCCCACGAACTCCATGGGCCCCAACAGGTTCCAGCTGTGCACGCTGAGCCAGGCCACCACCAGGATGGGCAACAACAGAAACGCCCCGACTCCGATCAGGCTCGGCAGCAGCAGCACATAACTCGTCACGGCACAACGAGCCCCACGCCGTCTCATGTCCTGCGACGCTACCGTCCCCGTCCGGCACCGCACGGGGACGGGCGCCGAGGGGGACCGCGCGGTCAGTCGGTGGGACCGCCCGCCACATAGATCACCTGTCCGGAAACGAAACCCGCGCCCTCGCTCACCAGGAACGACGCGGTGTGCGCGATGTCATCGGGACGGCCGACGCGCTGCACCGGGATCTGCGCGGCGGCGGCCTTCTGGAAGTCCTCGAAGGAGACGCCGACGCGGGCGGCGGTGGCCGCGGTCATGTCCGTGACGATGAATCCGGGCGCGATGGCATTCGCGGTGACGCCGAACTTGCCCAGCTCGAACGCCAAAGTCTTGGTGAAGCCCTGGAGACCGGCCTTGGCCGCCGAGTAGTTGACTTGGCCGCGGTTGCCGAGCGCCGACGTGCTCGACATGTTGACGATGCGCCCCCACTTCTGTTCGACCATGTATTTCTGCACCGCGCGGGTGAGCAGGAAGGCGCCGCGCAGGTGCACGTTCAGCACCGCGTCCCAATCGTCGACGCTCATCTTGAACAGCAAGTTGTCGCGCAGGATGCCGGCGTTGTTGACCACGACGGTCGGCGCGCCGAGCTCGGTCTCCAGCTGCCCGACCGCGGCGGAGACCGACTCCTCGTCCGACACGTCGGCGCCCAGAGCGACGGCCTGCCCGCCCGCCTCGGTGATCGCCCGGACGGTGTCGGCGCAGGCGGCCGCATCCAAATCCAGCACGCCGACTCGAAGCCCGTCCGCCGCCAATCGCGTGGCGATCGCCGCGCCGATTCCGCGCGCGGCGCCGGACACTACTGCAACTCGCTCGCTCATGAGCGCATCCCTTCGTCGATCGGATGTCGGATTCAGTCATACCGCACCGGGCAGGCCGTGGCAGTGATCAGCGGGGCAGGCTTGCTCGGTCGTCGGCCTCGATGTTTCGATCGGCATGTGACCGACGAGACCGAAGTTCCTCGCATTGTCAGCGCCAGCCGTGAAATCGCCGCGGGTGCGGTCGAAATCTTCCAGCTCATCGCCGATCCTTCCCAGCAGCCACGCTGGGACGGCAACGACAACCTTTCGGAGGCCGCGCCGGGCCAGCGGGTGCGGGCGGCAGGGGACGTGTTCAGCACGACCCTGACCAACGGGGCCGTGCGCGACAACCACGTGGTGGAGTTCGCAGAGGGCCGCCGCATTGCTTGGCGTCCGTCCGAACCGGGCAAGGAACCGCCCGGCCATCTGTGGCGCTGGGAACTGGAACCGGTGGACGATGCGCGGACTCTGGTCACCCACACCTACGACTGGACTTCGCTGACCGACGAGAAGCGTCAGGTCCGCGCCCGCGCGACCACCTCCGACAAACTGCTGGCATCCGTCGTCCGGCTCGCCGATCTCGCCGAGCGCCGGGGGATTTCGTCGCGGCAGTAGGCAATGCCGTCGCGGGTCGTGGGGGAGGCCCCGCGCATAGCGGTATACGCCGCTCAGCACACGGCTGAGCGGGCTCGACGTGGCCACCTATCGCGCGACAACCGGAATGTCCGATGCCGCGCTACCTTCCGCCGGATCGCAACGTCAGATGCAGAAGCTGAGAGCGACCGACCCCGCCGGGACGGTGAGGCATACCACCACCGGACCCAACGCGTCGGTGGTCGGTGCGGGTGAGGCCGGAGCGGCCGATGCTGCCGGAGCGAACAGGGCGCCGACGAACAGTGTGATGGCGGTTGCGGCAATCGCCTGAGCGGCTTTGGTAAACATGATGACGTTCCTTGGCTGAGCGATTTTCCCCGACCCGAGCCAGTGGTGACTCTTCTCCGATCATCCGCCGATGCGGTGGCGTAGACAAGGCTGTATCGGCGTGAACCGCCCCTGTAGCAACTCTCCAGCGATGGACTCTGTGGCTGACCAGGGCGCACTGTCCAAAAAATTCGCGGACGCGGCGAATCCGTAGCAGTCATCCGTGCAGCTAAATTAATTATCCATTTGTAAAATTATGGCTTACCCTGTGCTGGTGCCCGCTCACCGCACTCCGGATCCCGACAATCGCGTCCGCGATGCCGAACGCACCAAGCGCTGCCTGCTGGAGGCCGCCTTGGAGGAGTTCGCCGCACGCGGCTACGCGGGGGCTCGGGTCGGCGACATCGCCGAGCGAGCGGGCGTCAACAAACAGCTGATCACCTACTACTTCGGCGGCAAAGAAGGTCTTTACCAGGCGATGCGGCAGCGGTGGCTGGAGCGGGAGTCCACCATCAGCGACCCCGCGCTGCCGCTGGCGGAGGTGGTCACCAAATATCTGCGCGACGCGCTGCACGACCCGCGCGGCGTTCGCTTGCTCATGTGGCGGGCATTGTCCGATGCCACCCCATCCATCGACCAGCCGCTGACCGCGGACGACATCGCCGACACCAGGCGCCGCCAAGAGCGCGGCGAGATCGCCGCCGATCTCGACCCGGCCGCCCTTCGCCTCGCTTTGCTCGGGATGGTCGTCGTACCGGTGCTGCTGTCCGCTCAGGTTCGCGAGTTGTTCGGCATGGATGCGCAATCGGCGGAGTTCGAGCGGCATTACGGCGAACAGTTGCGCTGCCTTCTCGCCCATCTCAGCAATTCCCGTTCCGAAGGAGAAACGTCATGACCTACCTGGTCACCGGTGTCCGCGGCATTGTCGGTCGCACGGTCGTCGATCAGCTGCTCGCAGCCGGGAAGCCGGTCAGGGCGGCCAGTTCTCAACCCGACCGCGCGAGCGCCCCTGACGGTATCGAACTGGTCGGACTCGACCCGGCCGATCCGCGATCGGTCGCCGCCGCGCTCGACGGGGTGGACAAGGTCTTCTACTACGCCGCGCGCGAAGGCCTGGACACCTTCATCGACGCCGCGAAGTCGGCCGGTGTCGCACACATCGTGCTGCTGTCCTCCCTCGCGGCGGTCAGTGACCAGAACCCGATCGGCGCAATGCATCTCGCGGTGGAGAACCCGCTGCGCGAGTCGGGTCTGCCGCTGACCATCCTGCGGCCCGGCGCTTTCGCGGCCAACGCGCGCACCTGGTTTTCCAGCATCGAATCCGAGCGTGTCGTCCGGGTGCCTTTCCCAGGTCTGCAACTGACTCCGATCCACGAAGCGGATATTGCCGCCGCGGCCATCACCGCACTCGACGTCCCCGGTCACGCGGGTCAGATCTACCCGCTCACCGGACCCGAGTCCCTCTCGCATCGCCAGCAGGTCGACGCCATCGCCGCCGCCCTCGGCGAGCCCGTCGACCTCGTCGAGCTGAGCTACGAGCAGGCAGCCGACTTCTACTACCGCCCGGTGCTGGATCTCTGGGCCGCCGCCGGAACCGGACCGAGCCCGGTCGGCCCTACCGCCGAATCGGTGACCGGCGCCCCCGCCCGCACGTTCGCGCAGTGGGCCGTCGACCACGTGGACGACTACCGCTGACGGCGGCGCGGCCCGCCGAGACCAACGGGCAGCCGCGCTGCTCGAACCTGATCTGCGGAATCACCGCTGAGGCCGCGCGTGTGGTCCGCCTCGACGGGTATTCCGGCGTCACAGGGGCATGTCCTGATGGCGGGCACTCCGCTTTCGCCGCTGCATCCGGGACGGCCGAAGGAGGGCCATCATGTCGGCGCAACACCGCAGATATCTCATCGTTCTGGAGCCGGAAGCCACCGGCGGCGGCGCCACTCCGACGGCCGTTCGGCGGGACTTCTTCGAGTGGCTGGAAACCACCGATGCCCAGGTCGACCAGGACGGCGGCGCCAATCGGCTGGTCGTCAACGCTTCGCTGGATGTAGCCGAACGAATCAGAGACCTCGACTACGTTCTCCGGATCGAGCCGTACGGGTAGCGAACCCGACGGCAGGCAGCGGTGGATTCTCACACCTCCCCATCGAAGAATCCGTTCTCGTGCACGGTGACGACCACCGCGATGTCGGCGTAGGGCGCCGCACCCAGGGCAAACCTGTGCGCCAGGCGTGCCAGGCCGATTCGCTTCGCGTATTTCGTGCGGATGCCTGCCTGCACCTTGTCGAACAGCGGGCCGGTGCGCACCGATTCGGCCGTGCCGTAATGCTGCCGTGATCCCAGGGCGGGGCTGCCTCGCCAGTCGCCGGCCTGCACGATGACTCGCTGCTCGTGAGCCAGGCGTCGCGCTTCGGCCGACTGCGATGAGACCGGGAATGCCAGCCGCCCGTGGTCCACTGGTACCACCAAATGCTTGACGGTTTCAGAGCGCCGAGGTGCGGTCGGGTAGGTCACCAGCACGGTGTGCGCACCCCACCACAGCATTCCGGGGTCCCACTCGCTCGGTCGCTCCGGTATCGCGTGCGTGCGCGCCGCGATATCACCGTTGACGACATGGCCCGGAACTCCACTGCCGACTAAG